>JBDUAS010000370.1:0-6062 GCA_040004535.1 Deltaproteobacteria bacterium
TCGCGCGGTTGAGCTGCCAGTCGTTGCGCGCGAGGAACACGGTCGCGCCGCTGTGATCCTCGGCGATGTTGTCGCGGTTCGCGTCGGCGAACTTCTTGATCAGCTTCGGATCGTCGGCGTCGACCCAGCGCGCGATCTCGAACGAGGTCGCCTCGAAGTGACACGGCACGTCGAACTCGTGGCGAATTCGATCGGCAAGCACGTCGAACTGAAGCGCACCGACGACGCCGACCACGAAGTCGGAGCCGAGGAACAGCTTGAACACCTGCGCGGCACCTTCTTCCGCGATCTGTTCGAGCGCGCGGCCGAGGTGCTTCGCCTTCATCGGATCGTCGGCGCGAACCCGGCGCAGGAACTCCGGCGCGAAGCTCGGGATGCCCGTGAAGTGGAGCTCTTCTCCCTCGGTCAGCGCGTCACCGATCCGCAACGTCCCGTGGTTCGGGATGCCAACGATATCGCCGGCCCATGCATCCTCGGCGAGCTCGCGCTGGTTCGCCTGGAACACCATCGCGTTGTGCACGCTCTGGACCTTGCCGGTCCGCGGCACGGTCAGCCGCATCCCGCGCGTGAAGTGACCGGACGCGAGCCGCACGAACGCGATGCGGTCGCGGTGCTTCGGATCCATGTTTGCCTGGATCTTGAACACGAAGCCCGTCACCTTCGGATCCGTCGGTTGGACCTTGCGCTCCCGCGCCGGTTGCGCGCGCGGCGGCGGGGCGAGCTTCGCGACGCCCTGGAGCAGCTCGCGAACGCCGAAGTTGTTCACGGCGCTACCGAAGAACACCGGGGTCTGGTGGCCGGCCAGGTACATCTCGTGGTCGAATTTCGGGCACAGCGCGCGGACCATCGCGACGTCCTCGCGAAGCTTCGCGACCGCTGTCTCGGGCAGCAGCTTGTCGAGCTTCGGGTCATCGAGACCGGAGATCTCGATGGCTTCCTGCAGGTACTCGCCCTTGCTGCGCTCCATCAGGTGCAGCTTGTCGTTGAACAAGTCGTAGCAGCCGAGGAAGGTCCGGCCCGAGCCGATCGGCCAGCTCGCCGGCGTGACCTCGAGCTGGAGGTCGTGTGCGATCTCGTCGAGGAGCTCGAACGGTTCGCGGCCTTCGCGATCCATCTTGTTGATGAACGTCGCGATCGGCACGTCGCGCAGCCGGCACACCTCGAACAGCTTGCGCGTCTGGCTCTCGATGCCCTTCGCGGCGTCGATCACCATCACGGCCGAATCGACCGCGGTGAGCGTGCGGTAGGTGTCCTCGGAGAAGTCCTGGTGGCCCGGGGTATCGAGCAGGTTGAACGTGCAGTCGGAGTAGTCGAACGTCATCACCGACGTCGTCACCGAGATGCCGCGTTCGCGCTCGACCTTCATCCAGTCGGAGGTCGCGCGCCGGCGATCGCCGCGCGCCTTGACCGCGCCTGCGAGCTGGATCGCGCCACCGAACAGCAGCAGCTTCTCGGTGAGTGTGGTCTTGCCCGCATCGGGGTGCGCGATGATCGCGAAGGTACGGCGCTTCGCGATAGGCGCTGGCAGCAAGACGTCGTCGGACATGGGGGCGGAATCTAGTACAGTGCATGCCATGCCGAAAGCGCCTTGGGTTGTCCTTCTCGTCAGCTCGACGGCGCTCGCACGCCCTCATACCGACGCGAACGGCAACTTGATCCGGGACGCGCACAGCTGCGGCACGACCACGATCCGGCAGCCGGTGCCCAACGCGGCGCTGTACAGCGCGCCAGCGACGATGGTGCGGACGATCTACCTCAACCGTAACGGTGGCACTTACAACGTCACGAACGGGATGACCGACGCCGCGACGAACACTGCGAACGTGATCGCGTCGGGCGACGGCAAGGCGCACATGAACGCCGTGATCCCGCCGATCGACGCCAACTTCGACTGGAACTACATCGTCCAGTGCGTGAAGACCCAGTACAAACCGTACGACCTCATCATCACGGAGACCGAGCCGACGTCGGGCAACTACGTCGAAGCGGTGGTGGGTGGCGACGGTGCGAGCACGGGCTGGAGCGCGAGCTCGGGGATCCTCGGCGTCGCGGCGGCTGACAACTTTTGCGGTGTCACCGAGAAGGGCATCGCGTTCAGCTTCGCGCACAACCACATCGGCATCGCGAAGCCGAACGACGAGCTGTGCGCGACGGTCGCCCACGAGGTCGGTCACCTGCTGTCGCTCGAGCACGAGATTTCATCGCCCGACACGATGTCGTACGTGCCGTTCGCGACCGCGGGCATGAAGAGCTTCACGGCCGCGAGCTCGCAGTGCGGCACCGATGCGCAGAACACGAACAACTGCAGCTGCACGACGACCGGCACCGGCCAGGTCACGGACTCGGCGCTGCGGCTGACCCAGTTCGTCGGTCTGCGTCCGACGGAGACGACCCCGCCGACGCTGAACGTGACGACGCCTGGCGACAACGTGAAGTTGCCGCCTTCGTTCGTCGTGACCGCAGATGCGACGGACGACACCGCGATGGATCAAGTGGACGTGCTGTTGAACACGAAGGACGTCGGCGATAGCACCTCGCCCGCGGGTTCGACGTATTCGATCCAGGTCAACAACCAGCCCGAGGGCACGTACATGCTCGAGGTCCAGGCGATCGATCTCGCGGGCAACATCACGAAGAAGGATCTCGCGGTCACGATCGCGCTCGGCGCGACCGGCGATAACTGCATCAACAACAGCGATTGCCACGGCAACATCTGCGCCGCAAAACAGGACAACACGCAGTTCTGCACGCAGGCGTGCGACGACGCGAATGCGTGTCCTGAAGATTTCTCGTGCGCGCTGGTCGGCGCGCAGAACCTGTGCGTGCCATCGGGCGGCGGTTGCAACGTCGGTGGTGGTGATGGCCGGACGTTGCTCGGAATGGTCGGCCTGGCCCTGGCGCTCGTGCTGCGCCGCCGTCGCCGCACATGAGGTGGTTGGCGCTGCTCGCGCTCGTCGCGGGCTGTCACGACGAGCCGGTGAAGGCGTGCACGCCCGTCGGGAAGACGAAGCCGGAGCTGCTCGCGCTGTTGCGCAGACATCGCGCGATGGCCGCGCAGGGCGGCGCGAACGGTCGCGACATCAAGCTCGTCGATGACGAGATCCGGATCGCGGAAGGACTCGCATGCCAGCCGTGCGAGTGGGTCGGCGAACGGTTGACAGTCGACGAGATGGTTCCACTCGCGCGGCTCGACGATGCCGCGGGAACGACCTGCTTGGGCCTGGTGTTGCGCGACGGATCGACCGTCTACGGCCGCGCAAAGCCCTGACGGCGACGTGCTAGCTGCGCCAGCCGATCGAGATGAACGCGACGCGCTGCTTCGGGTTGTTCTGCGGCCCGAGGATGCTCGTGAACCCGAACGCCGCACCGACATCGAGATGCGGCGTCGCTGCGGCGCGTACGGCGAGCTCGGCCGGGATGTGCCAGCCGTCGTTCGCGACCGCAACATCACTGTTCCAGCCGCTATGGAGCTCGAACACCCAGCGGCAAGTCGGCTGCACCGCCAGCACGATAGGCAGCCACAGCTCGGCGCGGTTCCCGCGATCATTATTACCGAGCCCGAGCTGGAGATATGGATCGCCGCTGATCGCAAAGCGCCCGTGGTGCCAACGCAGTTCACCACCGACGAGCAGTGCCGGCTTGACCGGATCGAAGTCACGGATCAAGAACCGCGAACGGGGCGCTATCGCCCACTCTGCATCGTCGTACGCGAGGTAGCGCGCGTCGACGCCACCGCCGCGGTAAACGCCGTCACACAGGAAGTCATCGCGGCGCACGCAGATGCTGGCACCGGGCACGATTCGGTCTAGGCTCGGGTCGCTGTGAACGAGCCCGAGCGTGAGCCGCTGCGTGATGCCGATCCAGGCGTCCGGCGCGAACGACAGTGGCCGCGCGAAGCCGCCGCTCGGCGCGAGGTTGGTCTCGATCACGAGCTCGGCCTCGACTTGCCCCGGTGCGAGGACGATCGGTCGCGCGACGAAGTCTCGTGGCTCGGCGGCCGCACCGCGCGCGCCGCACGCGATCAGCAACAGCACCGCCGACGTTCGCACGCGCGGACCCTACCACTACTGCTCGTCGCTGCAGCAAGCACAGCCTGCCACTACGACGTCGGGCGAGCTGACTCGGCGTTCTACAACTGGGACGGCCGCAAGGTTCACTGTGCGATCGACATCGACAGCTACGCGCGGATCGACAACGCGAGCATCGACACCGGGCTCGACCGCGCGCGCGATCGGGGCGAGGTGCTCGAGCTCTATAACCACGACCCCGGCGTCACGATCCAACCCGACGTGATCGAGCACGTCCTCGCCGGCGCACAGAGCCGCGGCCTCGCGTTCGTGACCTACGCCGACATGGCAAACGGCGTGCGCCCAGGCGGCGGCGGCCTCGCCTACTCGTTCGACGACGCGTACGTCAAGCAATGGGTCGCGCTGCGCCCGCTGTTCCAGCAATACAACGCGCGGATCACGTTCTTCGTCGCGTTCTGGGATCAATTGAGCGCGGTCGATCGCGCGTCCCTGCACGACCTCGCGCGCGACGGCCACGACATCGAGGCTCACAGCGTGAAGCACTTTCGCGGACCGGTCTACGTCGAGCAGCGCGGGCTCGATTCGTACATGAGCGGCGAGATCCAACCGTCGATCGATCACCTGCGCGACGACGGGTTCACGATCTCGGCGTTCGCCTACCCGTACGGCTCGCGCACCGACGAGACCGATCACGCGATCCTGGATCGCGTCTCGATCCTGCGCTCGGTCGCCTACACGTGGGATAGTCCCGCGACCGATCCGTGCCCCAACGACTAATCGTGCTCGTGCTCGTGCTGATCGCGAGGGTCGCGTCGGCGGGTCCGCGCGCCGTGGTCGCCGACGGCGACATCCAGCTCCGCGCTGCGATCGCGGACTCGCTGAAGCCGTGGTTGATCGACGTCGTCGCGGCCCCGAACGCACCCGCAGATATCGCGGCGGCGATGAAGCAGGCCACCGATGCCGGTGCGCGCTACGTGATCTGGCGCGAAGGCGCGGAGCTCGTCGTCCTCGATCGCGAGGGCGATCGGGTCGAACGGCGCGAAGCCCCGGCCGGCGCGCTCGATGCGCTCGCAGCGGCCGCGGCCGCACTCAGCGTGAAGACGATGCTGCGGCTCCCGGCGCTGCCGGCCGCCACGATCATCGAGAAGCCTCATCGCCACGTTCATCACGACGAGCCGGTGGATCCGAACGAGGGTGTGGAGCTCCGGGTCAGCGCGCTGATCGGCTCGCGGTTCGAGTACGGCCTCGATAGCAATGTCGCGCTGCGCTTAGGCGGCAGCTTCGCGCTGCGGCCATGGCGCGACGAAGGCTGGCGGTTTGGCGCGATCGGTGATGGCGGCGCTTCGGCGACCGTCGATCAGGCCGGGTTTCATGGCCGGTGGTCGAACTGGTCGGTGCTCGCGCTCGCGAGCTGGGATGCCAAGCTCGATGCTCGCTGGGAGGTCGGACCGTGGGTCGCGTTCGGCTTCGAGCGCTCGGCGATGAGCGGGACCGAGACCCGAACGATGCCGATGCCGATGATGATGACGGTGCCTCGCAGTGAGGAGGCTTTCTCACCCGCGCTCCGCGGCGGAGTGGCCGCGCGCTATCGTTTTGGCGCGTGGTTCCTCGGCGGTCAGCTCGCCGTCGAGGGGCTTGTCACGAACACCACGTACACCAAGCTCGATTCACCCGCTCAAGTCTTCGAGATTCCAAGGATCGGGGCCGTGCTGTCGGTGATCGTAGGTGTCGACTTTGCGCCGGGATAGTTGCGACTTTTCTGTACTGACCTCCCACTAGAGCACCGTGGGAATGGCCGCACGCAATCCGCGCGAGCTCGACGTCGCATTGGCGCAACGCGCCGGTGCCGGCGACCGTGCCGCGCAACGCGAGCTGTTCCAGGCGCAGAAACAGTCCGTCCATCACGCGCTGTTTCGCGTGCTCGGCTCGAACCGCGAGCTCGAGGATCTGCTTCAGGATGCGTTCATCGCGATCTTTCGCGCGCTGCCGTCGTTCCGCGGCGACAGCACGCTCGCCCGCTGGTGCCAGACGATC
>JBDUAS010000018.1:0-55610 GCA_040004535.1 Deltaproteobacteria bacterium
CGCGGCGTGATCGCGCACACCGACACCGATAGCCTCCAGGCTCCCGGTGACCTCGGCGAGTTCGAGCTGTTGCCGGGACACGTCCCGATGCTGACGGCACTGCGTGCCGGCGTGCTGACGATCGGTACGAAGGCGCGCGCGCGTTACGCGGTGTCGACCGGCTACTTGCGGATCGATCCGCAGGGCGCGGTCGAGATCCTCGTCGAGCGCGCACAGCCCGCCAGCGAGATCGATCACGCCGCCGCGCAGTCCGAGCTGAAGACTGCCGAGGCCGAGCTCGCGAAGTGGGGCGACAAGCCGCACGACGGCGACTGGCTGAACCTCGATGCTCGCGCCTCGTTCGCACGCGCGCAGCTCGACGCCGTCGCGCACTAGTAGCGGACGACAAGTCGACGCCAGCGTACGACCGCGCGGTCGATATAGCGCTAGCGGTCGGCGCGGACCGCGGCGCCCCAGCGGGCATGCAGCGCGCTGCGCATGTCATCGGAAAGCTTGTTGCCGGAGAGCTGCAGCTCGGTCAGGCCGTCGAGGTGCGGCGAATCCAACAACGCCTGGGCTCCTTCGTCGCCGAGCTTGCAGTCGAGCAAGTTGAGGCTGCGCAGCGCGGTGGTGTGTGGCGAGCGGGCGAGTGCACGCGCGCCATCGGGACCGATCGAGGTCTGGCGCAGCCACAGCGATGTCAGCGTCGCGAGCCGCGCCGAGCCCGCGAGCGCCTCGATGCCGACGTGCGTGAGATCGCGGTTGAACGTGAGCTCCAGCAGCTCGAGCGCGGGCATCGCAGGACCCTCGGCGAGCGCGCGCACGCCGGCATCGGTGATGCTCGCGCTCTTGAGCGAGAGATATTGCATCGCGCCGAGGTGAGGCGAGCGCGCGAGTGCGGTGAGTCCGTCGTCGCCGATCCCGTTGAAGTCGAGGATCAGCCGGCGCAGCTGCGCGAAGTTCGCGGACTCGGCGAGCGCCGCGGCGCCGCTCGGGCCGATCCGGTTCGGGTTGTACGAGCCCCAGCCGAAATCCAGGCCTTGGAGCTGGGTCAGCGTCGTCGAGGATGCGAGCGCACGCGCGGCTGCTTCCCCGCAATCGAGGTTGAGGAGCGCGAGGTCGCGCAACGCGGGGAGCTCGGCACGTGCGAGCGCGCCGACGCCGGCGTCGCCCATCTCGCCTTGCCAATCACCGCGCAGCGCGAGGAGCTCGAGCCTGGGCAGCCGCGCTGCTGCGATCGCTTCGCCCGCATAAGCCCGACAATCGGGGTCGGCGATCTGGAGGCCGCGCAGGTTGCCGAGGTGGGGCGAGCCGAGAAGCGCGGCGAGGCCGTCGGCGCCCCAGTGCAGACCGGTCGCGAGCAATTCGACCCGCGCGAGCCGAGGATCGGCGGCGAGGTCACGTGCGACCGCGAGGCGTGATGAGGGCTCGTCGTCGTCGTCGTCGCGATCGTGTGCGACGAAGCCGAGGTCACGGATCGGCGCGCGATCGAGCAGGTCGAGCAAGCGATGCGACTGGCCGTCGACGTTCATGATGCTTCGCACCGCCGCGCGTGCCGCATAGGCGAGGCCGCGCTGAAATGTCACGTGGCTGATGCCGTCACCGAGCGCTGCGGTCCACGTCTCGGCGTGCGCGTCGAGCAACGCCCTCGCGCGGGTCTCCAGCTCGGCACGCTCGTTCGCGGTGGCGTGTGCGAGCTGGATCTGGATCGCGATCAGCTCGCCCTGCGGATCGCCCTGTTGCTGCAACCAGTCGGCGTAGACGAGGCGTCGTGCATCGTCATCCGGGTGCTCGATCACCGCGCGGAGCAGGGCAGGACCGGACACCGCGGCTAAGCATGTCAGGTCGCGGACGCGAGCGCGAGCGCGACCAGCGTGTGCTCGTCCGCGAGCGCAGCATCGTAGCGGCGGAAGATATCCGCCCACCGCTCCGCAGCTCCATGATCGCCGGCGAGATCGAGCACCGAGCGCCGCGTGAACGCGCGGGTCGCCGGCACGTACGGAAAGCCATACGCGCCGAGTGGATCGTTGTCGGGCACCATCCAGCGAACGGCATCGACCAGCGCCGCGCGCCCGCGCGTGACCCGCGGCAACACCGCGATCAGATCGAGATCGCGGAGTTGATGGCTCTCGGCGAGCCGCGCGGCGAGCGGCGCACCGTCGCCGAGCATCTGCGCGATATCGAGCGCCTGGCCCGTGCGGCGATCGAGGTGCGTCGGATACGGCAAGCCATCGCGCAGGAGAACATGTGCGAGCTGGTGCGCCCATGCATCGTGTCGCTCCTCCGTCGCGTCGGGCAGGTCGTGCGGAATGGCGGTCGACTGCGTGTACAGCAGGAGCTGGCGGGTGAGCGGCACGCGGACCTTCTTCGGGTCGTAGTAGGCCATCTGCTCCACGCGCTCGTCGATCTCGACGGCATCGCGGTACGCGCCCTCGAGGTCGCCGGTCATCGCGCGGTGAATCGCGGCCGCGTCGTCGACGGCCAGCTGGTACGGTGCCGCGCTCATGTTGTGATGCGCGAAGCGCCACGTCCAGAACCGACTTCCCCACGCTGCGACCGCGGAGTCGTCGAGTGCGGCGAACGCGGCGTAGACCTCGCTGGCCTGCGCGTCACCGTATGGGGTTCCCAACTCGTACCAGGTGTCGATCGAGCGATCGAGCGCGCGAGTCTCGAGCTCGCATGGCCAGCCATAGTAGACCTGCGCTTCCGCGAGGTCATGACCGAGCGTGCGCGTGCGCACGAGTGCGCTGGTCTCGCCACCCCAGGCCCGCAAGAGATCGGCGCGGCACATCACGTCTTGTCGCCGTGTGCGTGGCGGGTGGACGTGGCCGGTGCGCTCGAGCTCGTCACCGGCGGCGATCCACTCGTGGGCCATGATCAGCAGCTGCAGGCGCGGCAACTTCGGGGTTGTCGGCGCGAACGTCACCGCTTCGGCGAATCGACCGAGCTCGGCGAGCGCGAGCTGCTGTTCGACGGGCGAGTTGCAGCGGCGCGCCATCACGAGCAGCTCGTCCCACAGCTGCGCCTGTTCGAGTGGCCGCATCGCGTACTCGCAATCGCCGACGAGCTCGGCGACCGCAACGCGATGATCGACCTCGGCGCGGTTGTTGTGGTGCTCGAAATCGAGGACGGCGAGCAGCAGCCGCCCGGCACTAGCTCCGCCCGGCATCGTCGCCGCGAGCTCGCAGGCATCGGCGTGCCCCGACGCGCACGCGCCGCGCCAGCCGGCACCGAGCGCGCGCTCCGCGATGTAGCCGATCGACAGGCTCGTCGCGGCGATCAACGCGATCGACACCGCCGCGAGTCTCGGTACCACGACGGCAGGCGTGCGGGCGGACAGCGTGATCGGTGCGCCGACGAGCGCGAACGTGGTCGCGTCGCTGCGGTAATCCGCGACCCCGGGGCGGCGCTCGAGCGCCCCGTGCGCGATGACCTCGTCGCCGATCCCCACGACATGGCCCTCCTCGGCGGTGGTCGCGGTGCCGGCGAGCACGCGGATCGAGCCGACGAGAGGAATGCGACCGTCGGGCGTGGCGATCCACAGGTCCGCGTCGCGGTGATCGTGGTGGTCGTCTCCGGTGGAGCGTGATCGCGCGGTGCCGCCGCCGAGCGTGCCGCGGACGACGCGGTCGCTGTGGAGGTCGAGTGCCGCGGAAACGCTGCGTGCCCAGCCGCGGGCTCGCGAGCGGCGCACGCGCGCGACGACCAAGAACACGAGCGCCACGAACGCGACGAGACAGCCTTTCCAGACCAGATCGCCATGGACGAGTAAGGCTGGCAGCACACGATCTGACATCGCCAGGTGGAGCAAGGTTGCAGGTGCGACGACTTGCCGTCACCGCGAGACGGTTACGCGGCATCCCAGCCTCGTGGATATCGTGGTGATCGGCGCGGGCGGTTCGCTCGGCCACTGGGTGTCGGGCCGGGCTCGTCGAGCGTGGCCATCGGGTCATTCCGATCGCGCGCGCCGATACACGAGATCCGGTGGCGATCGCGCGGGTGCCACGCTGGCTCGGTCGGCTCGGTTCGCTCGCGGGTGCGGGCTCCCAGCCTACGATCTTGTCGCACCGGTGCGCGGGACGCGTCGGTTGGCCGACTATCTGCGCGCGGACCGCAGTACAGTCGCGGCATGACGCTCCGGCTCGGCGGCCTCACCGATCTCGATCCCGCGACCGTCCCGCTGCCGATCGGCACGGAGGTCACGACACGTGTCGACCGCGATGGCCGGCCGGCAGGTGCTTACGGCCGCGTCACCCGCCACGATGGCGAACGCGTCGAGGTCGTGTTCCTCGACGACGCGCGCGCGACCTACCTGCGCGTCGAGGTCGCGCCACGCAAGCTCGGCATCGCACGCTACGCGCTGCGTCGCGCCGCCGCGTGGGACGACCTGAAGCCCTGCATCGCGATCGACACCGTCGTCGGTTCACGTGCATGGGGGCTCGCACGCGAGGACTCGGACGAGGATCACCGCGGCGTGTTCGTGCTGCCGTTCACGTGGACGACCGGGCTCGTCGAGCCGCCGCTCGATCTGATCTCGGCGGATGGCTCGTATCAATACTGGGAGCTCGGCAAGGCCGTGCGCCAGGCGCTGCGCGCCGATCCCAACACGCTCGAGATGCTGTTCGCCGACGCGAAGGTCGTCGACCCGATCGGCGCGCACTTCGTCGAGATGCGCGATGGCTTCTTGTCGCAGGAGATCTACGGCAGCTTCGGCCGCTACGCGCTGTCGCAGCTCGATCGGCTCGAGCACAACCAGCGACTCGCCGATCATCGCGCGGTCGTGATCGGGTGGTTGCGCGAGAACCCGACGCTCGGCATCGATGAAACAGCCGAGCGTCTTGCCGATGTCGCGCACGTCGAGGCGCCGTCGCGGCGCGATGCGGTGCTGCGCGCGCGAGACTATCTCAAGCAGCTCTATCGCTCGATGTACGACCAGGGCCTTACCGCCGCGAACGACTGGGTCTCGCTGCGCGTCGCCGCGAAGCACGAGCTGCCGCTGCCGCGCGACCTGCGGCCGAAGAACGCCTACAACCTGATCCGCCTGCTCGACCTCGCGATCCGCTGGCTCTCCGGCGAGACGCCCGACGTCCGCGTGCCGGACCGCCTGCGCCCGACGCTGCTCGCCATCAAGGCGGGCGAAATGGCGATGGACGACGTGATGGAGCTCGCGCGCTCGCTGACGCCCAAGCTCGAGGACGCGCGCGAGCGCAGCCCGTTGCCGAAGCGCGGAGACGTCGTCGCCGCCGATCGCGTGTTGCGCGAAGCGCGTGCGGAGGCTGCTCGGCGCGCGGTCACGTTGACGCCCGGCCCGTGGGGCGAGCACGCGCCCGAGGCTCCCGAAGCGCACTTCGACGACGAATAATGAGCGATCCATGGAGCGTGTTGAACGACGTGCAGCAACGCGTCGCGCGCGGGTTCGTCGGCGAGCGCGAGGCCGAGCGCCATCACCTCGTCGTCTATCTCTCCGGCGCGCACGCGTACGGGTTCCCATCGCCCGATAGCGATCTCGATCTCAAGTGCGTGCACATCGCGCCGACCCGCGAGCTCGTCGGGCTCGAGCCGACCTCCGAGCCCGAAGATCGAATCGAGGTCCGCGAGGGCGTCGAGCTCGACTACGGCTCTAACGAGCTCGCGCCGGTCTTACGCGGCTGCCTCAAGGGCAACGGCAACTTCCTCGAGCGCATCCTCGGTACCCTCGCGCTCGGCGGCGACCTCGCGCTGCTCGCGACCCTCCGCCCGCTCGTCCAGGCCGTCCTCTCGCGCCGTGTCGCGAAGCACTACGGCGGCTTCGCCGCGAGTCAGCTCCGCCTGTTCGACGAGAAACCCACCGCGAAGCGCGCTCTCTACGTGCTTCGTACCGCCGCGACCGGCCGCTGCTTGCTCGCGACCGCCGTGCTCGAGACCGACGTCGCTCGTCTCGCCGCCTACGTGCCCGCCGAGCTCGACGAGCTCATGGCGATCAAGCGCACCGGCGAGCGCCAGCAGCTCGAGCCCGCCCACGCCGCCACCTGGCGCACGCGCCTCGAAACCGCCGTCAAAGAAGTCGACCGCGGCTGGCCGACCTCGGTGTTGCCAAGCGAACCGCCGCCCGAAGCCGTCGCCGCACTCGACACCTGGCTCTGCGACGTCCGCCAGCAGAGCTGGTAACGATCGGATCAGGATCTGATCATCATTTTCTGGGCTGCCGCCTTTGGCGTTTGTTGCAAACGGCTTTGCTACAGCGTGGCGCTGTCGTCGAGGAGCTTGGTCTTCTGGCTGCGTCCGCGGTCTCCATCAGGGCGCGCTTCGCCCAATCAGCCTGTTGGGTTTGCAGATCGATCGTCGCCTGCAGTGCCTCGCGATGGTGCGGATCGAGCTCGAGCGCCTTGCCGAACATCCCGAGCGCCTTCTTGCGATCACCAAGCGCTTGGCGAATCGCTCCGAGGCGGCAGTAGATCCGGACGTCATCCTGACCGTGATGGTCGATCAGGATCTTGTGATAGAGCTTTCCGGCGTGATCGTGCGAGGCCTTGAAGTGGGCCAGTGAGTTAGTCGGCGAAGAGCCCGCGCCGGAAATAGCCGAACGCCCGGCAAGGGGTGTGGTAGAGGAACGCAATGCTCGGATCGCTAATCTACGCGATCATCTGGATGTCGCCCTTGTTTCCCCTCGGGCATCAAGCGTCGCTACGCTGGCTCCGGGGTGAGGAGGCCACGAGCTGTATCAGCGAGCACGAGCTCGCGGCTGCAGTCACCGCACGGCTCGGTGGCTCCCCGAAACAAGTCACACGGAGCACGCTCGTGATCGACGGCGAAATCGCACCGAGCGCAGCGGGCTGGCGCGTCGCGATCCATACGACCGACGCGCACGGAGTCGTGCTCGGTCAGCGCGAGCTAAACGAGGCCGACGCGAACTGTCGCGCGATCGACGACAAGCTCGTTCTCGTGATCGCCTTGATCGTCGATCCCGAGCTGCTCGACGCGGTGGCGGTGCCGCCCGTAACGATCACGCGTGCCGTGGTGGTCGCAGCCCGCGCGCCCTGGCAGTTCGGCGCGGCGGTCGCGGCTGTCACGTCGCGCGGCATGCTGCCGGGCTTCGGGTTCGGTGCTGCGGTCGCGGCGATGATGGAACCACCCCAGGTGTGGCCGATCGAGCTCAGCGCCACGCTGTGGCCGCGCGATCGCGAGTTCGCTGCGCCGGGCGGGGCGACGTTTCTGCAGCTCACCGGCGGCGCGGCGCTCTGCCCTCGGCTGGTCGCTGGCGTGTCGGCGTGCCTCGGCGCACAGGCCGGCGAGCTGCGGGCGATCGGTTTCGGCTACGACCAGAACCAATCCCAGCGGCAGTTCCTCGTCGATGCGACGGCAGAGCTGCGGCTGGACTGGTCACTTCGTGACGGGCCTCTGGCGATCGGTGCACGCATCGGGATCGGCACGTGGGTGCCTTTCTCACGGCCCCGCTTCGTGTTTCGAGACGCGGGCCAGGACGTGCCGGTCTATCAGCCGGCATCGGCCTCGCTCGTGAGCGAGCTCGCCCTGTGGGCGCACTTTTGATCATAATAATGGGGCTGACGCGTCACTCATGGAACGAGCCGTGGATTCCAGCCCTTCGATCGTCAGCGACACGTCCTCGGGCGGCGGCATCCCGCCGTTCGTGACGGTCTATGACGATCACGTGAAGTTCGCGTGGCGCGTGCTCGGCCGGCTCGGCGTCGCGCGCCCCGACATCGAGGACGTGTGTCAGGAAGTCTTCATCGTGGTTCATCGTCGCCTCGCGGAGTTCGAGGGCCGGTCGTCGCTGCGCACGTGGATCTATGGCATCGCATTACGGTGCGCGACTGACTACCGGCGCCGCAACGCGCGTCGTAAACCTCCGGTGTCGGTCACCGAGGTCGCCGTTCCGGGATCTCAGCAAGACGACCTCCACGCGCGCGACGCCCGAGCCACGCTCGACCAGCTGCTCGAGCTGCTCGATGCCGACAAGCGGGAGGTGTTCGTGTTGTTCGAGCTCGAGGAGCTAGCCATGACGGAGGTCATCGCGATCGTCGGCTGCCCGCTTCAGACGGGGTATTCTCGGCTACATGCGGCACGAGCGATCGTGGCGGCCGCCGCATCGCGAATGCGCGCGAAGGAGCGACGATCATGAGCGAGCTCGAGGAAGTCGTGCGGTGGTCGTCCGCGCCGGATGCGCCGGAGGGGATGCGCGAGCTGCTGCGCGGCGCGGCGGAAGACGGCCCGACCGCCGCCGAGCTTGCGAGCCTGAAGCTACGGATGACACCTCAGCTGGGTGCTCCGTCCTCCGCGGGCTGGCCGCTGAGGGTACGCGTCCTGCTCGGCGCCGCGGTCGTGATCGCCGTCGGTTTGGGCATCGTGGGCTACCTCGCGTCGCGACCGGAGCGTGAGGCCGTGCCACCGATTCACGAGCTTGTCGAGCCGGTTCATGAGGTCGTGCCACCGCCGGTTCATGAGGTCGCGCCACCGCCGCCGCCGCCTTCCATCGTCGCACCCACAACGGACCTCCCCGCGGCGCACGTTCCATCGGCTTCGCCGGCACACGTGGCAGCCGTTCACGCGCAAGCGCCGATCGCGAGTCCGGATGCTACGCAGGCGCCGGCAGCGAGCCCAGCTCCTGTGCCGGCGCCCGAGATCTCCGAGGTCGCGCTGCTCGAGCAGGCGCGCGCGGCATTGCGCGGCCATGATCCCGCACATGCGCTCGCCCTCGTCGATCAGCACGCGAGGCAGTATGCCGACGGCGTCCTCATCGAGGAACGCGAGGCGCTCGCGATCGAGACGCTCTCGAAGCTCGGCCGCCACGACGAGGCCAGTATGCGGTGGTCGAAGTTTGCCACCACGTATCCACGGTCAAACTATCGCGCGCGGTTGCAGAGGCTGATGGATGTTCAGGTGGCGCCATGAAGTTATTTTCGATAATCGTGGCGTGGGTGGACCACTCACTCGGCAAATGAAGAGACTCCTCCTCACGATCGCTATCTGCGGGTGCCAACCCGTCTCGCAGGTCGGCAGCCAACGCGACGCCACCACCACCGACACGCCGATCGCCCACGCGTGTGATGGTACCCACGACGACTTCGTGTTCTCGGGTGCGAGCGACTTCGTCGCATATGACTTCGGCTTCACGACCCTCGGCGGAAAGATCGTCGGAATCGCGGGCTCCGGACTGAACGCCGACATTCTCAGCTTCAACCTGACCAAGTTCACCTTCGATCTCGAGGCGCTCGGAGATCACGACGTCGCGACCCAGAACCTCACCTCGCTGCACATGCCGTACGACCCGGCGAGCAATGGTCACACGTGCGACCCCGGCAACACGGTGTGCCACGGCTTCTACGCGCAGAGCGGCACGTACACCGTGAACGCGGTGCATCCACGCTACCAGGCGACGTTCACGCTCTCGAACCTGAAAGACCGCACCGACAACACGAGTCCTCCCGGTGCCGCGATCGCCGGCACGCTCACCGGTTGCGTCGACAAGGCGAACCCGTGAGGATCCGGGATATCGCTCGCTTCGCTCGCCATCCGGTGCGGGAACCGCGGACCTCCACCCCGCCTCCCTCCCCCCGAGCGGGCGCGCTCGCGCTCGCACTCTTCGTCGCGGCCACCGGGTGTAAGCTCGCCGATTCCGACACGGTGGCCACCGACGAGCTCCGCGCAGACATGCGCATCATCGCCGACGGGTCCGGTCAGAGCTCGGTCTACACGTGGCTGTTCACCCACCGCGCCGGAGATCCGCCGCTGAACGAGGACACGATCCGGCTCGTGAACGGCGATGCGATCTCGGTGACCTCGAGCGCTCACACCATCTCGATGCAGGAATCGCTGTTCATCGAATATCGCTATGACGCCACCTTCGACACCGCTGCGCCGGGACAGCGTTACGAGATCGCGCTCGCTCGCTCCGCCGATACGAGCGCGCCACATTCCACGGTGACTCTTCCGGAGCCGTTCACGCCTACGCTGCCCGCCGCGTTCTCGCGCAGCGCGCCGCTGACGATCACGTGGTCGCCGAGCGGCTCGCAGGACCCGGTCTCGGTTCACTTCATTGGATGCTCGGATGTGACGCTGCAGCAACTGGCCGACACCGGCACGGTCACGCTTCCAGCCGGCGCGTTCACGACGACTGGCGCTCCCATGAACCCGACCTGCGATCTCGCGGTCGAGGTATCGCGCAGCCGCCTCGGCACGCTCGATCCGGCCTTCGGCCAGGGCGGCTCGATCACCGCCCTTCAACAGCGCATGGCCACGATCACAAGCATGCCGTGATCACGCAGCGTCCTCGCGCGGCTCGGCAAGGTTGGCCTTTTAGCTCACTTCGCCGCAGCGATTTTCGCGTGAGCCTATTTCTTCGAAAGGACCGGCACGCCGTGGTCGTCCTTGACCTCCATCTCGTCGCCGTCCTTGCAGGAGCCCGAGATGGTCTTGCCGGCCTTCTCGTCCTTGCCCTTGATGGTGCCCGCGGCGATCGAGGTCGTCGTGTGGGCGCCGACGCTCTGGTTCGACGTGTTGCCGCTCTCGACCTTGAAGTCGAAGCCGGTGTCGTTGTGGATCCGGCAGCTGGCCCACGTGGGGGTCGCGGCGAGGGTGGTTCCGGCGGCGATGGCGAGTGCGATGAGCGTCTTCATGCGAGTACGAGCCGCGAGGCCGGTTCCGGTCGCATGAAAAGTGCTACGCCCTCGAGCATGGCGACACGGACCGGTTTGGAGCTGACCTCGCGGGTAACAAAGGAAGGCGAGCTCCAGCTCGCGGTGAGCGAGACTGCGGTCCCGGCGCCCGGGGCAGACGAGGTCGTCGTGCGCATCCAGGCCGCACCGATCAGCCCTTCGGACCTCGCGCTGTTGCTCGGGCCGCTCGATATCTCGACGCTGCGCGCGGACGGCAACACGACCACGGCGCGGATTCCGGAAGCGCGGATGGTGCACCTGACGGCGCGCCTCGACCAGGCGATGAAGGTCGGCAACGAAGGGGCCGGCGTCGTCGTCGAGGCCGGTGCGAATGCGCAGGCGTTGCTCGGCAAGACCGTGAGCGCGGCGGCAGGCGCGATGTTCTCGCAGTTCCGCGTGGTGAAGCAGCACGAGGTGACGGTGTTGCCCGAGGGCATCACGGCGGAGCAGGGCGCATCGGTGTTCGTCAACCCGATGACAGTGCTGTGCATGCTCGAGACGATGCGCCGCGAAGGTCACACGGCGATCGTGCACACCGCAGCTGCCTCGAACCTCGGCCAGATGCTCGTCAAGGTCTGCAAGCAAGACGGTGTCGGCCTCGTCAACATCGTGCGCAGTGCGGACCACGTGAAGTTGTTGAAGGAGCTGGGTGCGGTCCACGTCCTCGACTCGACCTCGCCAACGTTCGCGGCCGACCTCGTCGAGGCGTGCGTCGCTACCAAGGCCACGATCGCGTTCGACGCGATCGGAGGCGGCACGCTCGCGAGTCAGATCCTGACCGCGATGGAGCACGCTGCCAACCGCACCGCGAAGACCTACAGCCGCTATGGCTCGGCGACGCACAAGCAGGTCTACATCTACGGCTCGCTCGACGTGCGCCCGACGACGCTCGACCGCACGTTCGGTCTGTCGTGGGGCGTCGCCGGCTGGCTCGTGCTACCGACGCTGCTGAAGCTCGGCCCCGAGGCCGGGGGCAAGCTGCGCGATCGCGTGCTCGCGGAGCTGACGACCACGTTCGCGAGTCACTACACCGCGACGATCTCGCTGCGCGAGGCGATCACGCCCGACGTGATCCAGCGCTATGCGAAGCGCGCCACCGGCGAGAAGTACCTGATCGATCCGAGCAAGTGATTAGCTACATCTCGTTCTGCTTGTACGAGAACCTCGCGGTGACGTCGCCTCGTTTCGCTTTGCCGATCGAGACCTTCAGCGTCTTGGTCCCGAGCGTCGGATGCCACGCTTCGAGCGTGTAATCGCCGACCGGTAGATCCTTGATCTCGAACTTGCCCTCCGCATCGGTGACCGCGAAGTACGGCGAGTCGTTGACCACGACGTACGCCTTCATCCAGCCATGGACATCGCACTGCAGCCCGACGACGTCGTCGGGCTTCGCAGCAGATGGGTCGAGCGACAGGTCCGCCGCCTTCGGCGCCATCGGCTTGTTGAACAGATCCTTGCCGACGAGCGTGCCGTGCACGTTGTGGAACGTGTTGTCGGAGTTCTTGACCGCGAGCTTCTGGCCGGCGACGAGCCCGACGACGCGCGGCGTGTACATGCAGTCTTGTTGATCGATCACCACCGGACTCGCGGGAGCGTCGTGATGACCGGTCGAACCGTTCTGGATCCGGACGATCACGTCGCGGAGCTTGCCCTTGGTGACGACGATGGCCTCGTCGGTGCGGCCCTTCGCGCACTTGGGATCCGAATCGCGCTTCAGCACCGGCTGCGTCGGCGCCTCGCCCTCGAACAGGACCGTACCTTTGACGGATCCGGCCCAGCCAACCGACGAAACGCAGAGCAGTGCCAGGGGCAGCTTCATGAGCTGTATTATGCTCGCGCGGTGGCCGATCTGCCCGTGACGTTGGGCGCGATGGAGGCGGTGCCGCCCGGCATTCGCTATCGCATCCGTGACGTGCTGGATCTGCTGTCCGAGCAAGGCGGCGCGCTCGACGGCGTGCCCGCCGAGCGTCTCGCGCGCCTCCTCGACGAGGGCGAGCGCTGGCTGGGCGCCGATCCATCGCTCGCCGAGGTCGGCTACTGGATGATCCAGCCGCAGCACGCGGTCGAGCTCCGCCGGCGCGGCTGCATCTGGTTGACGATGTTTCCGTCGGTGGCCACCGCGACGCGGCTCGCGGCGCTCGCACTGGATCCGGCGACACCGCATCCCGTGCGCGAACAGGCGATCTGGTCGCTCGGCTATCGCCAGGTCCGTGGCCTCCATCCGACGACGCTGTGGCCCGCCGAGGCCATCCAGCTCGCCGACGAGGCGCTCGTCAAGCTCGCCGACGCGGCGACGCTCGCGAGCAAGATCACGGGCGAGCAGCTGCCGCTCGCGTTGCGTCACGTCCAGTGGGAAGGCGCGTCGGCGATGTTCGCGCGCGCGCCCGGGCTGTGGGGCCAGGCGCTCGAGTGCTTCGCGTCGCCGGCGCTGGCGCGCGTCCTGCTCGTCTGTCTCGAGGACATTTCGCCGCAGCATCGGCTGCGCGCGCTGCGGCTCGTCGCGGCGACGCTCGGCGAAGAGGCGGTGCCGATGCTGCTCGCGCGCGTGCCTCAGGCCGCGATCGACGAGAAGCTCGAGATGCTGTTCTTGATCGTCACGCTCGCGGGCGAGGCCAAGCTCGGCCTGCTCGAGGACACCCTCGAGGGCATGCAGTTCGCGGATCTGCTGCGCCAGCGCGCGAAGTGGCACCTCCGTAACCGCGGCGTGGTGCCGACGGTGCGCGGCCTCCGCGTCGCGCGTTCGACCGCGGTGATGCCGGTCGCGGAGCGTGCGAAACGCTGCGCCGACGCCGCGGACGACCTCGCCGCGTTGACCAAGTTCGCGCGTCACCCCGAGGCGTATCTCTATCGCGTGTGGGGATGGATGGTGCGCGGCTCCGCCGATCCGGTGCGCGCCCGCGAGCTCGTCGCCGCGCATCCCGAGTCGCAGCGGCTAGTCCGCGATCTGTATCTCGTCGATCTCGCGCGGCGTGGCCGGGTCAAGCAGCTCACGGCGGCGGCGCAGACGCTGCAGGGTGCGGACCTCGGCGCGATGCACCTCGCGATGTGGGGCCGGCCGCTCGCGGCGCTCGAGCTCGCGGCGACCGCGCGGCTGCAAACGCCGGAGCTCGTGTTCGCTCGCGCGCTCGCGTGCTATCGCGCGGGCCGGCCGGATCTGACCGAGCGGATCCTCGCCGAGGATCTGCCGCCGTCGGAGATCGTCGACGACAAGGCGCTGCCCGCGTTCCCGGGACCGCACGAGCAATGGTTGATCGCGCACGACGCGAGCCCGGCGCTCGCGGCACTCGCGGCCGGGATCACGGGCGTGGTCACGAGCGCGAAGCCGGCGCCGTTCGATGCCGAGGCCGACACGCCCTCGATCGAAGCGACAGGGGCGGTCGTGCGCAGGCTCGGCCGCGGGTTGCCCGGCTCGACCGTGTATCTCGCCGGCGAGTTCAAGTATCTCGACAAGAGTGCGATCGCCGCGGCGGTGGAGAAGGCCGGCGCGCGTCTCGTCAACGGGCCGTTCCCCGGCACCGACTACTACGTGCACGGCGATTGGTGCGCGGTGCAGACGATCGCGCAGCTCGAACGCCAAGGCGCGCGCCGGTTGAAGACCGGCGAGCTGGAGGGCATCTAGTCCATGCCCGCGATTCCGAAACCGCATCGCATCGCCGTGCTCGTGCCGGAGGTCAAGATCGACGGGCCCGACGCGGCGTACGAGCGCGAGGCTGCGGTGCTGTTGTGGACCGCGTGCATCGAGATCTGCGAACGCCACCCGCGGCTGTCGGTGCTCGACGCGGACGCGACGCCGTTGTTTCCCCAGGACGGTCACTTCGCACCGCAACACGCCGGCCGCGGCGGCAAGCCGAGCGACGCGTTCTACGCGCCGACCCGCCGCGACGAAGTGATCTGGCTCGAGCTCGGGCTCGGCGCGAAGACCGGCGTCGTTCGCTTGCACGCGATCGGCCGCGACGCGAAGCAAGAGACGTTCGACGCGCTCGGCCGCAGCATCGGCGAGCAGATCCAGCAGGTGCTCGCCGCCTGGTGCGCGGCGCGCGGCCTCGGCGCACCGACGAAGAAGCTCGAGCCGGCCACCGCGGACGAGATCCTCGCGGTCGTGCGCATCATCGGTCCGACGCTCGTCGAACAGGCGCGCGCGTGGTCGCTGCCGGTGTCGCACCAGTCCTTGTGGAGTCTCGCGATCGTGGCCGACGAGCCCGAGCCGGACGAGGACGACGAAAGCGACGGCGCGAGCGACACGCTCGGCATCGATCTCGACGAGGTGCTCGCCGAGGTCGATGCGCCGTTACAGGCGCGCGTCGAGTCCACGATCGATTCGACCGCCGACATCGATCTCGGCAGCGTGAAGCGCCCGGTCGACGAGCGTCGCCGATCGATTGCACGCCCGCTACTCAACCGACTGCCGCCGGTGTTCCGCGCGCCGGCGCTACGCTTGCTCGAGCTCGCGCTCCGCGAAGATCTCGGCGAGGAGTTGCTGGCGATCGATCCCGATCATCCGCACGCGCTGTTCGCGCGGTTCGAGAAGTCCGCGCCGCACGGCCGCGACTACGCGATCTTGCGCCAGGTGATCGCGAGCGCTCCGGGTTGGGCGCGGCCGTACGAGCAGCTCTCTCCCGACGGTGGCGACGATCCGATAGGCAGGTTGACCGTACCGAGCGCGCTCGAGACCGTCGCGGCGGCGAGTATGGCCGCGCTGTGCCGGCCCGCCGCGCTCGAGGCACTCGAGGCCGCTGCGGATCGGATGGCGGAGGGCCACCGCGTCGATGAAGGGCTGCGGCTCGTCGAGCGCGGCGTCGCGCAGCACGGCGAGGATCCGCGCGCGCACCTCGCGCTCTTGCACCTCCAGGAGCAGACCGATCGCGAGGGTGCCTGGCTCGAGCAAGCATTGCGCTCGTCGAGCTTGCACGGCTGCCCGATGGATCCGGTGTTGCCGTGGTACCCCGATCAGATTCACATCGATCTCCGCGCGTCGAACGCGCTGCTCGAGACCGGCCGGCTCGACGAAGCGATCGCATTACGGGCGAACCGGCTCGAGGGCCGCGAGGCGTCGTGGCCGCATCACACGCGGATCCTCGCAGCGTGGCGCAAGGATCCGCGGTTCGTCGCGTGGTGCTATGCGCGCGAGGGTTACTTTCGCGGTGACGACGCGCGTGCGGTCGAAGGTTTCGGCCGGATCGAGCCCGGTGACACGGTCGACCTCAAGATCTTCCTCGATGCACTCGTCGCGCTTGGCCGCGAAGACGAAGCGCCGCTCGCGTGGGCGCAGTTCGGGCTCGGCGGCGGCCTGCAAGGTGCGGTCGCACGGCTCGCCGCAGCGCGCGCGTTGATCGCGGCCGGGGAGCACCGCCGCGGGGTCGAGGAGTTGTGGCGGATCCAGGTGACGTCGCCGGATCGCGACGCACACACCGCGATCGCGCGGGCGGGCCTCGCGATGGCGGGTACGCCGATCGACGTGATCGAGGCAGCGCTCGGCGAGCGGATCGCGATCGGTGCGCCGACCCTGGCGCGGCGGATGGCGCGGATCGTCGCCGACTTCGTCCCGGCGGCCGCGAAGAGCGGTCTCGTCGCGCGTGCGCTCGGCAAGACCAATCCGATCGACTACGACCCCGCGTGGCTGAGCGGCTTCTCTCCCGATACGCCCGGCCGCCGCCAGATCGACGCGATGTTCGGCGAGCTCGGCAAGCTGCGCAAAGCCGGGCCGTCGGGCTTCGATATCGCCGACGAGCTCGGTCGTGGCGACGCGCTCGTCGGACGCTGGCTCGATGTCGTGTTCAGCGCGGCCGCGGAGGACGATCGCGCCGCGCTCGCACAGGCCGCCGCGTATACCGCAGCGCAAGCGCTCGCACGCTACCTCGCAGGTTCGACGTACGCGCCGACGACGTTGACCGGAGCGTTGCGCACCGTCGCCGGCGAGGCGCTCGCACTCGTTCATCATCATCGCGATGCGCTGCCCGATCGCGAGGCACGTGCGGTGTTCGGTGCGCTCGATCCGCTGCTTCGCCGCGTCGATCGCTGGATCGGTGCGACGTGGCTCGCGACCGTCGAGCGCGCGCTGCGGATCGACGAGCGCAGCGCCGGCGACGTCGCCGGGTTCGTGCGCGACCTCCCGACCGTCGCCGCGCGGATCCTCGGCCCCGAGGAGACCGCCGTGCTGTCGTGGTCGGTCGCGCGGCTTCATCGCGACCGCAGCGACGGCTGGGCGGCGAAGGTCGCGGTTCAGGCCGCGCGGCTCGCGAGTCACACGGGCAGCGCCGGGCTCGACGAGTGGGCCGATGCAATTGCCGCACAGGTCACATCGCGCGAGCTCGAGGTCGAGGACGCGATCGATGCGCTCCACACCGCGTGTTATCTCGGCGATGGTCTCACCGCAGTGCCGTGCGTCCATCTCGCACGGATCATGTTCGATGCGGGCCGCGCGCCCGCCGCACTCGCGGTGCTGTCGGCCGGCATGCGCGCCGCGCGCAGCACGGGCTGGCGCGATACTCAGCTCGCATCGCTGCGCGAACAGTGGACGACGTCGAGCATCGACGTGCCGTTCGAGTTCGCGGACGTCGCCGCCGGCTGCTTCGAGGCGCTGCAACACGGCGAGCCGGCGCGCGCCGAGAAGCTCGGCCGGTGGGCGGTCGCCTTCGATCCGACGAACGCCGAGGCGCATCGCAATCTCGGCCTCGCGCTCGCGCAGCAGAACAAGGTGCTCGACGCGATGCACCACCTCGTGCGTGGGACGCGCGAGCAGGCGACGCAGATCTTGTCGGGCGTGCTCTATCAGAGCGGCAAGCTCGCCGAGGCGATGACGGTGCTCGACTATGCGAGCCGCTGGTACAACCGCGCGGATCAGTGGCTGACGTACGGCGGCATCGCGTACGCCGCGATGGATAACCCGCGCACGGTCAAGGCATATCGGCTCGCCTACCAGCTCGATCCCGAGGCGTTCGATGCGAGCCAGCTCAACGCGTACGCCGGCGTGCTCGACGAGGTCGGCGAGTACGCGACGTGCGAAGCGATCGCGATCCACCTGCAGCGCGCTGCTGGCGACGACCTCATGTGGCAGACCAACGCGTGGAATCACCGCGCGTGCGCGTTGATCGGGCTCGGCAAGTTCGACGAAGCGATCGAGCTCGCCGAGCGCGCGGTCGAAAAGAATCCGTTACCCGACAACGCGCAGGGCTTCGCGGCGACGCTCGAGCGCGCGCGCGCCCATCAACCCGCACCACCGCCAACCCAGCCGACCCAACAAAAGATTCGCGATCCGATCTTCGCCGCACTCGAGTCCGGAGACGTCACCAGCGCAGCCGCGCGGCTCACCGATCCGAGTTGGCGCGTGCGGAGGGCGGCGCTTCACGCGTCACGGTTCCGGTTCGCGTCGGAGAATCAAGCGGCGGTGACCCCGCGGGCGCGCGCCGCCGCGATCGCCGTGCTCGCCGATACCGGCGGCACGATGGACAAGGAAGCGCTGCTCACCCGGTGCCTCGCGCTGCAGATCCGCGAGGAGGCGTACTTTCCGCGCGATCCGGTGCCGCGGCTCGGCGACCGGATGACGCGCGAGGCGTTCTATCGAGAGTTCCGGGCGCGCGGTGGCATCGTGCTCGGCGAAGATGCGCCGCCGCCCGCCGCGTTCGTCGATCGCGTCGTGATACCAGGCGGCAAGGTGTCGCGGACGAGCGATTACGTCGCGCTGCTGCGCGACCTCGCGGCACTCGCGCCCAAAGAAGCGATCGCACAGTTCGATCTCGACGAGGCCGGCTATCTCGACGTCGCCCGCGCGTGGGCCACGGCGATGGAAGCGGACCCGTCGATCGCGCGGACGATCGCGGCGGGCCTCGCGAAGCGCTAGTGAACGATCAGGTGCTGGTCATGCCGCCGTCGACGACGAGCACGGTCCCGGTCGTGAATGAAGCCGCATCGGAGAGCAAGTACATCGCGGCGCCGGCGAGCTCCGCTGGCTGCGCGTGACGGCCGAGGGGGGTCCGGTTGACGACCTGATCGCGGATCATCGGGTTGTTGATCAGCGCCGAGGCGAACTTGGTCTCGACCAGGCCGGGCGCGATCGCGTTGACGCGGATGTTCGAGCTGCCGAGCTCGAACGCGAGCGTCTGGGTCATGCTGATCACGGCGGCCTTCGTCGCGCCGTAGATACCCTGCATCGGTGCGGCGCGGATCCCGGCGACGCTCGCGATGTTGACGATCGAGCCGCCGCCGTTGCGCGAGCGTGCGTGCTTCACGAACGCGCGTGCGACGTAGAGATAGCCGCGCAGGTTGACCTCCAGCGTCTTGTCGATCGCCGCGTCGGGCGTGTCGATCAGCGGGCCGAAGTACGGGTTCGTGGCGGCATTGTTGACGACGCCGTCGACGCGGCCGAACGCCTCGACCGCCTTGGCCATCATCGCGTCGACGTCGGCCGCCTTGCCGGTGTGACACGCGACCGCGATCGCTGCACCGCCGAGCTCGCCGGCGACCTTGTCGAGGTCCGCTTGCTTGCGCGAAGCGAGCACGACCTTCGCACCTTCAGCGACGGCCTGGCGCGCGATCGCTTCGCCGATGCCGCGGCTCGCGCCGGTGATCACGATGACCTTGTCCTTCAACATGCGCGAACGATGCTCGCGCCGCGCGAAAGTTACAAGCGCCCGGCGGATGCACGTTCGCGCGACGCGCACTACGGTGAGGACGATGAATGACGCGACACGTGCGCTCCGCGTCACCGCGGTGAACCGAGCGGCGGTCGCGCCGAAGGGCGCGTACGTGCTGTACTGGATGATCGCGGCGCGCCGGACGACGTGGAGCTTCGCGCTCGATCACGCGGTGGCGGTCGCGAAGCAGCTCGATCGTCCCCTCGTCGTGTTCGAGCCGCTGCGCGCTGGCTATCCGTGGGCGTGCGATCGATTCCACGCGTTCGTGATGCAGGGCATGGAGGACAACGCGAAGCGGTGCGCGGCGCGCGGTGTGACGTACCTGCCGTATGTCGAGCCGGCGCCGGGAGAGGGGAGTGGCCTGCTCGAGGCACTCGCGGCGCGGGCCGCGTGCGTGATCACCGACGAGCAGCCCGGGTTCTTCTTGCCGCGGATGGTCGCGGCGGCGGCCGCGAAGCTCCCGGTGCGCGTCGAGCAGGTCGATGGCAATGGACTACTTCCGCTACGCGCCGTCGCCCGCACCTTCCCGACCGCGATGGCGTTTCGGCGCGAGCTCCAGCGCCAGTTGCCTACGCAGCTCGCGCAACTGCCGGCCGCCGATCCGCTCGCGCGCCTCCCGGCCACGCTGCGCGATGCCGGGTTGCCGAAGCTGCGCTGGCGCTCGGCAAAACGCCTGGCTGACCTGCCGATCGATCATGCGATCGCACCGGTCTCGTATCGCGGTGGCGCCACAGCTGCGCGCGAGCTCCTCGACGACTTCATCGCGACCAAGCTCGCGCGCTACGCCGATGATCGCAGAGACCTCGATCACGATCCGTCGAGCCAGCTGTCGCCATACTTGCACTTCGGTCACATCTCGCCGCACGCGATCGCCGACGCGGTGTGGCGTGACGCCGACTGGACGCCCGCGAAGCTCGCGAAGTCGAAGGTGACCGGCAAGCGCGAAGGCTGGTGGAAGCTCCCCGCCGCGAGCGAAGCGTTCCTCGACGAGCTCGTGACCTGGCGCGAGCTCGGCTACGGCTTCTGCCACCACGATCCCGACCACGGCACGTGGGACGCGCTACCGCCGTGGGCGCGCAAGACCCTCGCCGATCACGCGAAGGATCCCCGCCCCGAGCTCTACACGCGCGCCGAGCTCGAGGCCGCCGCGACCCACGATCCGATCTGGAACGCCGCGCAGCGCGAGCTCGTCGCCGATGGCCGGATCCACAACTACCTGCGCATGCTGTGGGGCAAGAAGATCCTCGAGTGGTCGAAGACGCCACAGGAAGCGCTCGCCACGTTGATCGAGCTCAACAACAAGTACGCCGTCGACGGCCGCGATCCGAACTCCTACAGCGGCATCCTGTGGACGCTCGGTCTGTTCGATCGCCCGTGGGGCCCCATCCGCCCGATCTTCGGCACGATCCGCTACATGTCCTCGGACGCGACGAAGAAGAAGCTCGACATGAAGCACTACTTCGCGCGCTGGTCTTAAAGCGCGCGGAGCATCACTTCGTCGAGCGCCTTGCCGAACGCGGCAGCGTCGGGAACTTGGCCCGTATCGGCGAGATACGCCTGGCCCAGCAACAGCCGGGCGTAGGCGGCGAGCCGCGGGTCGGTCGAGTCAGCGGCAAACGCCGCCTTGAGTTTGGCCATCAGGGGATGGTTCGGATTGAGCTCGAGCACGGGACGCACCGGCGGCGGCGCCTGGCCGAGCTGCTCGAGCAGCTTCTGCATCCGCGGCGTGAGGTCGTGCTCGTCCGCGACGAGGCATGCGGGCGAGGATGTCAGGCGGCTCGACAGCCGAACTTCTTTGACCTCGCTCTCGATCGCGGTGCGCAGGCAGACGAGCAGATCGCCGAGCTCCTTGCGCTGCTCCTCGACCTTGGCCGCGTCGGCCTTGCGCTCTTCTTCCGAGCCGGGCTGGACATCGCCGCGGCCGATCGACTTGAGCGGCTTGTCCTGGAACTTGGGCTCGCGCTCGAGCCAGATCTCGTCGATCGGATCCGAGAACAGGAGGACCTCGTAGCCCTTCGCCTTGAAGCCTTCGAGCAGCGGCGAGTTTGCGACCGTGTCCTTCGACGTGCCGGTCAGCACGTAGATCGCGTCCTGGCCTTCCTTCATCCGGCCGACGTACTCCGCGAGCGTCGTCGGCTTGCCATCGTCGTGCGTCGACGACGCGATCACGAGATCGAGCAGCTTGTCCTGATCACCCTCAGAGGTGACGAGCCCTTCCTTCATCGCCGGACCGAAGCCGGACCAGAACCCGAGGTACTCGTCGCGCGCGTTCTGCTTCATGTCGTCGAGCGCACCGAGCACCTTCTTGACGAGCTGCTTCTTGATGATCGCGATCTGGCGATCCTTCTGGAGGATCTCGCGCGACACGTTGAGCGACAGGTCGTGCGCGTCGACGACGCCTTTCACGAACCGCAAGTACGACGGCATCAGCTCCTTGCACTCGTCCATCACGAACACGCGCTTGACGTAGAGCTGGACGCCGCGCTTCATCTCGGGGCTGAACAGATCGAACGGCGGCTTCGCCGGCAGATACAGCAGCGCGTACGCCTCGAGCGTGCCCTCCATCTTCACGGGGATCGTCCGCAGCGGGTCGGTCCAGTCGTGCGAGATGTGCTTGTAGAACTCCTTGTACTCGTCCTCGGAGACCTCGCTCTTCGGGCGATCCCAGATCGCCTTCATCGAGTTCAACGTCTTGGCTTCTCCCTTCGCATCGCCTTCGGCGCTGCTACGCGTCGGGCCTTCGCCCGACTTGTTGCGCTTGATCGGATACGCGACAAAATCCGAGTAGCGCTTCACGATCTCGTCGACGACGCGCTCGTTCGTGTAGTCGCGCATGTCCTCGGTCGACGGCTTCAAGTGCAGCGTGATCGTCGTGCCGGGCTCCGCGCGCTCCGCTTCTTCGATCGTGTACGCGCCATCGCCGGTCGAGATCCACTTCGTCGCACCTGGCTCACCCGCCTTGCGCGTGACGAGCTCGATCTGGTCGGCGACCATGAACGCGGAGTAGAAGCCGACGCCGAATTGGCCGATCAGCTCCGGCACGACCCTCTCGCCGGCCTTCGCCGCTGCGAGGAACTCGCGCGTTCCGGACTTCGCGATCGTGCCGATGTTCTTGACGACCTCGTCACGCGACATCCCGATGCCGCTATCCGCGATCGTCAGGGTCCGCGCGATCGCATCGGAGCTCAGCTCGATGTGGAGCTCGCCGGCTTCCGCACCGCCCGCGACCTGCTCGAACCGCCGCTTGTCGAGCGCATCCGAGGCGTTCGAGATCAGCTCGCGTAAGAAGACATCTTTGTCCGAGTACAGCGAGTGGACCATCAGGTCCAACAGCTGCTTCACCTCGGCCTGGAACTCGTGACGTTCGGCGGTCATCGCGAATCACTTAAGCGCGCCGCCGGATTCGCGCAAGTGCCTACGAGCTCAGAGCCTCCGATTCATCGCGTCGTACGGCTCGAAGTGGAACCCGATCTGCAGCCCGGCCTGGAGGTCCCGCAGCGTGTCGAAGTCCGAACCGACCACGATGCCAGCGCTTACGTGCGGCGTTGCCCACACGTCCATCCGAGCATGGAGCTCGACCGTCGGCACCATCGTCGTGAACGTCTGGTTCAAAAACGATGTCGATGCGGTCGTCCATCGCACCGTCGGCGCGAGCTCGAAGCTGCCCGACACGATGCCGACCAGATCACGCACGCCCACGAACACCTGCGGCTCGATGATACTTCCCGTGGACTCGTCGACGAGATTGCTGCCCGGGCCGGTGCACGTCCCAGGCTTTCCTGTGCAATGCGACGGGAGCATGCCGTCCAGCGTTCCGCTCGCGTGGTAGATGTCCGCGGTCTGGAACGCGGCGCCGATGTACAACCAGCGCTCGAGCGAGAGCTGCGGCGCGAACCGCACGTAGTGCGCGCGGTACGTCACGCCGTCTGGGTTCACGCGCATCCAGCCGCCGCCGACTTCGAGCAACGTGCCGGCGTGGGCGGACCGCTCCCACGGCTTGAGGTAGTCCGCGGGCTCCGCGCGCGCGATGCTCATTCCGAGCCCGAAGACCAAACCCGCCACTAGGTATCTCATGCGGGCACTCTAGCGCGAATTAACGACGACGATCAGCGTTCTTCATCGCGTCGTACGGCTCGGCATGAAGCGCCTGAAGCGAGGAACCGCATGCACCGCTGCGTAACGAAGATCGAACGTCGCGAACGATAAACGTCTCTTGACGCATCGCTTCAACGTCGATTCATCGCGTCGTACGGCTCGAAGTGAAACCCGATCTGTAGGCCCGCCTGAAAATCGCGGATCGACGAGATATCCATACCGACCATCACGCCCGCACTCACGTGTGGGGTCGGCCAGATATCGCCACGCGCGTGCAGCTCGATCGTGGTCAGGAACTGCGCGTTCGTCATGTATTCGGAATTCACACCAGCGCTGAGCCAGCGCAGCGTCGGCGCGACTTCGGCACCGCCGGAGAAGATGCCGATCAGGTTTCGCACGCCGAGAAAGACCTGTGGCTCGAGAATCTCGCCGTTCGAGTTGTCGCCGGTTTGGAGGACGATCGGTACCGAGAGCGGGTCGTCTGGCGCTCCGTACGCACCGTAGACGTGACCGTACTGGAGCGCGGCGCCGAGATAGAGGTAGTGAGTGAGCGAGATCTGGGGCGCGAATCGCACGTACTCGGCGCGATACGTGATCCCATGTGAAGCGAGCCGCTGCCAGCCACCGCCCACCTCGAGGAACACACCGGCGTCGCCGTGGCGGTCCCACGGCTTGACATAGCTGTCGGACGGATCGGCGTTCGCGACGCCCGCCCCCAAGACCAAACCTGCGACGAGGAAGCGCATGTGGGGAGCCTAACCGAGATCGAGCGTTGCGAAGAATGAACCCCCTCTTGACGCGGCGCATCAGCCGGTCCATAAAATGAATGACGGTTCATTCAGTACCGGAGGCCCGACGACACCATGGCGCAACAGAACTATTACAAGTCGAACCTTCGCGACCTCTCGTTCCTTCTGTTCGAGCAGTTCCACCTCGAGGATCTTCTCGGCAAGGCCCCGTACGCGAACTGGGGCAAGGACGAAGTGCTCGCGGTCCTCGAAGAAGCCTACGGCTGGGTCCAGAAGTACCTCGGCCCGATCAACGCGATAGGCGACGAAGTCGGCTGCAAGCTCGACAACGGTCAGGTCCACGTCCCGCCCGGGTTCAAGGAAGCCTGGAAGGCGCTGTTCGAGGCCGGCTGGCGCACGCTCGCGATCGAGGAGAAGCACGGCGGCCAAGCCGGTCCGTTCACGCTCGCGATGATGGTCGAGGAGTTCATGTGCGGCTCGTGCACGAGCTTCAACATGTACCCGGCGCTGACCCAGGGCGCGGCCGACGTGATCCTCGCGTTCGGCACCCCCGAGCAACAGGACCGCTACGTCGCGAAGATGTTCGACGGCACGTGGGCCGGCACGATGTGCCTGACCGAGCCGCAGGCCGGCACCGATGTCGGCTCGGCGGCGACCCAGGCGATCAAGCGCCCCGATGGGACCTACAACATCAAGGGAACGAAGATCTTCATCAGCGGCGGCGATCAGGACATGAGCGCGAACATCGTCCACATGGTCCTCGCGCGCACGCCCGAAGCACCTCCCGGAACGAAGGGCCTCTCGCTGTTCATCGTGCCGAAGCTCGACGCCGACGGCAGCTCGAACGACGTCACGACGACGGGCATCGAGCACAAGATGGGCATCAAGGCGTCAGCGACCGCGCAGCTCGCGTTCGGCGACAACGGCAAGTGCGTCGGCGAGCTGGTCGGCACCGTCGAGCAAAAGGGCATGTCGCAGATGTTCCACTTGATGAACTTCGCGCGGATCGGCGTCGGCCTGCAGGGCCTGTCGATCGCGTCGAGCGCGTATCTCAACGCGCTCGAGTACGCGAAGGATCGCAAGCAGGGCAGCTCGATCAAGAACTGGAAGGATGCGACCGCGCCGCGCGTGCCGATCGTCGAGCACCCGGACGTCAAGCGCATGCTGCTCGACATGAAGTCGCGCGTCGAAGGCCTCCGCGCGCTCGCGGTGAAGCTGACCATGCACATCGATCGCCAGAAGGCGCTCGAGACCTCGGGTGGCGACAAGGCGCAGATCGAATATCACCAGGGTCAGGTCGATCTACTCGTGCCGCTGCTCAAGTCTTATGGCAGCGATCAAGCGTTCTCGATCTGCGCGACCGCGATCCAGGTCTACGGCGGCGCCGGCTTCTTGCGCGACTGGCCCGTCGAGCAGTACTGCCGCGACTCGAAGATCTTCTCGATCTACGAGGGCACGAACCACATCCAGGCGATGGACCTCGTCGGCCGCAAGCTGATGCAGCGCGGTGGCGCGAACGTCCAGGCGTTCGCGAAGGACGTCGGCACGTTCGTCGCGAAGCACAAGGACCACGCGGTGCTCAAGGACTCGGTCGCGATCCTCGGGCAGGCGATGGAAGCGATGACCGCGTCAGGCGGCAAGTTCTTGCAGTGGTTCGGCGGCGGCAAGATGGAGCTCGTGCCGTCTGTCGCGAACCGGTTCCTCGAGATGATGTCGGAGACCACGCTCGGCTGGCTGCTGCTCGAGCAGGCAGTGATCGCCGAAGAAGCAACCGCGAAGCTCGCGGCCGATCACCCCGACAAGGCGTTCTACACCGGCAAGAAGTTCGCGGCGCAGTACTTCGCGCTCAACGTGCTGCCGGGCGTCGCCGCGAAGGCGCAGCTGATCGCGCGCGAGGACCGTAGCGCGATCGATATCCCGGTCGACGCGTTCGCCTAGCGCTTATTCGTTGGCCTTGACCCGCGCCTCGCCTTCGAGCTCTTTCGCGCGGCCCTCGGCCTCCATCTGCTCGTTGTCGATGACGGCGCCGACGCGGTTCTTCACCGCACCCACGGCCTGCTCGATCTTGCCCTTGGTGCGTTCGGCCGCCTTCGCTGCCTCCTGCTTGGCCTCGCCTTTCTGCTCCTTGACGAGTCCCTCGGCCTGCATCTGATCGTTGCCGATCAGCTTGCCGATACCCTTCTTGATCTTGCCGCCGATCTCCTCGGCGGCACCTTCTGCGCGTTTGCTTTCATTGCTCATGTGATGAAGATGAGCAAACCTGGGGCCAGCCGCGAACCGGGCGCATGCGCGCACTCCACCGTCGACGCGCCTGCGGGCCCGTGGCACGATCAGAATTATGCGTGCGAGCGTGATCGCCGTGCTCGTCGCGTGTGGAGGCCCTCCGCCCGCGCAAATGCCGGTCGCTCCGTCGCCGCCTGTCGATCCGGTCACGTGCCACGACGCCGGTGTGATCTTGCGCGGCCCGCTCGCGAACGATGACGTCCAGGCCGGCCCTGCGCGCGAGAGCGCGATCGTGCGCTCGTGCGAGGGCGATCGCTGGGCGCCCGAGGTGCTCGCGTGTATCGGCCAGGAGCGTAAGCCGAGCGATTGCCTCGCGAAGCTCACCGATCAACAACACCAGAACTACGACGCGAAGCTCGGCACGTGGGAAGCGCAGTACGGCGGGGGCGAGGACACCGCCGCCGACATGGCGGATCTCGCCGACGAGAAGTACACCGACTGCGCGCAGCTGATCGACGACGTCTCCCGCTACGCACCTCCGTACGACGACAAGGTCCCCGAGCGCGAGTGGCAGACCACGCTGCGCAAGAAGCTGGTCGAGAATACGTGCAACGCGAGCGGCTGGTCCGAGCAGACCAAGGAGTGCGTGCTCGCCGCGAAAGATCCGCTCGCGACCGAGGTCTGCTTGAATGCCGAGACCTCCGCGAAGCAGCTCGCGCAGCAGCTCACCGTGCTCGACGCGGTCGCCGCGAAGATCTTCGCCGCGAAGAAGCAGCCGCGCTCGATCACGTGCGAGAAGGCGGTCGCCGCGCACTACGCGGACGCGCGCTGGAAGGATCGGCTGAAGGACGCGAAGGCGGTCGACAAGCGCCGGCAGATCCTGGCGTCGCGGGCGGCGATGCAGAAGACCTGCGTCGCCGAGCACTGGGACGACACGACCCGTGCGTGCATCGTGGTCGCCGACGAGCAACGCTGCTACGCGAACGCGTTGCGCTGGGGCTATCCTGCGCTGATCGCGGCGACGATGCCGAACCTGCCCGACGAGTGCGGCATGTACAAAGCCGCGATCGATCGGATCGCGACGTGCGACGCGTTGCCCACCTCGTCGCGCGACGCGATGAAGCAGGCGTTCGAACAAGCCTCTGCCGGCTGGGCCGACCTCGATCCCGACGCGATGAAGACGCTCGCTCCCGCGTGCCGCGCCGGCGCCGACGCGATGGTGCAGGCGTTTCCCAATTGCGGAGGCTGGTAGCTCAGGTCGCGGGCTTCAGCCTTGCGCCCGCGATCGCAAACGCAATCAGTGCGGCGATGCATGCGGCGATACCGACGACCACTAGCCTTACGCCACCGGAGAACACCTGATGTGCCCACCAGTTCGTCGGTTCTGGGCCCGCTAGATCGTTGTAGGCGAGCTCGTCGCCGTGGCGGCTGAGGAAGCCGTGGCCTCGGCAGTTGCGAAAGTACGCTGCCTCGAGCGAAGGAACCCGTTGGCTATAGGGCGCGGGAGCCGCGAGCGGTTTTGGACGCGAAACGAGGATGGGCTCCTTCGCCTGCTTCTTCACTCGCGCATCGTAGAACGTGTCGCTCGCGGTCGAGCGCCAACGACCGCAGGTTGCGCATTCATGCGCGCATTCACGGTCTTGTGGCGACAGGACTAGCAGCCGTCTCGCGCGAGTGACACCTCCAGCCCCGCGAATTTGCGTGAGGCAGATCTGGCCAGCTTGTTGCCATGTCGCCCCACTATGCGGACGATAACGGCAACTCGAGTAGCCATCCTGTTGGTGCTGGGCGCGTGCAGCGGTGACCTCGACGTCAAGCCCCTGTTCAATCACTCCAACGGCCGCATCGTCATCCAGACGAATCAAGATCTCGGCGGCAAGCAGGTCTTCACGGCCGCCCGCCGCGGCAAGTTCGGCACGATCGACTGCGCCGCGCTGAAGTCGACCGCGCAAGCGATCACCGGCGGAGCCTCCGATGGTGGAAGGATCGACGGCCCGTTCGTCGATCCGGCGCTGACGAAGCCGTTCTACGGCCCCGAGTGGGCGTCGAACCCGACGCCCGCGATGATCGCGCAAGCGGCGCAGGGCACCGACTCGATCATCGACCTCTGCGTCTACGACGGCAACGACCTCGAGATCTCGAAGGAGCGCGACCTGTTCGCGGCGTGGGACGACGGCAAGGCCGCGGGCCTCGACGGCAAGGCCGACGGTCCGAGCGGCGAAGTGATGATCAACTCGCCCGAGGCGTACGGCGAGCGCTGCGTCGAGGAGATGGGCGAGATTCCGTTCTTCAAGAAGCTCGGCGACGGCTCGTACGAGACCTACAGCTGCCTCGACTCGACCGAGATTCCGATGACGGCGACCGACGGCAACGGCAACGTCACCAAGCCGCAGATGGGCACACTCTCGAAGTGCGACAAGCCCGAGTACATCTACTCGCTGTGCGAGGCCGGCCCGCGCGTCGCAGAGAAGACGAACGATCAAGGCACGCACTGGGTGTTGCTCTGCCGCAAGAGCATCGGTGGCCTCGCGAGCGATCAGTACAACGACATCGCGATGATCGGGCACAACCCGTTCACCGGTAAGACGTGCTTCTTCCAGAACGCGCTGTACTCGAAGACCGACGGCGGTCACGTCCCGCACCCGGCGGATCACGAGAAGTCGCAAAACCTGTGGAGCGGCGTGCACGGCGGCCTCGGCTCCGGCATCGAGTGCAACCACTGCCACGATAACGATCCGTTCATCCACTCGCCGTGGATCGACGGCGCGAAGGACGCGCAGGGCAATCCCGTGATCCCGAAGATGGGCATCGATCCCGACTTCGCGATCGGCGCGAACGACACGCCGTACTCGATCGTCAACCTCCACGGCCAGAACTGGCGCCAGGAGAAGCAGCTGGTGTCTGCCGAGGCGAACGCCTGCTTGCGCTGCCACCGGATCGGCAGCGGCGTGTGGGCCGATCAATATCTCGATCGCCTGCAGGGCACCGACACGTCGTGGACCTCGATCACGACCGATCCGTGGAACCAGCCGTTCCACAAGTACTGGATGCCGACCGATGTCTCGTTCGACACCGACGCGGCGTGGGCGGCCTCGGACTTCTCGAAGGCGCTCCTGTTCATCCGCAAGTGCGGCCAGATGCCGACCGATCCGTCGTGCATCTGGAAGGACCTCCCGCAAACGGTCGGCGAGGACACCGGCGGCAACGGCAAGCTCCGCAATCCGGTCAACCTCCCCGACGACGAGCTCGCGAAGCAAGCGACGACACTGCTCGGCATGAACAAGAACGCGCCTTCCCAGGAGTGCGCGGAGTGCCACGCGCCGAACCAGACGACGCTGCGCGACTGGCAGGACAAGACCGACACCGCGGTCGCGACGTGCCTCGACACGACCGCCGGCGGGACGACCCAGACCGATACACAACACGCTGATCTTCACGCCGGTGACTGGAAGACGTTCGGTCCGTACGACGTCGCGGCGGGCGCGAAGATCGACGTCCACATGACCGGCACCGGCGACGCCGACCTCTACGTCAAGCGCGGCGAAGACGTCTCGACGACGACCTACGACTGTCGCCCGTACACCGGCACGTCGAACGAGGACTGCACCGGCGCGCAGTTCAATGCCTCGGGCCCGGCGAAGTTCTACGTCGGCGTCCAGGGCTACGCGGATGCGACGATCGATCTCAAGGTGACGTACGCGATTCCGGGCAGCGGGACCAAGCCGGCGGCCGACATCGTCGACTGCTTGCGCCTCGAGCCGGGACACAGCGATTCGCCGTACGTGCCCGCGAAGCTCGGCATCTACGCCGCGGCCGCGCATCTCGGTTGGTTCCAGGACACGTTCAAGGCCGCTTACCCGGCGGGTCAGGGCAGCAACACCGCGGACACGTGGGCGCTCGAGTACGGCAAGTTCAAGAACCGCGCGTCGATGCCGAAGGGCAACCACGTGCGGCTCGCGCAGGCCGACTTCGACATCGTGGCCGAGTGGTTCGCGCGTGGCTTGCCGGATCTCACGAGCTACATCGCACCGGATACGGGCCCGACGTCGTGCGTCGGTTCGATCACGTCGGAGGTCCAGACCCATGCGACGCAGATGGCGACGCAGGGTTGGAGCGCGGTCAACCGCGGCCGCTCGATCGCGATGTTCGGTTGCGGCAGCGCGACCGATCCGAAGCAATGCTTGACCAGCCTCGCAGACGCGACGACGAAGTCGTACGGCACCGGCTGGGCGAACCTCGGCAAGCTCCGCGTCCTGCGCGAGCTCTCGTACAACACGTACTACTGGATGCGCAGCTCGGCGGACGGTCGGTTCGTCGCGAACGGTCGCACGGGTGGCGACGGCGCCGCGATCGCGGACCTCCAGGCCGACAAGGACATCTCCGTGAAGGCCGCGTACGACCCGGGCTTCTTCCCGGATAACCGCGGCTGGGTGTTCCAGGGCACGCCGATCGGCGCGGGGTTCTGCTCGATGGCACTGTTGCAGAGCGATCCGGATCGGATCGACTTCAGCGAGAGCGCGTGCAACACGGTCGAAGGCGTCAGCCTGTACCAGCACCTCGGTGCGGGCCTCGGCGGTGGCGACTACTTCGTCGTCAACAGCCAGTTCACGAGCGATCACCCGAGCCCGGGCCAGACCTCGGATCCGAGCGCCGCGTTCGGCAACACCGCGACGATGAAGCTGACGCCGATGGTCTACGACGGCACGCACTACACCGGCAAGCCATCGGTCACGCTGAGCTCGCCGTTCGAAGGCGACACGGTGCTGTCGCCGTCGACGACGCTGGTCGTCAGCCGGTTCGGCAACGAGACCCAGCAGCTCGGCTACGTGCTGCGCAAGGTGATCGCGACGCCGACCGCGACGTCGTACAACATCACGACCCAGGAGATCGGTCGTTACTGCGTCCAAGGTGCGAAGCCGGCGATCTCGTTCGACGAGCACTACATGGTGGTCCACCACTACGTCGGCCCGGCGGACTACGCGGACCTCGGCTTCGCGTCGGCGGATGACCCGACGTTCAAGGACATGCTCGCGAAGGGCACCTCGAACATCGTGTTGATCGACCTCACGACCGGCCAGCACCGCCGGATCACGAACATGCACGCGGGCCAGTACGCGCTGTATCCGCACTTCCGCAGCGACGGCTGGATCTACTTCCTCGTGCGCGACAAGGTGTCGAACAAGGAATATGCAGTCGCGAGCGACGCGGCGCTGTAAGCTCTGCGTGATGCGCGCGGTCGTCCTGGTGTTGCTGATCGGATGCGCCGATCACACCGACAAGACGGCCGCTTGTCATCTGAGTACGGCCCACCAGAACGCCACCGTTCAGGACCGCAAGGTCATCGGCGGCGCGGCCGAGTACACGCCGGATCTCGGGCTCCCCGATCGCGATGCCGAGCTCCAGGGCTCGATCGCGGCGCGCCGCGCGGTGGCGTGGCAGGTCGTCGGCAAGGTGCTCGCCCCGGTGACGATGGCGGAGCCGACGCTGAGTCAGCCGTTCCAGCTCCCGGCGTGGGGCACGTGGTTCACGCGTGATGACTTCGATCGCGTGTTCAAGAAGCTGTATCGCGACTTCACGCCGGCGCAGCGTCATGCGCGGGCGCCGCTCGATGCAGCGACGATCGACGCGGGCTTTCAGTGGAACACGACGGCGCTCGACGAGCTCTCCGCCGACTGGCCGGCGCAGCGCTACGCCGACTACGTCGCGGCGATCGACTCGCAGGACAAGGCCGACGGGATCGCGGGTGCGAATCGCGTCGGCTACTCGCCCGGTGCGATGCGGCAGTTGATCCATTCGTACGTCCAACAAGACGCGTGTCGCACGGCGCCCGAGCCGGCTCCATTCGCGCCGGATGCGACGAAGCCGGGTGCGCCGGTCAACGCGCTCGAGGTCGCGAACCTCGACGAGTGCGACTGGCAAGCGTTCGGGCCGTACGACGCTGGCGATGGCGAGGTCACGATCACGCTTTCGGGTGACGGCGACGCGGATCTCTACGTGCGCACGTACGCGGCGCCGGATGCGACGACGTACGACTGCAAGTCCGATGGTGACTCGAGTAACGAGACCTGTACGGTGCCGGGTGGCGCTCCGATCTATGTCGGCGTGTTCGGTGCGAAGCCGAGCGCGGTCAAAGTGAACGTCGCGTACACGACGCTCGATGTCGCATCGCCGACGTGCCTCGACGGCCCGCAGCCGCGCGACGCCGTGATCGTGAAGGCCGACTGGCATCGCGACCTCGGCGAGGGCTTGCCGATCTTCGATACGTCGGCCGCGCGGATGACGCAGCGGTTGAGCGCGAGTGCATCGCTGTGGACCGACGACGGCGGTGCGAATCCCGGCCCGACGCAGATCTATACGGCGACGTTGCCGGGTACGGGTGCGACGTTCCGGATGCCCGGCATGCACATCATGTCGAAGGAGCTCGACCACTGGCTGTGGATCACTTTGTGGTGGTCCCCCGATCCCGATAGCGACTTCGGCGCGGATCGGCCGGCGGCGATCGCGGCGCTGCCGGGACCGTGGAAGAACTACAAGATGTGCGTGACCGCGGGCTACGTCGAGAACGATCCGGATCCGCGCGGCGGCTTCGACGGCACGCTCGGCGATTCACTCGCCGCCGTCTCTGCAGCGCGTGGCGGGCAGGGCGGTCCGAGCTGGTGCTCGAATCCGTACATCGAGCTAGGCGACGGCAATGCCGCCACGAACTGCATCGGCTGCCATCAGCACGGCGGCACCGAGTTGCTGCCGGAGGCCATTCTTTCCGACGAGCCGCATTTCGGCTCGACGCGGGTGCGCAACAACTTCTTCACCGACTACACGTGGGCGATCAAAGGCGGCCGTGGCGAGGATCTATCGTCGATCGTGCAAGCCGAGGTCGACTACTGGGACGCGAACGACCCGCCATAGGCGATAGCGCAATCGGCTCGGGGCTCGGGGAACACACGCGCGAACGAACCAGCGGAGCAGAGAGAGGAGAGGGATGAAGACGACGGCTCGTTCGCGCGTAAGACATTTATCCGCGATAACGGACGAGGCGTCAAGCGCAATTCGACCGACCGCTGAAGGTGTCTGCAATCGCTAGTAAATTCGGTTTGCGGTGGCAGACTAGGAGGGTGGAGCTCGAGCTGACGGTGGTGCAGCCGCCGACCGACCTCGGGTTCATCGCCGCGTTCGCGATCACCGACCAGATGATCCATATCGCCGGTGGGACCTCGGCGCGCGCGCCGACGTTACTGGCAAGCTCCAACGCCCGTCACTTCGAACGCCAGCGGCCTCCGCGCGACCTCGGTTTGCGCGACGTCGTGGTCCACGGCGCTTCGGTGTGGGTGTGCGGCGAGTACGGCCAGCTCGCGGTCTCGCGCGACCGCGGCACGACCTGGAGACTGTTCGACACCGCGACCGAAGCTTGTCTGCACGCGCTCGCGCTCGCTCCCGATGGCTCGATGTGGGTCGTCGGAGATCGGGGCTATGCGGCGCGGATCGTCGCGGATCACCTGCAGCGCGTCGATCTCGCGACCACCGTGCGATTCACCGCGGTCCGGCCGACGCGCGACGAGGTGGTGATGCTCGGCTACGATGGCTCGCTGCGGCGGTGGAAGGCGGGTGCCGTCACGACCGCGGCGACCGGGACCGCGAAGCCGATCAGCGCGCTGCAAGTGACCAAGCGCGGCACGTGGATCGTCGTCGGCGACGGTGGCTTCGTCGCACGCTCTCCCGATGGCGCGTGGTGGACGCGCGTCAAGACCGAGGCCGACGCGGACCTCGAGGCCATCGCACTGTTTGGCGACAAGATCGTGATCGTCGGCGATCGCGGTCAGATCCTGATCTCGAGCGACGACGGGCGCACGTGGCAGGTCCAGCCGAGCGAGCTCGCGGTTCACCTGTGGGCGGTCGCGCCGTTCGGCGATGGCTTGCTGATCGGCGGCGACGACGGTCTGATCGCGAAGCTCGCGCCGCCGGGTGATCGGACGTGGGAAGATCGGGTCAACGTGTTCGGCGGCGCGAAGGCGCTCGATCTGCAATTCGCGGCCGGTCCCGTCGGTTTCGTCACGAAGTACCTCGCGACGGTCATGAATCGCGACGAGCCACACGCGGCGCACGCCGAGGCGTTCGTCCGCGCGTACGGCATGGCGCCGCCACCGGATGTCGCCGCGTACTACGCCGCCGCCGTCGAGAGACTACTCGCGGATCTGCACGTCGATCACGACACGCTCGAGCCCGACGCGCGCAACCTGTTCGAGTCGCTCGTCGTGCGTCCCGGCAACGGGCTGATCGAGGCGTTCTGCGGCGCGTTCCGGATCGGCCACGCCGACAACGGCGACAGCTTCCACGTCGAGCTCTACGATTGGGACGGCCCGCGTCAGGTCGTGCGCTACGCCGGCGATGCGTTCAGCGTCGTCGCCGATTCGCTCGACTCGCTGGTCTATCTCGCAGCGTTGCGGGGCGCGCACCGCGACGACAAGATCTCCGAGGACGCGCTTCAGATCGGCCTGCGCAAGCTCGTCGGTCGCACCGCACCGACGCTCGATCCGAAGCGGCGCGATACCGAGTTCTTGTTCTTTCGCTCGCGCTGGATCAGTGCGCTGCTCCAGAACCGGCTCGGCGAGGTCGCGCAGCTGTTCAACGCCGACTTCAACCAGATCGTGCCCGCCGATCAGCTCGCCGCGCGCTACGACGCGTGCGAGCGCTACATTCCGACCGCGCTGTACTCGACGTGGCGCGCGTACTTGTTCGACGAGCCCGAGCTCGCGCGCTACCTCGAGATCGGACGCCGCCACAAAGCGCGGCTCGTGCGCGACGCGGTCACGTTGATCGACGAGCTGCGCGCGGGTCGCAAGCAACTCGGCTCGATCGCGGACATCCAGGCTCATCTCGCCGCGTTCCGCGCGCTCGATCTCGATCCGCGCCGGGCCGAGGCACGTAAGCGCGAAGCCGACGAGCGCGCTGCAGCCGAAGCGCGTGCGAAGGCGCTCGCGAACGAAGAGCTCGATGCGACCGAGCCGACGCGCTGGAACGAGCTCGCATGGCGCTGGCTCAACAACGGTGTCGCGCACCGCCAGTTGCTCGCGCGGCTCGACGCGACCGCGCCGACCGCAGCCCAGCTCGCAGAGCTCGACGAGCTGCGCGGTGATAGCGCCTACGGCAAGCGGCTCGGGCTCGTGCGCATCGCCGAGGAGCTATCGGCCGAGCTCGAGGCGGTGCTCGTCGGCAGCCTCGTGCGCGACGACACGCTCGCCGACGCACTCGCACCGGTCGCGGCGCGCTCCGAGGATGACGAAGCGCCGGGCTGGGCCGCGATCGATCGCGCACTCGCACCGATCTACAAGGGCGCCGATCCGCACGCTCACTTCGGCACCGTGCTGCCGTACTCGCTCGGCGGCAGCGATCCGATCCAGGGCATCTCCGTCTACCTACGCGAAGACCCGGTACCGCACTTCCACTTCGTCACGTACGGGTTCTCCGACCTCATGCGCAAGGAGACCGACGATCCCGAGGTCAGCGGGTTCGGGTTCGAGCTCACGCTGCGGCTCGCTCGCTCGCCGAGTGACGAAAAGGTGCCCGACTGGGCCGTGCAGATGCTCGAGAACCTCGGGCGCTACGTGTTCCGCACCGGGAATCGGTTTGCCGCCGGCCATAAAATGAGCCTCGGCGCGCCGCTGACGCAGCTCGCCGATACCGCGCTGGTCGCGCTCGTGTTCACCGATGATCCCGAGCTCGGCGAGATCAACTCGCAGTTCGGCAAGGCCCGGTTCGTCCAGGTCGTCGGCATCACCGACGACGAGTACAAGCTGATCGAGGAGTGGTCGGTGACCGGGCTCGTCGAGCTGTTGCGTCGCCGGCTACCGGTGCTCGTCACCGATGTGGCGCGGCGCTCGGTGCTCGCAGACGCCGCGACGTCGATCGTCGTGAAGAAGCGCGTCGCGATCGAGGGTTCCGACGAGAGCAGCATCTACTCCGATCATCTGCAGCTCGCGACCGGCGAAGGCCTGCGCGTCGAGATCGGCGCCCTCGCGGCACAGGTATTACCGCGCGCGATCCGCGGCCGGATCCGGCACGGTCGCACGTACACGATCTGCGGCCCCGAGGGCGTCAAGCTGCACCTCGGCCCAGCGACCGCGGCGGCTCGGCTCACCGTCGCGGAGCGCGAGGTCACGTTCGAGCTGACGCCGGCGCTCGCGACTGCGGTCGAGGACAAGCTGCGCGGCGGCCTGGTCGGCGACTATCGCTTCGATCACGGGCTGCGCGTGATCGTGAGGCCGAGCTTCGTCACCGAGAGCACGGGCCTGGCGCGCGAGGTCCACGGCATCGCTGATCCCGACGAGGCGAAGCGGCTGATCGCCGAGCACAACGCGAACCTCGCGGCGCTGGCACGTGCGGTGGAGACCGTCGGCGACGACGAGGAGGGTGACGCCGACGATGACGAACCTCCGGAGCCCGACGACGACGATGCCGACCCGCCGCCGTCACCGGTGCGGGTCAAGAAGGCGCTCGCGATGACGACGCGCGCGCTCGGGCTCGCGCCGCACGACGGCGACGTTCAGTTCACGCACGCGATGCTGCTACTCGATGGTGATACCGCGGGGCTCGACACGCTCGACACGTTGATCGCGGTGGTGCCGTCGTTCGAGGCATCGGTGCGGATCAATGTCGCGACCCGGATGGGCCGCTCGGAGCATCCGCGGTTCGACGAGGTGGTCGACGCCGTGCTTGCCGACGTGTTGCCATCGAAGGTCGTCGGCGAGCGCTCGTTCACGGTCAGCGCGACCGATGCCGGCGCGGAGTACGCCGACGTCGGCGACGAGCTGTTCGCGGAGCTCGCCGAGGCGATCCTGCTCCACGCACCGAATCGCATGGCGAAGCTCGTGCCGGTATTGCCCGCAAATGTCACGTTGCTCGCGAAGATCGCGCACGACGCGATCCAGGCCGACGAGCGGGACCACGCGCTCGCACTGTACGACCGCGTGCTCGAGCTGCCGATTCCCGACGAGGGCGAGGCGCGGATCAACTACCTGCGCTCGCTCAACAACGCGTGCATCCAGGCGCATGCGGTGAAGGCGTACGACGCGGCGGCGCGGATCGCGGATCGCGCACAACCGTTCGCGCACGAGAATCCGTACATCTATCACTCGGCGGCGTGTGCATACGCCGCGGTCGGAGACCTCGCGAAGGCGTTCCACCAGGTCAAGCTCGCGGTCGCGCACGACTACGAGCACCTCGCGAAGGTCGAGAACGATCGCGACCTCGGGCACCTGCTCGAATGGCCGGAGTTCCAGGCGCTGTTCCGCGACTGGCACGCACGCCAGGAGGGCAACTAGTGGCCGTCGCGGTGCAGGGACTCGAGCCGCTCGAGGGCGAGACCGCGTTCGCGTTCATGGTCGTGCGGCTGCGCACCGCCGTCGATCGCGGCGGGCTGCTCGAGGTGCTCCGCTACATCGCACCGCTGATTCCAGATGCGGATGCATTCATCGAGGAGTTTCCCGACGAGCTCGAGGGCGCGTTGCGGATCATCGCGATCCCGTGGGGACCTGCGGACGCGGGGCTCGCGGTCGAGATCCAGCGCCGGTTGATCGAGGGTGCGGATGCAGTCGGGATCGATGCCGCGTGGTTCTTCCAGACCGGCACGAGCCTCCCGTTCGCGGACAGCGACAGCGACGACGACGATGACGACGCCGCCGAGCAAGATGACGAAGGCACCCGGATCACCGTGCGCCGGGTACCGACGTCGACCGGAGAGACTCGGCGCGCGTCGACCTCGACCGGCGACGAGTTCACGCTCGCCGCGGTGTCGGGCGAGATCTACAGCGGCGAGCTCACCGACACCCAGGTGTCGTTGTCGGTCGACGACGAGACGGAGCAAGAATCCGAAGATGAGGCGCCCGTGGCGCGAGCACCGAGTGTGCCCGCGGGTGACGACACCTGGTCACACGGGCCGCCGCAGCAACTGCGCGAGGTCCGGTTTCCCGTCGACGATTATCCAGCGATCATCGAAGAGCTCGACTGGGAAGACTTCGGGATCGCGTTCAAGCTCGCGGGCTCGGCGATGCCGGGCGAGAGCACCGTGATGCTCGGGTTTCACACGCTGTGGCTCGCGCCGTACGGCGATCGCTATCGCAACACCGCGGTGACGATCGATCCGGAACATCACTCGGCGCACCTGTGGGTCGATCGGTTCGCCGTGCCATGCAAGCCCGAGGACCTGGTCCATCACCTGTTGTGGATCGTCGCGAAGCTCGACGAGGTCATGCCGGTGTTGCACGCGCGGTTTGCGCCGGCGTCGGTCACCCAGAAGTACGGTGGGACCGAGACGGAAGAGGTGCCATTTGTCCTCGGCGGCAATCCGCTCCTCGCGCTGTACAAGGCCGGCGGCGACGCGGCGGTCGATGGATGGCTCTCGACTCAGAGCGATTGGTCAGCCGAGGAGCTCGCGATGATGCTTCGCGAGCTCGCGGTCGAGATCGTCAGCGCCGAACATGACGACGTCGATGCCGTGCCTGCGCAGATCGGCACGGACGAAGAGGGTCCCGACGACGACGATGACGACGATGAAGATGACGACGATGAAGATGACGACGACGACGACGATGATGAAGACGGGGACGCCGACAGCGATGGCGACGACGAATCCGAAGGCAGTGACGACGAGGATCGCGGCCGCCATATCGCACGCCGCGCCGGCGACCTGCTGAAGATCCGCGCCCACGCTGGCAGGCTCGACCCGCGTGCGGCCGATGCGCTCGTCGCTCGGCTGCGCAAACCGAATCCGCCGCGCGCGATCGTCGACGTCCTCGGTGCCGTGCGCCAGCGTACGGCGGTGCCGGCGTTGCTCGAGATCCTCGAGCGCAGCATCGACGACGCGCTCGTCGCCGCGACCGCGCGTGCGCTCGGCGCGATCGGCGATGCGCGCGCGGTGCTCGCACTGATCGATGTCGCCTCGGCGCGGGGCGAGTTCGTCGCGAAGCCTGCAGCGGCCGCCGCGCTGGTCGCCTGTCTCGCGAAGCGCGAAGCGCGGACCGCGACGCTCGACGAGGCCGAGCTCGCCGACGCCCTCGTGGCGATCATCGATGCGGGCGATGGCAAGCTCGATCCGACGACGATGCTCGCGTGTGGTCGGATCGCGCGGCTCCTTCCGCCACATCGGCGTGGCGAGGCGCGCCGCAAGCTCGCGGAGCAATCCTCGGGCGAGGGTCCGCTTGCCCAGCTCGCGCGAATCATCGCGTTGCAGCTCGCGAGTCCCGCCGTGCCGCCGCCACCCGTGCCCGCGGAGGCGCGTGCGTTGCTCGATCGCGTGCTCGCCGATGGCGACCCGCAGCGCTGGAAGCTCGCGCTCGAGATCGCGGCGACCATGCCAGAGCTCGTCGATGGCCACTCGATCATGCCGCTCACCCGTGTGCTCGATCCGGATGTCCGCGGTGCCGCGCATGCGGTGCTCGCGCGCCTCGGTCATCCGGAGCCGAACGCACCGGTGTTCGATGCCGCGGCGGCGCATCGCCTCGACGACGCCGAGCTGATCCGCCGGCTCGATCTCGTGCATGTCATCGGCCGCGACGCGCTCGTCGCCGAGGTCGGCCGCCGCAAGCTTCCCGCCGCGCGCCAGGCGTTGCTCGGGGCGTGTCACACCGCGATCACGGGCCCCGGCGTCTACGAGCACGATCGCCGCTTGCTCGCCGCCGCGCTGCCGATCCTCGCGCGCTCGCCGGATGCCGAGGTCGGTGCGGTGGTCGATCGGATGGCGCATCACCCGAACAGCGGCCTGCAGAAGCTCGCGAAGAAGTGGCAGCACCTTCGGCACGACGACGAGGGGATCAACTGAAGCTCGATCCCGACCGCGACTACTCGATCGAGCTCGATCTCGACGAGCCCGATGACACCGCCGACCTGGTCGCTCGGCTCGCCGCGCAGCTCGGTGTTGCACCGTCGGCCTTGCCACCCGTCGAGGTCCGCAAGCGCTCGATCGATGCGCGGCGCGGGCGCGTCCGCTTTCACGTCGTGCTCGGTGCGGTCAGTCCCGCGGGGCAGCTCGGAGGCGCGCCGTTGCGCGAGACATCCGGCGAGCCGGTGATCGTCGTCGGTGCCGGCCCGGCCGGCCTGTTCTGCGCCTACGAGCTCGCGCGTGCCGGCGTCCGCGCGATCGTCGTCGATCGCGGCAAGAACGTGCGCGACCGCCGCAAGGATCTCAAGGGCCTCACCCAGTATGGCCGTGTCGATCCAGACTCCAACTATTGCTTCGGCGAAGGCGGCGCCGGCACCTACTCCGATGGCAAGCTCTACACGCGCTCGCACAAGCGGGGCGACGTCCGCGACGTGATCGAGGTGCTCGCGACCCACGGTGCGCCCGAGCAGATCCTCGTCGACGCTCGCCCGCACATCGGCTCCAACAAGCTGCCGAAAGTGATCACGGCGCTGCGCGAAGATCTCGCCGCCGTCGGCACGCCGATGCGTTTCGGCGCGCGCGTCACGTCGGTGATCGTGCGCGAGGGCCGCGCCGTCGGTGTGCGGCTCGCAGACGGCGAAGAGCTGATCGGTCGTGCGGTCGTGATCGCGACGGGCCACTCGGCGCGCGACGTCCACACGCTGCTCCTCGCCGCCGGCGTGCGACTCGAGGCGAAGCCGTTCGCGATGGGCGTGCGCATCGAGCACCCGCAGCCGCTGATCGATCGGATCCAGTACGGCCGCGCCGCGGGCCACATCAAGCTACCGGCCGCCGCGTATCGCCTCGCATTCACGCCCGACGATGGCCGCGGCGCGTTCTCGTTCTGCATGTGCCCGGGCGGTTGGATCGTGCCCGCCGCGACGGAGCCCGACGGTCTCGTCGTCAACGGGATGAGCCTGTCGCGCCGCGATTCGCCGTACGCGAACTCCGGCCTTGTCGTCGGTGTCGCACTGTCCGATCTTCCCGGCGACGACCCGCTGCGGGGTGTTCACGTCCAGCGCGCGCTCGAGCAAGCCGCCGCAGTTGCGGGTGGCGGGATGCTGCGCGCGCCCGCGACCCGTGCGACCGACTTCGTCGCGCGGCGCGCGTCCTCGACCGTACCGGCGACATCTTACGAGCCCGGCCTCACCGCCACCGACCTCGGTTCGGTGCTAGACGCGATTCACTTACCGCTCGCGTCGCGGCTGCGCGAAGCGCTCGTCCAGTTCGATCGCCAGATGAAGGGCTATCTGACCGAGGACGCCGTGCTCGTCGGCGTCGAGTCACGGACGTCCTCACCGGTGCGGATCCCGCGCGACGACGCTTCACTTGAATCTCCGGACCTCGCCGGCCTGTATCCGTGCGCTGAAGGTGCCGGTTACGCGGGCGGGATCGTATCGGCGGCACTCGATGGCATTCGTGTGGCGCGTCAGATCCTCGCGCGGGGTTAGCGGCTACGCTGATGGTCATGCGCTGGGCGATGATGATGGTGATGGTCGCGGGCTGTGCCGGGCAATCGGCGTCCGAGGACCTGACGGATCTGCGAGGCCGCGCGACAGACTGCGGCACGATCACGGACGCATGTGACAACGGCATGCCGACCCCACCGATCGTCGCTTGCATGAACGACGCGCTCCAAGCCGGCGTGCTCGCAAGGGCTCATTGGGGTGATTACGACACCAAGATGTACGAGTGGACCTACGACGTGTTCGCCGACGCCGGCAAGGTTCGGGTGTTTCACACCGCGCCCGACGATTTTGGTGGCGACCCGACGATCACCGAGGAGGCGAGTTGTGCCGGCCCGTTTGCGGTCTCTGCGATGATGATCTGTGGGTCGCATCCCCTGATCGACGCGACCGGCTGCAGCTTCCCGAGCCACTGAGTCGCGTGCTCAGCGCTGATGCCATAGGGCGAGCAGCTTGATCGCCCCGGCCGCAGCGGCGACGAGCGCGATCATCTGCAAAGTCTGGATCCAGCTCGCGCGGCGCTGCATGCGTCCAAGCTCGTCGACCTCGGCCTCGTGAGCTCGTGCGAGGTCCGGGCCGCTCTCGACCGCGATCGGCCGATACGGCGAATCGCCATCCGCGAGCCCGACCGACTCCGCCTTCTCGGCGAGCATCGCGAACGCGTCACGAATCCCGCCGACGATGCCGGCCGCGAGCTCGATCGCTTCAGCCGCGTCCACGGCCCGAAGGATCCCCAAGCCGGTCACCTGCAGGCGCCCCGCTCTCACGATGATCACGCACTCGCGATGCTCGAGTAGAAAGCTGCGCACGCGGACGCCGAGTAGTTGCGCGACGACCGCTGCCGGTGCGGCCTCGACCACGAATGCGTTGTCGAACCCAGCATCGTCGAGCTCGAGCCGCGGCACGTCGCTGGCGAGCAAGCGCGAACCGAGCGTCTTCTTGCGGATGTCGATCGACAGCGGATACCCGGACGGTAGCGGTACCAAGATCGTCGTCGTGTCGGCGTTGCGATCTCGAATGAACGTGACGTCCTGGCCATGCAGCCGGCAGCGCAGCTGCTGATACGAAATGACCTGGCCGCCCGTCTGCGCGAGGATCTTGTCGAGTGCCTTGCGGCCTTCCCAGCGCCGCCACTTCATGATGCTCAGCGGCACGCCGATCACCATCGCGATCACGACCAGACCGAGCATCGAGTCCGAGTCCACGCTTGCGCCTTACAGGACGAGGCGGACGCCGAAGCCGAGGCTGGCGGCAGGGATTTGCGACACGTTCGCTTGCGCGTAGACCTTCAACTTCCACAGGTTGAGCTGAATGCCGGCGAGGCCGCGGAACTGGCCGGGGCTCGACGTGTTGCTGCCGGTCTCGGTGATGTGAACGTTGCCGATGTTCGTCTTGTCTGGCGTCGTCATCGAGCCGTTGAGGTCGGCGTCGACGGTGCTCTTGCCACCGGTGATGTCGAAGCCGACGCCGGCGTAGAGGCTGACGAGCAACGCGATCCGGATGCCGGTGGTGAGCTCGATCGGGATCGTGCCCGCGGTCGAGGCCAGGTTGAACTTGCCCGTCGAGGTGAGCGTCAACGGATCGGAGATGCCCTGGACCTGATACTGCTGCGTGATCGTGTCGTTCGCGCCGAATGACCAGCGCGTGAATTCGACGCCGGTCGTGAGATCCAGGCCGCCCCAGCGGACGATCGCGGCGCCGACGCCCTCGTCGACCTGCGGCTCGGCGAGGCGATACTGGATGTGGAAGCCGCCAGTCGTGATGTTGCCGTTCAACTGATCGGTGTTGCCGTTCTCGTAGAACCCGTTCGCGTACAGCGTCCAGCGCGGTGCGCCCTGGTCCTTGAGGTTGTAGCCGAGCATGATCGACGCGTTGACCGCGCCGCCGCCGGCGGTCGGCCGCGAGTCGAGCGTGAGCTCGTCGGAAGAGGCGACGCCGACCTGCGCGCCGATGCCGAGCATGAAGCTGCCCGGCAGCGACATGTAGTCGACACCGATGCCGCGCTGGGCGAACGTCGTCGCGTCGCCGAACGAGCGCAGGAACTTGTTCACGTTCGTCGTGTCGTACGCCTGATCGACCTGGTCCTTGATCCGCATCTGGAGATCGGCGGGCGTGATGCCGGCGGCTTGCGCGTACGCCTGGCCTTCCGGTGTCAGCGTCACGGTGACCGCCGAATCAGCGAGCGCGGCCGTCGGCAGAGCAAGTGTGACGAGGATCAAGGCTAGGCGCATGATCCCGATCGTACACCAGGGTGCCGCTAGCCGAGGATGACGAGTGCCGGACTGCGACGTCCCGCACGCTCCGGTAACAATTGCGGGCCACGCTGCGCGCGCCAGCCATCGAGCCTGCTCGCGTGATGCGCGTACGAGATCGGGCAGGTGCTCGCGCACGACTTCGGCGCGGCGAAAGCGGCGCGAATATCGTCCACGGTGTAGGCCAGCAGCGGCTTTCCGGGATTCCCGACGCGCGGCTGGCAGAGATGCGTGAGGCCGTGCTCGTCGACGAGGAACGTGCGCGCCCCGGCGCGGCACTTCCAGTCCATCGTGCCGTGAGCGAGCAGCGTTTCGGTGTAGCTGTCGTCCATGAACGACGGCAGGCGGTTCTTGCCGAGCGCTCTAATCTCGGCGTACGCCGCGCGCGTCTCGTCGCTCGGCGGTGCGAGTGCGCCACTCTGCTCGCGGACGAGCGAGATGTTCGAGTGAAATCCCATCGCGGTGACCGTCCGCGCGACCTCGAGCGCCTCCGCCGGCGGTGACGAGCCGATCACGGTGTTGATGCGGACGTGAAACTTCGCGTGCTTCTGGAGCAGGCGCAGCTTCGGCATCAACGGCTTCAGCGACTTCTTCGAGATGGCGTTCGGCCGCGCGTTGTCGATCGAGAGCTGGAGGCCGTAGAGGCCAGCAGCGTCGAGGTCTTCGATCACGCGCTTCGTCAGGAGGTAACCGTTCGTGTTGAGGAACGGCGTCATGCCCTTCGCCCGCACGTACGCGACGAGCTTCGCGGCGTGCGGATGGAGCAAAGACTCGCCGCCGGTGAGCGTGACGAACACAGATTTCAACGCTGCAAGGTGATCGATGCGCGCCTCGAGCTCCGCGACCGGAACCGGCTCCGAGGTCTTGTCGTACTCGAAACAGTAGCCGCACGCCAGGTTGCAGCGGCGCGTGATCACGAGGTGCGTGATCAGCGGGCGATCGCGGTCGAGGGCCGCGACAAGGACGCCGGCGGCAACTCGGGCGTTACGAAGCAGGCGGCGCATGTCCGTCGCTGTAGCGAGCACCGTGCCGGCTGGCATCCTCGCGAAACCGCTGGCGCGCCTGTCAGCGGGTGTTCAAGGACTGACGCGCTTGATGCCCTCGCGGACACCGACGCGCGGGTGCCAGCCGAGCAGCTCCGAAGCCCGCGTGCTCTCGTACGTCAGCCTCGCGAGCGCCGATTTCAAGCGATACGCGCTGATCGGGCTCTGCTTGCCGACGATTGCCAGCGGCAGCTCGCTGAGCTTGCCGAGCGCGAACACGAGCGAGCGCGGCAGCTTCACGACCTTGTCGCCGTGACCCGCGAGCTCGAGCACGTCCTCTTGGGTGAGCTGCTCTGGATCGACGATGTGGATGACCTCGCCATGGACGAGCCACTTGTCGATCGCGTTGACGATCGCATCGACGACATCGTCGAGATACACGAGCGGCAAGGGCAGAGTGCCGTCGCCGAGCACGAGCCAGCGCCCGCCGGCGTGACGCGCGACCGCACCGTTGATCAGCGGGATGCCGCCGCCGAAGATCTGACCGGGCCGCAGGATCACGCACGGCAGACCGTCCGCGGCGGCGGCGACCACGAGCTTCTCGGCGGCAAGCTTCGCACGGGTGTACGCACCGCGCGCCTCGGCGTGCGGCTCGAGCTTCGCGTCCTCGTCGACGGTACCGTTGCCCGCAGAGCCGGCCCGATCGACGACCGACAGCGACGAGATGTACACGAGCTGCTTCACGCGGTGCTGCTTGCCCGCGCGCACGACGTTCTCGGTCCCTTTCACCGTCCCGAGCTCGTGGTCTTTCCAGCTGCCCTTCATCGTCGCGCCGGCATGGATCACGGTCGCGGCGCCGGCCACCGCGCGCTCGACCGCGGCCGGATCGCCGAGATCACCGACCGCGTACTCGACATTCTCGATCCGCTGCGTCGGCATCTTCCGCACGAACGCGCGCACTCGGTAGCCATCTGCGAGCAACCGCTTCACGACCGCCCCGCCAAGCGAGCCCGACGCACCCGTGACCAAAAACGGAACGGTCGCCGAAAGCGTGTCGCCGTGCTCCGTACTCGTACTCGTGCTGGGTGGTTTCCGAGAGCTGAGCTCCTCGAGCGTGCTCTGCACCTTCGCAACCCGCGCAGCCCACGTCTCGTCGACCATCGCTGCGGACCGCGCAGCCCGATGCTCTGCCGTCCCTTCGCGCAGCGCCTGCTCCACCGCCTCCACGAATTGCTCCGGGGTGTCCGCGATCCTCGCGAGCTCCGGATACCTCATCACCTCCGGCACCGGCGTCGACACGACCGGCAGCCCCGCGGACAGGTACTCCCTCAGCTTCAACGGGTTCACGAACTGCATGCGCTCGTCGATGCGGTACGGGATGATGCCCACGGCGAAGCCTTTGCAGTACGCCGGGAGCTCGTGATGCGGCTTCTGGCCGAGGAGATGAACGTTCGCCAGCCCCTTGATCGCGGACGTGTCGCACAGCTCCTGGCCGATGAGAACGATCTGCCAGCTGGGGCGTGCGCGCGCGATGTGCGCCAGCAACTCGAAATCGACCCAGTCGCGCAGCGTCCCGTAGAACCCGAGCCGGGGATGAGGAATCGCCTCGAGGTCGGAGGGCACGATGGTCTCGTCGCTCAACGCCCGCGCGAACTGCGCATGATCGACCCCGTGGGGCGACTCGAACGTGTGGGGATTGACCGCTCGCTTCGCATCGGCGAGCGCACCGTTGATCGCGAACACGGCGTCGACCTTTGCAAGCAAGGTGCGCTCGGCGGCGATGGTCTGGTCGCGATCGAGGTAGCCGAACAGCGACCACTCGTCGACGCAGTAGTAGACCGAGCTCGCCTCGCCGAGCGTGCCGACGTAGTCGCCGACGTTCGGCAGGAACGTCCACAGCTGGAAGTCCTGGATCCCGAGCCGCATCCGCAGCATCCGGATCGTTGCGCGCAGGATGTCGCGATTGAGCGCGCGCGCCACGCTGCTGTGCGGGAATGGCAAGGCGAGCGGCGTATAGACCCACAGGTCGTTCTCGACGTTCACCGGCCCCTTGGTGAACTCGCGCAGCTTGCGCCCGATCTTGCCGAGGTCGCGGCCGCTCGCGAGCGAGGGTGTACGAGTCGCGATCGAGTTCAACCACACCACGCGCCGCGATCTGGCAAGCTCGCGCAGAACGTGATGATTCGAAGTGGGGTCCTCGTGCCAGTCCTTCGCGAACGCGATGATCGGCGTGCTGCTCACGGCTGGGTCCTGCAACGTATCATCTGGGGCATCGCAACGATGGTCATCGCCGGTTCCGGATGCAAGAAGCCGGTCGATCCGGGACCCGACCTCCAGATCGTCGGCGAGACGCTGCGGTTGCGGCCGACCGACCCCGTGCCGCGGACCTCGCCCTGGTTCGACGGCCGCACCGTCAAGCTGATCGCGGCACGTGGTGAAACACTCGGGGTCCAGGTGCTACACCGCACCGCCGGCACCTCCACGCTCGCGCTTTCGAAGACCCAGGTCCATGGCTTTGCGGTCGAGCGCGTCCAGGTGGTGCATCCCTCGACCTCGATGTACGGCGGCGATAGCCGTGGCGCCGGCGCCTATCCCGACGAGCTCGTGCCCACCGACGCACCGACCACGAACCCCGCGTACTTCACGATCGACGTGCCGCGCGACCTCGCGCCGGGTCACTACGCGGGCGAGCTCGCGGTCGCCGCGCAGAAGCTCCCGGTCGATCTCGAGGTCGTCGCGACGACGCTGCCGCCGCTACCGATCACCGCGTGGGCCGAGTACCACCCCGACGAGATCGGCGGCACGATCGAGCAACCCGGTGCCGGCGAGCTCGCATGCTCCGCGATGTTCCGCGCGCACGGCATGCTGCTCGCGCCGCCGATGAACGCGGTCGCGTATCGCGCTCGGACGCAGCAGCTCGCAGATACGGTCTACGTGCCCGTCGATCTCGGCAGCGATCCTGCGAAGGCAGCATCCGAGGCGCGCGCGTGGAAGGGCCTGCTCTCGCCCGGCCAGCACGCGTTCGCGATTCCGATCGACGAGCCGAAGGCGAAGGACCGCGATCGAGTGCGCGCGCTCGCCGAGACCATCCACGACGCGAATCGCGATCTCCTCTACGCGGTCACCGACGAGCCGCGCGCGGAGTACGGAGACACGATCGATCTCTACATCCCGCTCACGGCGAAGCTCTCCGACACCTACTTGCGGTGGACCTACAACGGCGCGTCGCCGCGCGCCGGCTCGATGGTCGTCGACGCGCCACCACCTGGCACCCGCACGTGGGGCTGGATCTCGTGGCGCTACAAGATCGCGATCTGGTACGTGTGGGACGCGCTGTACTGGCACGATCGCTACAACCACCGCGATCAGCCGCCCGAGGGTGGACGCGAGCTGCACGCGCGCACGAACGCGACGAGCTTCGACGACGGCGACGACGTCGGCAACCTCGACGGCGTGCTCGCGTATCCGGCGCCGAACGGGCAAGACGGTTGCCACGCGTCGCTGCGGCTCGAGGCGCTGCGCCGCGGCATGGAGGATCGCGCGCTGCTCGATCTCGCATCCGCGTGCGATCCGGATCGCACCGCAGCGCTCGCGAAGCAGATGGTCCCGCGCGCGCTCGGCGACGCGTCGGGCTCGCCGGCGTGGCCGAGCGACGAAGCGGCGTGGGAAGCGGCGCGCCAGCAGTTGCTCGCGCTCGCCGGCTGTCACTGAGGACGCGGCGAGAAGTGCGTGACGTCGCTGATCGTGCCCTGCTGGACGTGGATGAAGCCGAGCCCACCGGCACCGCCGCCATCGCCGCCGCCGTTCATGCCATTACGGCCGTCGCCGGCGTTGACCACGGTGCCGTTCAACATCGTGTACGCGCCATCGCCACCATCGCCACCCGTTCCGCCACCGCCTGAGCCGTGGCTGGCGGGCGTGCTGGGCCCCGACGGCTCCGCCCCCGAAGAGCCATTCATCATCGCATTCTGCGCACCAGCTCCACCACCAGCGCCGCCGTTTGCGAATACTTGGGTGAGTGCGCCAACGGTGATCGACGGACTCTCGAGTACGATCATGCCGCCAGCGCCGCCGCCGTAGCCACCGTTTCCGCCGCCGCCACCACCATCACCCGCACCGCCCGATGCGTTGACGGTGCCTAACAGCGCCATCGACTGCGCGGCGATCAGCAACACGGCACCGCCGCCACGGCCGATCGCCGAGCCGGCATTCGTGGCCTTGCCCGCACCACCCGGACAACCGCCGCGCAACGTCGTCGTCGTGAACGGGTTCTGCGATTCGCCGTCGGGAGGCGAGCTATCGCCGCCGTTCCCACCCTGGGTGGTGAAGCTCCCGCCGAAGCCGCCGCCCGGTGCGGCCGTCGCTGCGGTGCCCGTGCAATCTTGCGGATCGCTGCCGGCACCCGGACCGCCCGGGGATGCGTGGCTTCCGACATCGACCGTGCCCTGGAGGTCGAAGGTCGACGTCGACACCACGACCAGCGGTCGCGCGCCCTGACCGATCAAGAAGCTACTGATGCTGACCGTCGTTCCGGCCATCACGCACACCGCGTCGTTGACCGGCAACAGTGCGACGCAGTTCACCGAATGAAGGTCCGTGTTGACCGTCGTGCGCGACGTGATCGTGATCGGTGTGGTCGGCAGCGCGGCGAGACACACGACGTATGCCCCAGACCCGAAGCAGTTCGATCCGGATCCCGATCCGGAGCCCGATCCCGATCCCGATCCGGAGCCCGATCCCGATCCCGATCCCGATCCCGATCCGCTGCCCATGCCATCCGACGTGGCGAGCCCCGGCTGGAACCCGCACGCTGCGATCAGCGCGAACGCGATCGCAGCGCGCATTACTCGACGAGCACCGTGCCGACGACTTTCGACGAGCCGACTTGCTCGATCGACTTGCGCAGATCACGCGCGGTGGACCGCCGCGAATGGACCGCGAGCAGCACCGCATCGGCTGCATCCGACATCAAGTTGACGTCGGCCGAACCGAGCACCGGCGGAGCATCGATCACGATGTGATCGTACGCGAGCCGCAGCCGCTCCATCGCGATCGCGAACGCGGGCGCGTCGAGCAGTTGGGTCTTCTCGATCCGCGGGCTGACCGCGGCGACGTGCAACCACAGCTGCGGAATCTCGACGAGGCTCCACGGCAACATCGGCTGGTTGCGGTGCGCGGCGAGCTGCTCTGCGAAGCACCAGGGCGGCACGAGCCTGAACACGTCGGCGAGCTGCGGGTGACGCAGGTGGGCGTCGCACAGGAGCACCTTCGCGCGGCCGCACTCGGCGAGCGCGAGCGCGAGGTTGAGGGCGACCGTGGTCTTGCCATCGCCGTGATGGGCGCTCGACACGACGACGACCTGCGGGCGGCCGAGCTCGAGCAAGTGATGGCGCAACACGCGGAACGCCGCCGAGCGTTCGGAGTCCGGATCGACGACGAGTGCGAGCCGCGGATCGAGCCGCTCCTCGGGCGGCATGTGATGTTGCGACAGGCCGATCTCCGGCGGCGGGCCAGCGGGCGTCTGGGACCTCGCGAGCGGCGGCGACATCGCGGTCGCTCGCGTGAACGCGATCGTATGCGGGTTGTGCGTGGCGGCTTGCTCGATGACCTGTTGCGCGCCGGCCTGTGTCGCGTACGGCAGGTCGACACGCGTGATCCCACCGGCGGTGTCGTCGATTACACCGCGCTGCCCTTCGGCAGCGCTGCCTCGCCTGGCGAAGCCAGGCTCGTCGATCGCGATCATGGGCTGGGTGACGAGCGGGAGCGGTGCGCCACGTTGGGGCACAGCAGCGGGCGAGGTCCCACTGCCGGGAGGCTCGCCGTAGCGGCCAGTCGTACGCTTGGGCGTCGTCATTTCTTCTTCGTCACGTGAAGGGCAGGGATCACGGCCAGTACAGGAATGCCGAGACCATCGATATCATCTCGACGGTACAACCGGTCGTCGAGGATCGCTAGACCGATCGCGAGGGTCCCGCCGAGTGCGAGGAACAGGACCATACCCGCGAGCAGGAAGATGGTCTTGCCAGGGCCGCTCGGGCGGACCGGCTTGAACGCCGGGTCGATCACCGACAACCGCCCACCTTGCTCGGCCGACTTCTGGCTCGCATCGATCTGCGCACGGAACACAGAATCGGCGAGCGAGCCGACGCGCTCGCGCTGCTCGTTGAGCTGGCGGCGGAGCTCCGCGTACTTGGTCTCGAGCTCCACGACCCAGTTCGCACCGCCCTCGGCTGGCGCGGGCGTCGCGCTGCCCGAGCCCGCGCCGACCTTGCTCGACGAGCGCTGTTCGTCGGCGATCTGGCTATCGAGCTGCTGGAGCTCCTTCTGGAGCTTCGTGCGATCGGCGGGCGTCGCCGGCGCGAGCGTGACGCCTTCGTCGGGTGGCACCGCGGCCTGCGCGTGACGCAGGCGCGATTGCGCCGCATCGACCCGCTCCTGCGCCTTCTGCGCCGCGGGGTGCTTGTCGGTGTACTTCGCGAGCGCATCCTCGAGCTCGCGCTGCGCGGAGGCGAGCTCGCGCTGCGCGTCGGCGACCTGCGCCTCGGCGGCGATCCGCTCCGGCGACCGCGGCGTCTCGATGCGCACGGGTGCATCCGGCGGCGCGTCGAGCCGCGCCTGGATGCGCTGGCGCTGGCGCTCGAGCGCGTAGAGCCGCGAGTTGCCGGTGTTGATCACCGGCGTCGGCTTCTTGTCGTGGATCGCACGGATGCCGGCGCCCTCTGCACCGGCCTGGGTGTTCGAGTCGGCGGCGAACTCGGGGTGCTTCGCGAGAAACTCGGCGAGCGCCTGTTCCCGCTTGCGAAGCTCGAGCGACGCTTCTTCCTTCTGCTGGGTCACGAACTGCACGGTCAGCTGCGCCTGGTCGTTGCGCAGCGCCTCGTCCTTGTCCTGGAGTAGCTTCGTCAGCTTCTCCGTCACGGCCTTCGCGCGATCCGGATCGCTATCGGCATACGTGATCCGGAAGTTCGAGCCACCGCGCGACTCGAACCGCACGGCGGCGCGCAACTTGTCGGCGGCGAGATCCGGATCCATTCCCGGATACGGGTTGATCTTCGGATCGTGGATGATCTGGAGCAGCTGCTGGCGCGCGAGCAACAGCTCGCGGAACCGATCGCCGAGGTTGCGGATCGTCTCCTCCTGCCGGTTCGACAAGATGCTCGACTGGATCCGCTCCTGGTAGAACAACACCGCGGACGACTCGTAGCGGTGGCCGCGCGTCAGCGCGAAGCCAAGTGAAAGCACGCCGCCGAGGAAGCCCGCGACGGCGACCAGCCACCAGTAGCGCGTGGTCTTGCGTCCGAGATCGACGAGTCGCTGGAGTCGATCGCGAGGAGTTATCGGTGCGAGCGCCATCTCGAGAACGATGGTACACGAGGGCGAGCAACGCCACGCGCTTCGAGCGACCCGACCTCGTCGCCAGGGAATCCGGGCAGATGGCCGAGGACGCTGAGCCCTAGTCGTTCGACATCTTCGGCGTCGTGGACGCGTGGATCGAACGCACCGAGGACGAGCGCCGTGCCCAGGAGCGCAGCGAGCGCCACGAGCACGGCCATCATCACGAGCACGAACTCACGATGCTCGGGCAGCTGACCGCGCCGTTCGTCGACGACCGTCACCGAGATGTCGAGGCCGGCGGCGGTGAGCCGATCCGCGAGCGAATCCTGGCTGGTCGCGATGTCGCTGATCGTCTTCTCGGCCGACGCTTGTTCGTGCGCGAGCTGTGCGAGCTCGAGGTTGAGCGCCTGCGCGAGTGCGAGCTTGCCGTCACGCCGCGCTTGGTTGATCGCGAGCTCCTTTTCGGACTCTTCGCGCGAGAGATCCTCGAGTCGCGCTGCGGCCGAGTCATGGACTTCGCTGACGCGACTCGCGAGCAGCTTCGTCATCTGCATGCGCTGGTCCTGTGCAGACGTGATGACGACGGTGCCGAGGTCGCGCGCGAGGTCGTACGATCGATCCGGATCCGTATCGGAGACGGTGATGCCGATCCGCGCCGAGCGATCTTGGTCGTCGCCGAGCTCGAACGTGTTCTTCCAGATGTCGATTTCGAACTGCTCGCGCAACGAATCGATCGCGAACTGCATGCCCGTCAGGTGGCGCGACGGCGACATGTTCTTCTTCTCGATCAGCTCGCCGAGCTTCTTGTCGGGGAGCAGGACGTTGACCACGTACTCGCGGAGCTCGTCGACGGGGAGTGCGGCCGCGTGCTCCGAGAGCTCGCCTTGCGACAGCGCGAGCACGACCCGGCTCTCGACGAGCGTCGGCCGCGTCCAGATCTTGTACGTGATCGACACCGCGAGCAGGAACGCGACGATGAAGATCGGACCGGGCCGCGAGCGCATCCGCCGGCGGATCCGCTGGACCTCGATGATCATGCCGGCCCGGATCGACTCCTCGGAGTTGAACCAGGCATCGTCGTCGTCGTCGACCAACGGCACGGTTCGAACGTAGCATGACCGCTCACGCGTGACTCGCGGTGAGGAGCTTCGCAACGGCGACGGGATTTGCGGTTAGATGGATGCTGGACATGCTGATGGACGGTGAGAGCTCGAAGATGTTCGGGCGGTCGGATCTACGCCGGCGGTTCGTTGACCGTGAAGCTCGGTGGTTCTGTAGCCGACGATCGGCGACTCGGTCTACGTCGCCCTCGACGTCAAGTACGTGAAGTTGCGCGTTGCAACACCGCGTGGAGCGCCGCGGCGCTCGCCGCCCAGCCGCCGCGCGCTCCGAGTCGCGCGACCTCCGCCGGATCGTACGGCGTCTTCAACGCCATCACGATCGCATCCGCGAGTGCGTCGACGTTCTTCGGCGGCACGAGCGAGCCCAGGATCGGGCTGGTGATCAGATCCGGCGTGCCACCGACGGCGGTCGCGACGATCCGGCGGCCGCTCGCGAGCGCCTCGAGCGCGACGTTCGGCGTCCCTTCGGAGTGCGACGGCAGCACGAGCACGTCACACGCCGCGATCCACACCGGCACCTTGTCGTGCGGCTGCGGCCCGAGCATCCGCGTACGATCACCAGCGTGCTGCTCGACATCCGCCGCGAGCGGACCGCCACCGACGACGCAGAGCTCGGCATCCGGCAAGTGGCGGGCGACCGTCGGCCACGCACGCGCGAGCTCGGCGACGCCTTTCTCGGGCTTCAGATTGCCGACGTAGAGAGCGATCTTCGCGGTCGCCGGCAACCCTAGCTCGGCGCGCGCGGCCGCACGGTCGCGCGGATGGAACAGCTCGCTGTCGACGCCGTTCATCACGATCGTCACGCGGTCGCGCGCGACGCCGAGCGCGCAAACCTCGTCGGCGAGCGGCTTCGACACCGCGACGACGTGGGCGGCGCGGGGCAGCGCCCAGCTCAGCATCCTGCGCGGCCCGGGCAGCTGCGCGAGCTGGTTGATGTCCGAGCCGTGCAGCTTCACGACCGCCGGCACGCCGAGCAGGCGCGCCGCGATGATCGCCGCGAACCCGTCGGGATACGCCCACGAGCCGAGGACGACATCGACCTCGCCGCGTAACGGCAACACGGCTGGAGCGATCGACGCGGCGTACAGCGGTCCCCACGCCGCATGCGCGAGGCGCGGCAGGAACAGCGTCCGCGGGTGCGTGACGTCGATGCCGGCGATCGTCTCGCGGGCCGGCACGCCGGCCAGCTTCCCGGCGCTCGACCACCGCGACATCAGACCCGCGCCGGGAAACCACGGGATCGTGGCCATCACGCGGAGGTCACAGTGCTCGCGCAGCGCGGCGAACTGTTGCCGGTTGAACGGCGCCGAGAGTGGCTCCAGCGCGTTCGGGAAGATTTTCGTGATCGCGAGGACGCGCACGACAACGCTTACAGGTTGAAGACCTTGTCCATGCGAAGCAGCTTGAAGATCGCGAGCGGCTGGTCGCGCGCACCGGCCATCTCGACATGACCGCCGTGGCCGCGAATGCCCTTGTAGAGCTTCACGAGCGCGGCGACGCCAGAGCTGTCGATTAAATCCAGGGCGCTGAGATCGACCTTGACTCGCTTGACCTTGGCGATCACGAGCTTGTCGATCTCCTCGGCGAGTTGCGGCGCGCTGTTGATGTCGAGGCTGCCTCGGATGACGAGGCTCGTCTCGTGATCTGCGCGCGTGATGTCGAACGGGTTAAGCACTCAGGTTCTCCGGCATACGTTTGAGCAGCCGCCATAGATTCGGCGGGCCCGGCTCGTACGTGACTTCGTCGAGCATGGTCTTCGCGATATGGATGCCCATCCCGCCCTCGGGTAGCGATGCGTCCGACATATCTTCGGGTAGCGGCTCCACCCCGTCGATATCGAACGTCTTGCCGTGATCCTTGAGCTCGATGAGAATCTCGCGGTCACCGGGCGTGATGGCTAGCTCGATCACGCCGCCGCCGCGGCGCTGATAGGCATGGATCGCGACGTTGTTAAAGATCTCCATGAACGCCGACACCACGGCCGTGTCGAACGGATGGCGCACGTCGTTGCTCAGCAAGTCATTAGGATCGCGACGATCCGACCCCGACACCAGGCGCGCGGCCTCGGCAACGACTCGAACCGCGATCGCGCGGTAGAGCAGCGTGCCTGGCACGGTCAACCTGATCGGCGCGACCATCTCGTGGACCATACCAGCGGCATGGTAGGGTCGGCCATGCTGCGAAGCGTTCGAATCGCCAAGCGGGCGATCGACGTC
>JBDUAS010000019.1:0-55585 GCA_040004535.1 Deltaproteobacteria bacterium
AGCGGGAACACGGCGCCCCAGTAGAGCGGGTCGTAGCGCAGCGGGAACTTGCGGACCAGATGGCGCCACACGCCGAGGATGAGGAGCATCGGGATCCACCAGCTCGCGGTGGCCCACCACATCAGCGTGAAGCCGCGCACGAACGGCAAGATCTGCGCGATGACCGGAGACTGCGGAGCGGCCGCAACCAGCATCGTGCCGGCGAGTGTCGTGATCGCGGCGGCTCCCATGTTCACCCAGTACGGCGGTGCCAGATCCGACGGCTGCATCGTGAAGAACGTGTAGCGGTAGAAGATCAGCGAGATGATCCAGAGATAGAGCATTCCACCGCCGAGCCACATCGCGAGCGAGAACAGCAGGATTCCCTCGCCGTGCGGCAAGTGCGATGCGAGTTGCGCACCGAGGACGCTCACCGACTGCGCGGCGACGACACTGATCAACCAGCCGCCATTGATCCCTTCGGCGAGCGTCGGCTTGGCTACTTGCACCGTCAGGATCGTGAACACGCCGTAGATCAGCGCGGCCCATAACACGATGCCGGCGATCCATAGAACAACTGCCACCGTGACGTTCTGCCCGACGATCAAGCACTGCGAACCGAGCACGCACGTCGCTGCCACCGTCGTGAAGAAGCCGACGGAGCGGCCGTGATCGTGCAGATCGGCGATCACGCGCTCGCGATACCGCACGACGCGGAGGATCGTCAGGATCCACAGCGCCGGATAGAACCCGATGTTCACCACGAGCAGTGCGACCGCGAGCGAGTGGAGGCCGGTGAGCTCGCACGCGAGCGAGACGATCGCGGTCGCCATCACGAGCGCGAAGTACGCCGGATGCATCCTCGCGAGTCCGGCCGACGGCACCCCCGGCTGCTGTGTCATCGCTTGTAGAGATACCGCAACAAGCCGAGGTTGAGGAGCAGGCAGCCGACGCTGGCGGCAAGCGCGGGCCATACGACGTCGTCGTCGCCGCCGAGGTAGGCGTTCATCGTCGCTGTGAGCAACCACAGCTGCGAGACGACCAGGATCAGGACGAAGCACAGGATGCCGATCACGACGGTCGTGCGCTGCGTGCGGGTCAGCTGGCGCTGCGGCTTCGGCGTCATACGGTTCGCTCCTTCACGCCGATCGCGAAGATGTCATCACCGGTGACCTCGAGCTCGATCACGGGGAGCGGCCGCGGCGGTGGCCCCGCGAGGTTGCGGCCCGTGGCGAGGTCGAACACACCGTCGTGGCACGGGCAGCGGATGAGGCCCTCGTCGAGCACCGGCACGACCGCGCACGAGAGGTGCGTGCACTTCTGGCTGTATGCGAGCAGCTTGTCATCTCGAGTGCGGATCAACAGACATGGATCCTGCTCGGTCGGATACGCGAACATCGTCGCGGAGCTGAGTGCCAGCGCGGACAACGTGCCGATCTTCTGGCGCGGCGGCGGCGGGCGATGTTTGCGCAACAGGCTCTTCGCCGCGATCCAGGTCTGACCGGCGACGAAAGCGCCGCTCGTCAGCACTAGAAACTTGGCGAAGTCTCGGCGCGCGACGTAGTTGTCCTCCGGCCAGTCGATCGCGAAGTCGCGACGCCAGAGCGGTTGCTCGGCCATCGGGCGAGCGTCGGGCGCGACGGTGACATCCTCGGGGTCGCGCGAGCGCGGATCGTCGGCCATCTCAGACCTCCACCTCGGCAAACGGATCGGCCGTATCGAGCACCGGGAGCCGGAGCCCGCGGTTATGCGGCTTGTCGTCCATCGCTGCAGTCACGTCGACGTGCGACGGCACCGCGCGCTTCGGCGTCATCACGCTCACGCGCGTGGTGATCGTCTGGTCGCCAAATCGAAACTTGTTCGTCGGCGTCGACTGCGGCCGCAGCGCGAGCGCCTGCTCTCGCGTCCCATAGAACAGCGCCTGACTGGGACACACCGTCGCGCACATCGGCTTCTTGCCGATCGACGTCCGGTCGTAGCACATGTCGCACTTCATCATGATCGCGCGCTCGATGTAGAGCTCGGGCACTCCGAACGGGCACGCGACGACGCAGTTGCCACAGGCGATGCAGCGCGGCTTGCGCGCACTCTGGACCACGCCGTCGCCGGTCCGCTTGATCGCATCCGCCGGGCAGACCTCTGCGCACGTCGGCTGTTCGCAGTGCATGCATACGACCGGCACGGTCTGCACCGAGGTCGCGCGATTCACGTACTCGAGGTGGATCATCGAGTCGCCACGATGGGTGTCGCACTCGGTGCAGGCCTGCACGCACGCCTGACAGCCGATGCAGCGGCTCTGATCGACGAAGAATTCGAATTGTTGCGGGACCGGCATTATTGCTGCGCCTCCCTCTCCGCGGCGTATGCCGGTGGTCCATCGGCGCGGCGCACGCGGCAGCCGCAGACCTTGTATTGCGGGATCTTGCTGATCGGATCTTGCGCGGCAACGGTCAGCCGGTTCGGGCTCTTGTCGCCGGCCCAGTGATACGGAATGAACACCGTGTCGGGCCGGATCGACGTGACAACGCTCGCGCGGATCGTGATCGCGCCTCGCCTCGTCTCGCATGTGGCCCAGTCGCCATCTGCGATGCCGAGCTTGTCGGCGAGCCGCGGATGGAGCTCGAGCCTCGGCTCCGGGTACTGCTTGACGAGCGGACCGATCCGTCGGGTCTGCGTCCCCGACAGGAATTGACTGACGACACGGCCCGTCGTCAGGAAGACCGGATAGTCCTCCGAAGCATCGTCGACCGCCGCGCGATAGTCCGCGACATTGAAGCGCGCCTTGCCGTCGGGAAAGTAGAACGGGCCGGCGCCCTTCGCGACGGGATTGTAGCTACCGGGCTCGAACAGGCGCGGTGTCCCGGGATGATCGGGCGTGGGCGCGCCGGTCTGCGGATCCGTGCTGTAGCACGGCCAGAACACGCCCATCTGGGCTTCCACCTTCTCGTAGGTGACACCCGAATAGTCGGCGATGCCGCCCTTACTCGCGACGCGGAGCTCTTCGAAGATCTCGCGCGGGTTCGCGAACGTCATGCCGTGCGACCGATCGAGTGCACGTGCGAGATCCTGGATGATGCGCCAGTCCTCGCGCGCTTCGCCCGGAGCGTCGACGGCCTTGTTGATCTTGATGATCCGACCTTCGACCTGTGCCACGACGCCTTCGTCCTCCTCTTGTAAGCTGCCGGGCAACACCAGATCGGCATACTTCGCGGTGTCGCTCAGGAAGAAGTCGATCGCGACGAAGAACTCGAGCTTCTCGAGTGCGCGCGTCACGAACTGGTTGTCGGGGAGCGAGACCTTCGGGTTGATGCAGATCGAGAGCAGGCCCTTGATCTCTCCCGCGTCGATCTTGCGAAACAGCTCGTACGCGTCGACGCCGGGACCGGGAAGCGCTGCCTCGTCGATGTTCCAGACGCCCGAGATGTACTTGCGATGCTCGGGATTCGAGATGTCTCGCAGCCCCGGCAGCTGATCGCACTTCTGGCCGTGCTCGCGGCCGCCCTGACCATTCGCCTGGCCGACGATGGTGCCGTAGCCGCTGTTCGGCTTGCCGATCCGGCCGGTCGCGAGCACGAGGTTGATCGCGCCGAGGACGTTCTGCACGCCGTTCGAGTGGTGCTCGATCCCGCGCGCGTGAAACATGAAGCTCGTCTTCGCCGCGCCCCACAGCTCCGCCGTCTTGCGCAGCGATCGCTCGGGCACGCCGCTGACTTCGGCGGCGCGAGAGAGCGGCCACTCCTTGCAGTACGCGGCGACCGCTTCGAACCCGATGGTGTGCTGGTCGATGAACTCGCGATCGACCCACCCCTGTTCGATCATCATGCCGAGCACACCCGCGAACAAGGCGGCGTCGCGGCCGGGACGCACCGGCAGATACAGATCGCAGGTCCTCGCGATCGGCGTGATGCGCGGATCTTGAATGATGATCTTCGCGCCCATCTCGCGCGCCTGCCAGATGTAGTTCGTCGTGATCGGCGAGCACTCGGCGACGTTGCTGCCGGCGACCCAGATCACGTCGGAGCCGATCATGTCGGCCCACGGGCTCGTCGTCCGATCGATCCCGAACGCCTTCTTGTTCCCCGCACCTGCGCTGACCATGCAGAGCCGGCCGTTATAGTCGATGAACGGCGTCTTCAAGCAGACGCGCGCGAACTTGCCCATCAGGTACGTCTTCTCGGTCGTCAGGCTCGCGCCGCTCAGCACCGCCATCGCAGCGTTGCCGTGCTCCTTCTGGATTCGCGAGATCTCCCGCGCTGCATGCGCGATCGCTGCGTCGTAGCTCATCGCGCTGAAGCCACCCGGCGCATTCGGGTCGCGCCGCATCGCGCTCACGAGCCGATCGGGATGTGACCCTTGGAGGTAACGCTTGACCCCTTTCGGGCACAGCATGCCGCGGTTGAACGGGAAGTCCTCCCATGGTTCGAACCCGATCACTTCGTTGTCCTTGACCTTGAGCTGGATGCCGCACTGCTGGCCGCAGAAGCAGCAGTGCGTCTTCACGAGCTTGTCTGGCGTGAGCTCCGTACCGCCGCGCGTGCCCGCGGAAAGATGCGGGCCAAACGCGTGGATGATGGCGAGATCGTCGACGGGAAGTTTGGCCATACTTACTGCGCCTCGGTCCACAGCGCGCCTTGCGCGAGCCCGAAGAGGGCACGCCGGCACGCCGGACAGATTTCTTGGTAGTGGTTCGCGTGTTGCTTCATCTCGTAGCGAAAGCCGAGCTCGCGCTCGACCGTGATGAGGTCACGAACCATCTGCGCCGATGCGAATGGCCGGTCGCATCGCTTGCAGCGCGCTTGTTCGCCGGCAGCGCCCTCGTCCTTGTAGAACGCCACACCGAGCTGCGCGGGGCGCTGAAAGATGTGGAAGAACTTGCCGAACGGCAACCACAGCAGCGTCACGATCACGGTGACCGCGTGAATGATCGCGAGAAAGTCGTACGCGTAGCCACGTAGCCACGTGTAGCTGATCGTGATCATGAGACCCGTCACGCTGATCGCGGCGAGGAGCACGAGAGGAAGGATGTCCTCGCCAAATTGCTGGACGGCCTCTGCCCCACGATCGCGCATGCGGCGGCGAAACGCGAGCATCACGCCGGCGAGCACGAGAAACGACGCCCATACGAGGCCATGGAATGCGATGAACGCCGGTACGGAGTCGACCGGAAACTCGCCGGCCGCGAAGCCGAACAAGTACGCGCGGTACGTGTCGAGATGACCCGGCACGGTCTCGAAGTGGATCCAGCCCCAGACCAGCGGAAACGTGATCGCGGCGGCGAGCAGGCAGCCCCACATCAACAGGAAGTGGGTGAGCCCTCGCAGCCTTCCGCGCTTGAAGATGAACCGATTGCCGGCGACATCGACGACCGCGCGCTTCGCGAATCGCCCGAGGTTGCCGAGCAACCTGCGCGGCGAGACGAACGCGCGCCAGCCTCGGCGCCAGTACATTCGCGTCGGTGGGCGCCGCAACCACATCGCATAGCGGTATGCGATACCGAACGTCGCGAACAAAGTCGCGAACGTGTAGCCGACGAGTGCGGCGTCGAACTGTGCGAGGTGGCGCGAGCCGAGGATGACCAGCGCGACCAAGCTGATGGTGATCGCAATGGCCCAGAAGCCGGCGCGGAGTGCGTCCCTGTTCATCGCGCGGTTAGTCTGCCTCGCTCCACGTGAGCGGTCTCGGCCGCAAGCGCGCAGAGTTTGCGCCCCGACCATTCAGGCTCTGGGGCGTGTGGGTGCTGCGCGCTTGTCGACACCCTCAGCGTTGAGGATGATCGAGTACGTCGGGTCGCAGTACCGCAAGGAATGCCCGTTCCTCTGCCACCATATGTTCGTCCAGCTCTTCAGCGAGATCGTCGAGCTCGTGAGCGATCACCACCGCCGGCTGGTTCAGCACATTCCACATCGCAACGTGCTCGGCAACGTGTTCCTCGATCATTCGCTCGAGCAGGCGCTGGCCCCATTGCCGCGTCCGGCTCAGCAGTGGCCGGAGCAACTGAGTCTCGCTGAGGTTGTGTTGATAGAGATCGGTCCGCATGCGCTCGAGAGCTTCTTCGAGCTCGACCTCGTTCATTTCGCCAGCACGAAATCGCTTCGCGACCGCAACGCACTCGGCGAGGCGCGCGCGAATAGCGTGGTGTTGTCCGATCAGTCGTTTGCGTGCCGTCGATGCGTCCATGCAGCGCGAAGACGCAAGTCGTGCGCCAGGCCGAAGGAGCCCGCTCGTCGCGCCCCTTCGCGGTCCGCAAGCTCGATCGCGCAGACCTTGCTGCTCTCGAAGGCTTCGCCGCAAGGGATGCGGCTGCGTTCCCTTCGACGGCTCGTTTCGCCTGGCACGACGGCCGCAGTAGTCCGCGGCATGGCAGCCATCTTCGCACTCGTGCTCGTCCCGGCCCTCGCCGCGATCCTCTGCGTCCTAGGCGATGGCCATGGTCACCTGTCGCTCTCGACGATCGCCGCGACGCTAACGTTCTTCGTTCTCATCGGCGGTCTGCTTACCGGGTTGTTCCGACTCGCCCGCCAATGGGACGCACCCACACATTGAGCATCACCGTGGACGGATCTCAGCTCATCCTGCTCGTCGAACCACGGTCCACGGCGCGCGACGCGCTCGCGACGCTGTTATCCGACGAGGGCTACGAGGTCTCGACGGCCGACACCGTAGATGAGGTTTTCGCCGAAGTGTGCGCTCGCGTGCCTTCGGTCGTGATCGTCGATCTGGATACGCCGGGCATCGCCGCCGCCGTCGGGCGCCTCGTGGCCTTGCCCCATCCGCCCGAGGTGATCGCGGTGACCGAGTTCGGTCGGATCGCGCCGGCACTCGAGGCGCTGCGTGACGGTGCCACCGACTACATCGTCAAGCCGATCCGCGCTGACGAGCTGTCGTACGTGCTCGCGAAGGCGATCGAGCACCACGAGCTGGCACTCGAGCTCGAACAACTGCGCAGCGAGCTCGAGGCGGCACGGCCGCTGCAGTAGTCGCAGGCATGCAACGAGCGCTCATCGTCTACGCGAGCAGTCATGGCCAGACCCGGGAGATCGCGCATCGCATCGCCGCGCGGCTGCGCGAATGCAAGTTCGCCGTCGTGATCGCGGATACGAGCCAGCCCGTGCACCTGCCTGCGCCGACTGGCTTCGACCTCGTGATCGTCGGTTCGCGGATCCAGTTCGGCCGCCATTCGTCGTCGGTGATCGCGTATCTCCACACCTATCGCCAGCCGTTGCAGGCCACCGCGAGCGCGTTCTTCTCGGTCAGCATGGCTGCGGCGAACGGAGGCGACGATCCGAACGGCTATTTGACGGCGATGTTCGACTCGGTCGGATGGCGGCCGCCGGTCACCGCCGCGATCGGCGGAGCGCTCGTCTATCGTCAATATAATGTCCTGCTGCGCTTCATCATGAAACGCATCGCGAAGGCAGGCGGGCACGCGACCGATACGTCACGCGATCACTTCTACACCGATTGGTCACGCGTCACCGACTTCGCGGACCGCGCGGTCGCCCTCACCGTCCACGCGTCGCCTTCTCTGCGGGCCGCGACCTGAGTCATGCGCCACCTAATGATCCTACTGGTCGTTGCCTGCACACCCATCGCAAGTGCTGCCCCGGCGGAGACCGGCAGCGGTACCACCGCGCGATTCGAGCACGACATGCTCGTGCGCATGCACATGCACGAGAACTTCGGCTTGGTCCGAGCGATCGAGCATCTGCTCGTGCGCGGCAAGCTCGACGACGCCAAGCAACTCGCACGCGGCATCTCGCAGGCGCCCGACGAACCCGGGACGTCCGCATGGACGATCTACGCGACGCGCGTACGCGACCGGGCCGGCGCGATCGCGAATGCCGCAACGGTCGACGACGCGGTCCACGCTGTGGCTCGTCTCGGCGCCGCGTGCGCCGAATGCCATACCGCGACCGGCGCGACCCCCGATCTCGCGGTCGCGCCTACCGCGCCCGCCGACAGCGACGCACTCGCCGCGCGGATGATGCGCCACCGCTGGGCGGCCGACCGGTTGTGGGAAGGCTTGATCGTGCCGTCCGACGACACCTGGAACGCCGGCCTCGACGTCCTCGCCGCCGCACCGTTACCGGCGAGCGAGCTCGGTAAGACGCGCGAGCCACTCGCGCGCAAGCTGCAACGCACCGCGGATCGGGCGCGCACGACCAAGCCGCAAGACCGCGCGCAGGTCTACGGCGACATGCTCGCGACCTGCGCGGCGTGTCACACGCAGGCTCGCTGACGCTAGATCGTCATCGAGAACCGGGAGAATCGGACCGAGCTCGGTCGCCGGCGGGTAGCTGGTGTAGCGCGGGCCGCGGGTCGAGAGCTCCGCGAGGGTTTCGGCGGTCAATTCGGTGCAGCGCCCCCCGGTCGAACGCCCGCAAAATACGCAGAACCTGCGGGGTAGCCGGGTAGCCGTTGCGCCGAGCGCATCTCCTGCGCGGTTTGCCGCCCAAATCGCTAGCCTCGCGTGGCACGCTTCTGGCTGTAGGAACGGTGATGTCGCGGAGCGGACGAATTCTGGTGGTGGACGACGAGGTCAACGCGCGCACCGCGTTGGCCGAGCTGTTGCGCGACGAGGGTTACGACGTCGAGATGGCCGCGGACGCCTTCAAGGCGCTCGGCAAGTACGAGGCGTTCTCGCCCCACGTCGTTGTCACCGACCTCAAGATGCCCGGCATGGACGGGATCGAGCTGGTCAAGAAGATCCGCTCGAGTGAAGAGCCGGCCGCGGTGGTCGTGATGACCGCGTTCGGTGCGGTTCAAACGGCGGTCGACGCGATGCGCGCCGGTGCCGCGGACTACCTGACCAAGCCACTCGATTTCGGCGAGCTGTTGATCATCCTCGATCGCGTGTTCGAGACCGAGCACCTGCGGCGCGAAGCGCGCCAGCTCCGTGCGCGGGTCAGCGACCGCACCGCGCCGAAGAACATCGTCGGGATGTCGCCACCGATGCAGCGCGTATTCGAGATCGTCGATCAAGTCGCGCCGAGCCGCGCGACCGTCTTGATCACGGGCGAGAGTGGCACCGGCAAGGAGCTGATCGCGAACGCGATCCACCAGCGGTCGCCACGCGCGCACGGTCCGTTCATCAAGCTGCACTGCGCGGCGCTCGCGGAGTCGCTGCTCGAGAGTGAGCTGTTCGGCCACGAGCGCGGCTCGTTCACTGGCGCGCTCACTCGCAAGGATGGCCGGTTCTCGCTCGCCGACGGCGGCACGCTGTTCCTCGACGAGATCGGCGAGATCTCACCGTCGATCCAGGTCAAGCTCTTGCGGTTCCTGCAGGAGCACGAGTTCGAGCGCGTTGGGGGCACCCAGACCATCAAGGTCGACGTTCGCGTGATCGCTGCGACGAATCGGAACCTGCCCGAAGAGGTCGTGAAAGGCCGGTTCCGCGAGGATCTGTTCTATCGCCTCAATGTCGTCGCGCTCGAGATGCCGCCGCTGCGCGACCGCATCAGCGACGTCCCGGAGCTCGCGAAGTTCTTTATCGACAAGTACGCGAAGGCAAATGACAAGCTGATCGAAGCGATCGCTCCGCAGACGCTCGAGACGATGATGGCCTATAGCTGGCCGGGCAACGTTCGCGAGCTCGAGAACGCGATCGAGCGCGCCGTCGTGTTGACGACCGGGTCGACGATCGAGCCGCGCGCCCTGCCGGCCACGATCCGTCCGACCGCGGCCGCCGCGCTTCCAGGCGCTCCTACGATTCCCGGGGCGACGATGGGCGAGCTCGAGCGCTACGCGATTCTCGAGACGATGAAAGCGACCGGCGGCTCGACCTCGAAGGCCGCCGAGATGCTCGGCATCAGCACGCGCACGATCCAGTACCGCCTCCATCAATACAACGAAGCGCCACGCTCGGACCTGGATGTCGTGCGCAAAGACGCCAGCGACATCAAGTGATCCTCGACGAGCTCCTCGCCTACGTGCACTTCGACGACGCGGATCACGCGCGGTTGGTCGAGTTGCACACGAAGCTCGCGCCGTCGTTTCCGGCGATCGCCGAGCGGTTCTACGACGCGGTGTGGGCGAACCCCGGTGCGGCGCAGGTGTTGTCGGGTCCCGACCAGGTCGAGCGCCTGCGCTGCACGTTGATGGACTGGATGTCGACCGGCCTGCTCGGCCCGTACGACCTCGCGTTCAACGAGAAGCGCGCGCGCATCGGCCGGGTCCACGTCCGCATCGGCCTCGCCCAGCAGTACATGTTCACGTCGGTCAACGTCGTCCGCGCCGCCTACCTCGACGAGATCCGGCGGCTGTATCCGAGTGACCAAGCACTCGACTACGTGCGCTCGGTCGACAAGCTGTTCGATGTCGAGCTGGCGCTCATGCTGCGCCACTACCAGCTCGACTCCGAGGAACGCCTCGTGACGCGCGAGCGCCAGATCCTCGCGGACCGGATCTCCGCGCTGCAGACCATGAGTGCCGGTCTCGCCCACGAGGTTCGCAACCCGCTCAACGCGGCGAAGCTGCAGCTCGAGCTCCTCGAACGCCGGCTGCGCAGGAGCGGCAGCGACCCCAAGCTCGTGGAGCCCGTCGGGCTCGCCCACCATGAAATCCAGCGGCTGACCGCCATGCTCAACGAGTTCCTCGCGTTCGCGCGCCCGCCGGACCTCCACCTCGAGCACCACGATGCGGTGACGGTCGTGCGCGAGGTGATCGATCTCGAACGGCCGTATGCCGATCGCACGGCCATTTCTGTCGGCTTGACAGCACCAGCCGCTGCGGTGCTCGCGCTCGATCCGGGCAAGCTCCATCAGGTCGTCCAGAACCTCGTGCGCAACGCGATCGAGGCCGCGCCGGCCGGAGGTCACGTCGAAGTCGAGGTCGCGCTCGAAGAACGCGCGCTCCACGTCCGGGTCTCCGACGACGGAACCGGGATGACCGACGAGGTTCGCTCGCGCATGTTCGAGCCGTTCTTTTCGACGAAGGAAGGGGGCACCGGCATGGGCATGTCGATCGTCCACAGCTTCGTCGCGATGCACGACGGCCGCATCAATGTCGTCAGCGGTGCGACTGGCACCCGGATCGATGTCGCGCTGCCGCGCTACCGGCGCTGAACGGCACGCGCAGTGCATTACCGCGGACATGATGATTCCGCCGGTCTCGCACTACATGACTCCGAACCCCTATGCGGTCGGATCCCGCGACCTGCTGTCGGACGCCCGCTCGTTGATGCAGCTCAACCGCATCCATCAGCTCCCCGTCATAGACGATGACAAGCTCGTCGGCATCGTCAGCGACCGCGATCTCCCGAGTTGCCTGACCGACGATCGCGTCGCCGACGTGATGACGTGTGACGTCGCGACGGTGACCCCGGGCGCGCCTCTCGACGAAGTTGTCACGTTGATGGAAGCAGGTCGGCTTGGCTCGGTCGTGGTCGCCAGCGAGCACGGTGTCGAGGGCATCTTCACGGTCACCGACGCGTTACACGTGTTCGCGCAATTTCTGAGCGGCACCCGCATCATTTGCGGTGATTCGAGATCACCTCGGGCCGCAGTACGGCGATGAACGTGCGCTCCTCGGCGGCCATGTGGGCATCGAGGTCGGCGGCGAGCTCCTCGAGCTCGAGCGCGACGACAACCGCCGGTTGATTCAGGACCGCCCACATCGCGACGTGCTCGGCGAGGTGCTCCTCGATCATCCGGTCGATCAACCGATCGCCCCACTGCTGCGTACTCGCCAGGAGCGGCCGGATCAGCTCGCTCTCGGTAAGGTTGTGCTCGTAGACCTTCGCTCGCATCAGCTCGAACGCGAGCTCCAGCTCCAGCTCGCTCGACTCGCCGGTGCGCACGCGCTTGGCGATTCCGAGGCACTCGGCGAGGCTGGCGCGGATCGCTTCGTGTTGACTCACGATGAGTTTGCGGGCGGTGTTCGCGTCCATGCCTACACGCTCTCGCAAACGGCACGCCAGCGGCGTCGCGGTGGTTTCGCGCATCGTTTGCGCGTCAGAACGGATGACAGGTCGCGCAGTGGATCGCGGTCGGCTCGTGGTTGACCCGGTCCTTGTGGCAAGTGGTACAGGTCGCGCGGTCATCACGCGGTGCGGGCGCGTGCGAGCTATGGCAGCTCGCGCACTCGCGATGCACCGCGTGCAAGCCCTTGCGTTGGCCGTCGGCATGGCAGGTCACGCAGGCCGGCGGCTTCGCCGGTCCGTTCGGTCCGTGCGGGCGGTGACACGTCGCGCACGCGAGCTTGGTGCCGTGGCCGTGGCTGGCCTCGTTCTGGTGGCACGACGCGCATGTCTTCGTCGGCTTCGGCGCGTGCGGCGAGTGGCAGTTATTGCAGGCCGCGTGCCCGGCCGGCGCGCTGGTCGCCTCGGCGGCGTGGCACGTCGCGCAGGTCGCCACGCGGGTCTCCGGCGCGTGCGCCGCGGTGGTGTGGCAGGTCACGCACGTCGCGTGACCGGTGCCGGTGGTCGTGCGTTGCTTGTCCGCGTGGCACTTCGCGCACAACGTCGCGGCGAGCTGAGGTTTCGGACCGTGGGCCTGATGGCAGTCGAGGCACGCGGCCTTCGCGTGCGACGGATGCGCGGCGTGACAGGTCGTGCACGCGACCGCCTCGTGATGATCGGCCTGAGCGAGACCACTGCGGTCGTGCGGCGGATGGCAACCGACGCAATTACCCTCGACCGCATGCGTCGCGTTCGGGTGGGTGACCGCCTGCGCGTGACAGGTCGCGCACGCGCGCGGACGGCCACCGTCGTGTTGATCGTGACAGCCGACGCACGTGTGCTTGGTCGCTGGGATGATCGGTTGGTTCGCGTGGCAATCGGTGCACGCGCGCGGCTTGAACTGATGCGGCGCGTGGCACGTCGTGCAGGCCGTGTGGCCAGTCGTCAAAGCGCGCGCGTCGACGCGCAAGGTCCCGGGCTGCGTCGCATGGCAGCGCGCGCAGGTCGCGATCGCGCGCGCCGTCGAGTTCAGCGGCTCGTGGATCTCGTGACAGTCGCGACAGCCGTGCAGGCCGGCGTGCTGGGTCGCACGATCGGCGTGACAGTCGGTGCACGCCCGCGGCGAGGTCGCCGGCGTCGAATGCGGGTGATGGCAATCGCTGCACTGCTCGCCGCCGTGCGCACCGACGGCGGCGACGTGGTTCTGCGCCTGGTCGTGACAGCGCATGCAGTTCCACGGCGCGACGGTCGCGTCCTTGCCGAACGCATGACAATCGAGGCAGCGCGGCGCGCGCCTCGCCGCGGTCGGATCGTCGTGGTGCAGCGGTGTGGTCTTCGCGTGGCAGGTCGCGCACAGCTCGGGTGGCGGCGGTGCGAACCCGGTGTCGCCGTGGCAGGTCGCGCACGCGACCTTGCCGACGTGCGCGACGTGACCAGCGCTCGCCGCGACCTCGCGATACGTCGCCGGCACGTGCTCCAACGGCACGGCCTCGCGAGGCTCTGCACACGCGACGAGGCACAGCGCGATCGCGACGATCCGGATCACTTGTGGCACATTCGGCACGGCATCTCGGTCAACCGCACGCGGCTGGAGAACCCCGGCGGATGCGGATTGCCGCCGACGCCGCCGACCTTGTGACAGGACACGCAAAGCGCCTCGCCGGCGCCGCCGTGACAGCTCGCGCACGCCGCCGGATCGCGGCGCGCCTCGCGACCGTGCGACGATTCGGCGGCCGTGATGCCGACCCAGCCGGGAGGGTGCGGACTCGTGCGGCCATCGCCCGCGATGCCCTTCACGCGGTGACAGGTCGCGCAGCGCTCGGGTTGATGACACTGCTGGCACGCGCCCGGATCGGCCTTCGCCTCGAGGCTGTGCCGAGCCGCGAACCCGGCACGGTGCACGCTCGGGGTGAACGGATCGGCGAAGTGCTGGGTCGCCGGCAGCGCCGCGACGGTGACGCCGTGACAGCTCGCGCAGAACTTCTCGGCGTGGCAGGTCTGGCAGAGGTCCGCCGACGACGCCGCGCGCACGCCGTGCTCGTGCACCCAATCGCCGTCATGCGCGAGGTGACCCGCGGGCATGTCGGTACCGGCCTCGAGGCTCTTGTGACACGCGTCGCACTTGCGAGCGTCGCGCTGCGCGTCGTGGTCGTGGCACTTGAAGCACGTCGCCATCGCCGGGCGCATGTGATCGTCACCCTCGGCGACGCCGTTGTGGCAGCGCATGCAGTCGCCGTGGGTGCGCGGCAGGTAACGTGCGTGATCGAACGCGAGGTGATCGCGCGCCGCCGCGAGCTGCGCGAGCGCCTCGGGCGTCGCGTGACAGTCGAGGCACGCGTGCGTGTCGTGTGGCTTCTCGTGACAGCCCGAGGTCGTGCAGCTCTTGTCTTCGGGGACGTGGAGCGCCGTACCGTCGTCGTGGTCGAGCTGGCCGTGACACTGCGTGCAGCTCACGTTCGCGAGCACGTGCGCGCGATGCGGGAACGGCTGCGGTCCCGATTTGCGCAGCCCGAGCACCCCGGCACATGCGGCCAGCGCGACGAGCGCGGCGACGACGAGCGGGCGCCTCACGGCCCGCTCCAGGTCCGGCCGAGTTGCAACAGCGCGTCGATCCGCGCTCGCGACTCCGGCGACGACGACGCTTCGAGCGCGGCCGCAGCGTGCCACGCGCTGAAGTCCCAACCGAGCGCCGCGAGCGCCCACGGCCACGCGCGTCCTCGGTAGCGTCCACCTGGCGTGCGATCCGAATCGGGGATCACGAGCTCGAGCTCGGTGCTGACGAATAATGCGTACGGCAAGGCGATCCGCGCCGCGCCCGACAGGCCGGTCCACGCGTCGTCGCTGGCCCCGTCACGCCGGATCTCGCCGGTCAGCGCGCTTCGGCTCGTATCGTCGAGCGCGAGCCGCGCGTGAGCCGAGAGCGCAGGCGCGAGATCGTCCTCGACATAGCGCACGCCGGCGTCCGCGCTGATCTCGAGGCGCGGTGCGGCCTTCCAGGTCACGCGAGCGCCGCCTCGCTCGGCCGGGATGTCGCCGAGCACGGTGAACAGCGAGGTCGCGGGCAACAGGTGCGAGGCCGCGCGATAACCGGCGTAGAGATCGAAGCGCAGCGAGCGATCGTGGACGTGGCGCGCGGTGACCTCAGCGTCGGCGACCGCCGGGTTCGCGAGGTCGTAGGCGAGCTTCACTGCGACGTCGTCGCGCTTGCCGAAAGCGACGCCTGCATCGGCGCCGACCTCCTCGGTCGCGAGCCGGCCATCGTCGCGCTGCTCCATCATCGCGAGACCGACCGAGCCGTAGTCACCGAGCTTGCGCGCGATCCGTGCTCCGACCGCCCAATCCCACGCTCGGCCCGTGCCCAGGCCGGCCAGCACGGGGATCCCGGCATACGCCTCGGTGTAGAAGGCGTGCGGGAGCTGCACGCGACCGGCGGCGCCGTCGATCTGGAGCGGTCGGGTCGCGCCGAGGATCGCGACGAACCTTCCGAGCTGGGTGCTCGCCCGGCCGTCGGCCGTGCGAGCGCGCAGCGCGATCACGAGCACGTCCCCGGCGTGCTCGCCGGGCAGCGGGCTCGCCGCGGTCCACACGACCGCCTCGGCCGACACGGTCGAGCTGAGCTTGCTGTCGGTCTCCAGCATCACGAGTCCCGCCGGGGATTGCGTCGTCGCGAGCGCGTCCGCGCGAAGCGTCAGCGGATCGCCGTGGGCGCTCGTCTCGAACCCGAGCATGCCGGCGAGAACGACCGCCAGGACGAGCGCGATCGTGGTTGCACGGTTCATGGCGGATCCCGCTTCGCCCGCCGCAGCCTGAGGATGTCTCTGATCACGATGTAGCCGTAGGCCGCGAACGCCATGGTTCCGAACGCCTGGCCGACCGACATCGCGACCATCACCGGCAGTGGCGTCGGCACGAACAGCGACCACACCATGAGGCCGAGCGCGATCAGCGTCAGCACGGCGGCGCCGTACAGCAACTTCACGGGGCACCTCCGTACGGTCGTTTCGAGAACGGATGCGCGGGACCGTGGCAGCCTTCACTCGCGCAGCTCACGGTGCCGTCGCGAATGCGATCGATGAGGCTCGCGTGCTCCTTGACCGCGTTCCAGTCGGGATTCTGCGTCGAGTGGCAGTGCATGCACGTCGCGTTCTTGAACGGGGTGCGAATGTGGATCGTCTCGCGTGCCTCCTCGAGCGGCGTGTTGCGGTACTCCGTCACGTACAGGTAGATGTGGCGCAGTCCGCCGAGCTTCGTCTTGACCGTGCCGAACATCCCGTAGTTGGCATGGCACGCGTAGCAGTTCTCCTCGCCGAACATCGCGTTGCGGGCGTGGCGCGCGGCGAGGGTCGTGCTCGACGGATTATCCGAGTCCTGCTGGTACGGCGTCATCACGTGGCACGCGCCACAGAACGAGCGGGCCTTGGTCGCCTCGAAGCCGACGTAGTTGCCGGTCGTCGCGGTCCCGATCGGCAGGACGCCGATGCCGAACAGCAAGACGATCTTCGTCGTCCGCGTTAGCTTCGGCCGCCACAGCAGGAACCACAGCAACAGGAGCGCGGCCCCGGCTGCGAGCCCGAGCGAGAGCAAGATCAATGGATCAGTTGGCATCGACGACCCCGTCCATGTGGTGACTCGTGCCGTTGGACACGAGGATGTTGCCGAAGCCGTCGACGGTCAGCGCATGGCACGCGACGCACGCCGAGAGAGGCATCGCCGGCGTGTGCGGCGCGGTCGCCGGCGGAATTCCGTGGCAGGTGCCGCACGCGACCGTGCCGTGTGTCGTCCACGCCGGCGGCGCGGCACCGTGACACGACGTCGTGCACGTCTGCGAGCTCCGATCCCAGCCGAGGCTCGCGGTCACCTTCGCAGGTCCCGCCTCTAGGTGGGGCCGAGCGGCACGATCTCGCCGAGCGAGGGGATCAACGTCACCTACAAGACCGTCAGCACGTCGACCACTGCTCCGATCAGCGTGCGCTTCGTCATGCGCGATGATCGCGGCTACCCGCTCGACATCACCGGCGTGTATTCGCTCAACACCCCGATCCAGCCGCGGTTCGCACTCTCGTACTTCACCAAGGATGCGAACGGCACGGTCTCGCCGCTGACGACCTACACGAAATCGACCAGCGTCGCCGTCCCGGCCGGCCAGCCGACCAACTACAACCCGCTCGGTGCGACCGGCAACGGCACGCTGGTCGAGAACGGGCTCGGCGCCGGAGACTACACGTACACGTTCCCGACGACGTCGATCACGAACGGGGTCCAGGCGGTGGCTTACGACCCGACCAAGCTCGACGCGACTCACGTCGTGTGGATGCAGGTCACGCGGCAAACCGACCTCGTGTTCCAGCAGAACGCGAACACGTTCTACGCGGCGAACCCGTCGTACAACTATGTCCCGAGCGGCAACGGCCCCCCGGGCGTCCGCGAGATCGCATCGCAGGCGAAGTGCGATAACTGCCACGCGAAGTTCCAGGCCGAGACCACGGCCTCGGCGGCGTTCCACGGCGGCGGCCGCGTCAACGTGGGCATGTGCAACGTCTGCCACAGCCCAGCACGCACCTCGAACCCGCTCGCGAACTCGTCGAGCTTCATCCACCGGATCCACAACGGCGAGAACGTGGCGGCCGCGGATCAGTTCCACGGGATCGCGGTGACCTATCCGCAGGACCTCAAGACCTGCGATACGTGCCACGGCGGCGCCGCGCAGGGCCAGCAGTCGGTGACGAACCTCTCGCAGCTCGCGTGCAAGGGCTGCCACGCGTACGTCGCATTCGATAACGCTGCGCCCGGGACGTGCGGCCTCAACGGCATGGTCGTCAAGGACGCGAACGGCATCCCGGTCCCGTGCAACCACGTCGGTGGACCGCAGCCCGACAACGCGTGCGTGACCTGTCACGGTCCGGCCGGTGCATTCGCGACCTCGCGCTACCACGTGCCGGTCGTGCCGCCGGATCCGGCGAACCTCTGGAAGATGCCGGTGGGCGGCAACGCGAACACCAACGCGTCGTACGTCGCCGAAGCGAACTTCACGCCGGCCGGTGCGAACAAGATCACCTATCAGGTGAAGAGCGTCGATACCTGGACCGACACCACCGTGACGCCGAACCTCAAGCGCCCGTCGATCACGTTCAAGCTCCAGCTCGACGGTGTCGACGTCGCGTTCAACTCGCTCGGCGTCAAGACCGACCTCATGGACAACTTCGTCGGCTCGCCGTCCGCGTACTTCGCGTTCGCGGTGCCGCAAGATGGCAACGCCACGCCGACCGACTTCAACGCCTCGGTCAGCGCGTACCTCAAGACGGTGTGGAACGGCAGCGCGACCGGCGCCGGCGCCGGCGCACTCAGCGGCCCCGACTCGACCGGTTACTACACGCTCAAGCTGACCGGCGTGCAGATTCCGCCGAGCGCGACGATGTTGACCGGTGGCATCGGCTACACGTACTCGCTCTCCGGCACGCCGCCGATGGTCCAGACCAACCTGTCGGCGTTCCCGTGGGTACCGAACGTGCCGGCCGACGGCAAGGCGCAGGGTGGCCTCAGCGTGCCCGCGCCCGACGTGTGGAAGGTCGCGACCGGTTACACCGCGCGCCGCAACATCGTCGAGACCGCGAAGTGCAACACCTGCCACGCCCAGCTCGGCGTCGGCCCGACGTTCCACGCCGGCCAGCGTAACGACGGCCCGACCTGCTCGTTCTGTCACAACCCGAACCGCACGAGCTCCGGCTGGGCGGCTGGCTCCAAGTACTTCATCCACGCCATCCACGCGGGTCGCAAGCGCGTCGTGCCGTTCACCTGGCACGCGGCGGCGGCGGGCCCCGGCTACGACGAGGTCGAGTTCCCGGGCACGCTGAACAGCTGCACCACGTGCCACACCGCCAACACGTTCGACTTCACGAACCCGACGAACCTCGCGGCGTTCGCGAGCGAGCCACTGTCGACGGTCGCGACGGGCAAGTACAGCACCGACCCGCTGATCAACTCGACGTACTACACGATCGCTCCGTACGTGGTCGCCGATAACGTCACCGACTACGGCGTGGGCTTCGCCTACAACGCGGCCACGAACGTGACTACCCCGGCGGCTGCGTCGACCCTCGTGTTGTCTCCGCTGACCGGTGCCTGCTCCGCGTGTCACGACTCCAGCGCCGCGCTCGACCACATGAAGCAGAACGGTGGCTACTTCTACGCACCGCGCTCCGTCGTGCTCGCCCCGAACGCGCCACGGGAGCAGTGCATGATCTGTCACGGTCCCGGCCGCATCGCCGCCATCGGCACGGTGCACCAGCACTAGGTACCGGCGCGCCGATCCCGACCCGCGTGTGCACACGGTGCCCACGCGGTTTTCGCTTTCTGACCTCGACCGACTACTACTTGGTCGCAGAGATTCTGACCGGTCGAGCCCGAGCCCGAGCCCGAGCCCGAGTCGCGATGCTCACTGCGATGGTGGTCAAGAGCTCGGGCTCGGGCTCGAGCTCGACGGAGCGGTGATCCGTCGAACCGATCATGACCACTGTGGCGATGCACTCGTTGGCGCGAGACGTGCTGGAGCAAGTGACATGGAGACTGACGAACCTGTCCTTCGAGTCCGCGACCTCATGCAACGCGACGTCATCTCGGTGACCCCGGAGACGCCGATCCTCGATATCTACCGGCTGTTCATCGAAGAGGAGATCCATGGCGCACCCGTTGTCGACGACAGTGCGACGGTTCGCGGCGTCATCACGACGCTCGACCTCTTGCGCGTCACCCGCGAAGAGCTCGAGCCCGGCGCGGCCGCGACCGCGACCGAATACTTTCGTGAGGATCTGCCCTACCCCGTGTCGGCATGGATGCATCTGCCCGGCGACGTCCAGGAGCGGATGGCGAACGTGTGCGCGAAGGATGCGATGTCTCGCGAGATCGTGAAGGTCGGCCCCGACACCACCGTCGAGGAGGTCGCGCATATCATGCTCGACCAGCGGATCCATCGCGTGCTCGTCGTCGAAAACGGCGCGCTGGTCGGTCTGATCACGACGTTCGACGCGCTGCGCGCGATCGGCCGCCAATCGCGTACCCGAGCGTTTCCGGTCCGCGCGACCGGGTACTCGCGATGACGTCTCGATCGCGCAAGTCTCGCGCGGTACCGGCAGGAATTGCGGGTCCGCAGCACGAGGCGCCATGAACCAGCAAGTAGCCAAACTCCGGGACCGGCAGCCGGTGATGGTCCGTGACGTGCGCGCGAGCGATGCTCCTGCGATCCGTTCCCTGTTCGCTCGGATGAGCCCACTCTCGATCCGCCACCGCTACTTCGTCGCCAAGCGCGAGCTCGTGCCATCGGATCTCGCATGGCTCGGCCGGCTCGACGATGGCCGCACCGAGGCGGCAGTCGCGGTGGTCTCGAACGACGATGGCCAGGAGCGGTTGATCGGCATCGGCCGTTACGCGCTGATCGAACCGCATCTCGCCGAGGTCGCGTTCGAGGTCGGCGATGCGGATCAGGGTCACGGGATCGGTACGCTCCTGCTCGACCAGCTCGTGGACATCGCGCGCGCGCACGCCATCACGGTGCTGCGGGCGGAGGTCGAGAACGACAATCGGCAGATGCTCGACGTGCTCGCGCACAGCGGCCTGGTGATCAAGAAGACCGTGTGCGGGACCATCTGTCGCGTCGACCTGACAGTCGCCGACACCGGCGAGGATCAACGCGCCTGCGCGGCTACCAGCCCGCGAGCGTGACCACGACCCCGGTCACGACGATCAACGTCCCCGCGGCGCTGTCGCCATAGTGCTCGACCCAGCGGCCGCCGAGCAACGTGGCGCCCGCGCGTGCCGCGAGGGTCAGGCCCACCATCGTCGCGATCGTCGCGACCTCGTAGACTGCGACGATCGCGAGCGTCGCGGCGCGCGACAGCGGTGCGGCGGCGAAGATCAGCGGGATCACGGCGACGCACGGATCTGCGCAATAGATCGCGAACAGCGCGCGCGTCGTGAGCGTGTCGTGACAAGGGTGGTGGTGATGTGCGATCAGCTTGCGCAGGCCCCACAGCGCGTACGCTGTGCCGAAACCGATCAACAGCACTCCGCCGATCGCCCCGGCGCGCGCCCCGAGCGCTTCGACGACCGCCGTGCCGGAGATCAACGCGATCAAGCCGAGCGCGGCCGATACGGTGACGTCGCCCAAGCCGCATCCGAAAGCGACGCGCGCGGTGCGGCCTGTCGACCAGTCGCGGGCGCGGGCGACCGCTGCGATCGGGATCCAGTGATCCGGTGCGAGCGTGTGCAGTGCGCCGACGGTAGCGGGTTCGAGGCGTTGCTCGCGCGCTTGCTCGAAGCGCTCGCCCCCGAGGCGCGCGTGCGGGCGCTCGGAGCATCGCTCGCGCGCGCGTCGCGCCAGCTCCACACGCTCGAGCAGCGCATCCGGCCGGCGCTCGATGCCGAGATCGCTGCGACCACACGGGCGCTCGACGAGCGCGATCGCGACGATCACGTACGCCTGCGCCGGTGCGCGCGGGTCGTGCGCGACCGCTGATCAGCTTTGCTGGTCGAGCAGGGCCTCGAGCGAGGCGAGCACGGCCTCGTCGTGGCCGCCGTGCGCGATGACATCTGGATGTTCTGGTGGCTCGAACAGTGCGCCGCCGCCCGGTACGTCGGCGAGCTCGCCGCGGTGGGCGCGCGCGTAGAGCTGCTTGAAGTCGCGGGCCTCGCACTCGGCGAGCGGTGCATCGACCCAGACCTCCAAGAAGCGTGGTCCGCTGTTACGAGCCGTGTCGCGGTGCTCGCGCCTTGGTGCGGTCGCCGGGACGAGCACGATCGCGCCCTGCGCGGCGATCACGGCGGCGAGAGCGCCTAGCGTGCGATAGAACGCGTCGCGATTGGCCCCGTCGTACGCGCGCGCATCGAGCACGCCGCGCATCACGTCGCCATCGAGCACGATCGCGGTGCGGCCGTGCTCGGAGAGGCGCGCACGCAGGCGCTCCGCGAGCGTGGTCTTCCCCGAGGCAGGGAGGCCAGTGAACCAGACGATCGCGCCGGTCATGCGAACATCTCCTCGGCAGCCATCGGATCCAGAAAGCCCGCGGCGAGCACGTCTTCGCAGAATCCGAGCAGGAGGTCGCGGCCGCGCTCGCCGAGCTTTGGATAGAAGTGCGGATTGCACACGACGAGCGTTCGCCACGCCAAGAACGGCGGTGCGACCGCGAGCAGGTCCGGATCGTCGCGATGGCCGAGATAGGTGGCCCACCAATGCCGCCACATCACGCCGAGGCTGCGCCACGCCGGCGGATCGTCCGCGGCGAACAGCAGGAAGTTGATCGCGAGCGCGGTCAGATCGTCGGCTGGATCGCCGCAGGCGCCACGACTCGCGTCGAGGAACGCGGGCGTGTCGTCGTCGAACACGATGTTGAACGGATGAAAATCGCCGTGCGTGCGGGTCAAACGCGTCTCGCGCTCGCGCAGCCTCCACCGCCACCCCGCGCACTGCTCTTCGATCGCACGCAGGCGAGCGCTCGCGAGGCCGGGCGGGTAGCCATCGACCATGCCGTAGATTCCTTCGCCGCTGCCGACCAGGTCGCGGATCGCGCGACGATAACGAACCGCGCCATCGGCGATCGGCGTGTGAAGTCCGGCGAGGTACAACGCGAGCGTGTCGAGGCGCGCGAGCTCGCGGGCCGTGACCTCGCGGACCGCCGCGATCCGGCGCAGCTCGCCGGCGTAGACCGTGCCGCGCGCATAGCTCGTGATCAAGTAGGGCTCGCCGGCCTCGCACAGCGAGACCAACGCGCCATCGTGCGCGACGGCGCCGACGTCGATCGCTTGGACGTGACGCGGGATCTCCGCGAAGTCGTCGTACGCGCCGATCACCTCGGCGAACCGGTCGGCGCGGCGATCGTGGCCGAACGCGTTCGCGGACACGCCGTGCCACACCAGCTCGCGGTCGTGGCCGGCGGCGTCGGTCAGCGCGATCCGCATCGGCTCGCCGTACCCCACGGCCTTTTCGGTGGTGCCGGTCTTGCCCGAATCCGGTGCGAGTGGCTCGAGCGCGCGGATCCGCGCTCCGGGAAACAACTCGGCGACGCGGCGGCGCAGCGCTTCGTGCATCGCTCACTCCACCAGTGCGCTCGCGTGACGCGCGATCACGAGCTCCTCGTCGGTCGCGATCGACGCGACCGCGAAGTCGCCGAGCCAGCGACTGCCCGCGACGATCCGGTCGCGGATCGCGGCGCTGTGCTCGCCGATGCCGCCGGTGAACACCAGCGCGTCGAGGCCGCCGAGCGCCGCGGCGAGTGCACCGATCGAGGTTCGCGCGCGGTACACGAACAACTCGATCGCCTCGGCGGCGCGGCGATCGTGCGACGCGAGCAGCACCTGCATGCTCGCGGAGAGGCCCGACACCCCGAGCAGGCCGGCGCGGTGATACAGGAGGTCGCGGACCTCCGCCGCGGTCATCCCGCGCTGCTCGATCAGGTACAGCACGGCGCCGGGGTCGAGTGCACCGGGGCGCGTACCCATCACGAGACCGTCGAGCGGCGTGAACCCCATCGTCGTCGCGATCGATGTGCGATCGCGCAACGCGCACATGCTCGCGCCGCTGCCGAGGTGCGCGACGATCACGCGGCCGCGTGCCCGGGCGCCGAGATGGTCCGGCAAGACCGAGGCGATATACTCGTACGACAGGCCGTGGAAGCCGTAGGCCTCGATCTCGGCGTACTCGGCGGGTAGCGCGTAGCGACGGGCGACATCGGGCAGCGTGCGATGAAATGCCGTGTCGAAGCAGGCGACCTGGAGCGCATGCGGTGCGAGCCGGCGTGCCGCATCGATGCCGGCGAGGCAGTGCGGTTGATGAAGCGGTGCGAGTGGGATCAGCGCCTCGAGCTCGGCGCGGAGCTTCGCATCGACGACGTGCGGCCCGAGCCGCTCGCGGCCGTGGACGACGCGATGGCCGATCGCGATCCAGGCGTGGGGGCCGAGCCGCGGCAGCACGTCGGCGAACGCTGCATCGTGATCGCGATCGCCGAGGTTGTCGATCTCGACGGTCGCGATGCGTTCGAGCGAATCGGCGCGGAACGCGGCGACCTTCAGGCTCGACGAGCCGGCGTTGACGGCGAGGATGCCCTTCACGACTGCCACGTCCAATCCCGGATCTCCGGACGATCGTCGAAGTGCTCCGCGATATACGCGCGATGTCGAGCGAGCTCGGCGAGGCACATCCGATCGAGCTCGGCACGCCGCGCGACCGGCCGGCGACTGCGCCGGATCGAATCCATCGCGATGTGAAACCGGCTGGTCTCGTTGAGCACGACCATGTCGAACGGCGTGGTCGTGGTGCCCTCTTCCTTGTAGCCACGGACGTGAAACCGCGCCGCGTTCGGCCGTGCATGGATGAGCTGGTGGACCGCACCGGCGTAGCCGTGGAACGAGAACACCACGTCGATGTCTTCGGTGAACAGCGCCGCGAACTCGTCCGCCGGCATGCCGTGCGGATGCTCGCGCGGCGAGAATAACCGCATCAGATCGACGACGTTGACGACGCGGAACTTCAACTCGGGTGCGTTGTGGCGCAGCCAGTCCGCGGCCGCGATCGTCTCGAGCGTCGGGATATCGCCCGCGCACGTCAGGATCACGTCGAGCTCGCCGGGCTGCTCGGTCCCCGCCCACTCCCAGACCGAGGCGCCGAGCTTGCAATGGCGGGCGGCGGCCGCCATGTCGAGCCACTGCAGCTGCGGCTGCTTGTCGATGATCATCATGTTGACGTAGTCGGTGCTACGCAGGCAGTGATCCGCGACCGACAGCAGGCAGTTCGCATCGGGCGGCAGGTAGATCCGGGTCACCGTGCCCTTCTTCGAGAGCAGCGTGTCCATGAAGCCCGGGCCCTGGTGCGAGAACCCGTTGTGGTCGTTGCGCCAGCACGTCGAGGTCAGGAGGTAGTTGAGCGAGGGCACCGGCGCGCGCCACGGGAGAGCCGCGCTCATCTCGAGCCACTTCGCGTGCTGCGTCGTCATCGACGCGACGATCAGCGCGAACGCCTCGTACGTCGCGAACACGCCGTGGCGGCCGGTCAGCACGTAGCCTTCGAGCCAACCCTCGCAGTTGTGCTCGCTCAGCACCTCCATCACGCGGCCCTCGGGCGACACGTGATCGTCGATCGCGATCGCGGGCTCCTGGAAGCAGCGATCCTCGACCTCGAACACGGCGCCGAGCCGATTCGAGTTGGTCTCGTCGGGGCAGACCAGGCGGAATCGGGTCGGGTTCGCGCGATACGTGTCGCGCAGCAGCTCGCCGAACGCGCGCGTCGATTCGAGCAGCGTGACGCCTGGTGCCGCGACCTCGCGGGCGTAGCGGTGAAAATCGGGGAGCTCGAGCGGTGCGTGTTTGCCGCCGTTCGCGTACGGGCTCGCGCTCATCCGCCGGTCGCCGGCCGGTGCGAGCGCACGCAGCGCCGGGACGAGTCGCCCGCGCTCGTCGAACAGCTCGGCAGGACGGTAGCTGCGCATCCACTGCTCGAGCGCAGCGAGCTGGGCTGGATCCTCGCGCACGCCGGTGAGCGGGACTTGATGCGCGCGGAACGTGCCCTCGATCGGCTTGCCGTGGAGCTCCTTCGGGCCGGTCCAGCCCTTCGGCGTGCGCATCACGATCATCGGCCAGCGCGGCACGCCGCGCACGCCGCGGTCGCGCGCCGCGCGCTGGATCGTGCGGATCTCGGCGACGCAGGTGTCGAGCGTCGAGGCGAGCGTTTCGTGGACAGCCGCCGGCTGATCACCGGCGACGAAGTGAACCGCGTAACCGTGGCCTTCGAACATGCTGCGGATCGCATCGTCGCTCGCGCGGCCGAGCACCGTCGGGCCCGCGATCTTGTAGCCGTTCAGATGGAGCACCGGGAGCACTGCGCCGTCGCGCGCGGCGTTGAGAAACTTGATGCCCTTCCACGATCCTTCGAGCGGTGCGGTCTCCGCCTCGCCGTCGCCGACGACGGCGACCGCGACGAGGTCCGGGTTGTCGAACACCGCGCCGAACGCGTGGGTCAACACGTAGCCGAGCTCGCCACCCTCGTGGATCGAACCGGGAGTCGTCGGGCCGACGTGGCTCGGGATGCCGCCGGGAGTCGAGAACTGGCGGAACAGGCGCAACATCCCCGCCGTGTCCTCGGAGATCTGGGGATAGATCTCGCTGTACGTCCCCTCGAGGTACGTGTTCGCGACGATCGCAGGCCCGCCGTGACCGGGACCGGCGAGATAGAGCAGGTCGAGGCCGTGGGTGCGGATGATCCGGTTGAGGTGGACGTAGAGCAGGCTGAGCCCCGGCGAGGTGCCCCAGTGGCCGAGCAGCCGCGGCTTGATGTGCTCGGCGCGAAGTGGCTCCGCCAGCAATGGATTTGCCGACAGATAGATCTGGCCGACGGTCAGGTAATTCGCAGCGCGCCAGTACGCATCGAGCCCGCGTAGCTCCGTCTCGGAGAGAATCATGGGGCCGCGAGGAGCAACCCACGTGCCATGCTAGGGTGCGACCATGGCTCCCGGGCTGGCGGTGGCGCGCATCCTCCTGGTCGATGACAACGCGCAAAACCGCGCGCTCGCCCAGGCGACGCTCGAGGACGAGGACATCCCGTGCGTGCTCGCGAGCAGTGGCCGCGAGGCACTCGCACTGTTCGACGCGCAGGCGATCGATTGCATCCTCCTCGATATCCGGATGCCGGAGCTCGACGGCATCGAGGTCTGCAAGCTGATCCGTGCACGACCCGACGGCGCACGTGCCGCGATCCTGTTCCTCACGGCGGAGCGCGATGTCGCCACGTTCGATCGCGCGCTCGCAGCAGGCGGTGACGACTTCATCACCAGGCCGTTCCGGCCCAGCGAGCTCGTCGCGCGGATCCAGACCGCCCTGCGGTTGCGCCAGCTCGCGACAGCGAATGACCACCACATGGTGGAGCTCAAGCACCAGCGCGACGTCCTGCATCGCCTACAGCTCCAGAAGGAACAGTTGACCCAGTTCCTCGTTCACGACTTCAAGAACCCGGTCAACGCGATCCAGCTCCAGGCCCAGCGCGTCTTGCGCGGGACGACCGAGCCGCGCGCGCTCGACGCCGCCGAAAAGATCATGAACGAGGCACGTGCGCTCATGCGGATGATCACCGACCTGCTCGATCTCGGCCGCGCCGAAGAGGGGCAACTCGTCCCGCTGCGGGTGCCCACCGCGCTACGCGACCTCGTCGGCGAGACGCTCGACGAGCTGCGCCCGCGCGCGACGGCGAACCAGGTCTCGCTCGTCGCGGACATCGCCGCCGAGTCCGCGGACCTCGACCGCGATCTCGTACGGCGCGTGCTCGCGAACCTGATCGACAACGCGATCCGCCACGCTCCCGAGAGATCGACGGTCACGGTGTCGGTGCGCTCCGATGCGCGCGGGCTCGAGCTCCGCGTCACCGATCAGGGCGCGGGAGTCCCCGAGGCGATGCGGGCGAGCGTCTTCGCTCGGTTCGTCACGAGCGGTGACAGCGCGACCAGCCGCGGCCTGGGCCTCGCGTTCTGCCGCGTCGCGGTCGAGGCTCACGGGGGCCGGATCTGGATCGAGGACGCTGCGCCGGGTGCGGTGTTCGCCATTGATCTGCCGACCGCGCAAGCGCTTCGCTAGCGGCCGCACCACGTGCAGATCGTGCGCGAAATCGCCGCGTGCCTCCGCCGCGGCGCTTGGCGCGGTTCGTGAAATCGACTGCAGGCATGAAGCTGCCGAAAACCATCCTCGTGCCGATCGACTTCAGCGAAGGGTCGGCGGCCGCTCTGGACTACGCGGTCGGGCTCGCCAGGAAGCTCGATGCGAAGATCTGCCTCCTCAACGTCATCGGCGTGCAGGTGCTCGGTGCGGAGTACGGCATGCCGGTCGCCGCATCGACGATCGAGCTGATCTACAGCACGAACCAACAGGCGCTCGACAAGCTCGTCGCCGCGAACAAAGACAAGGTGAGCTTCGCGCGCACCTTGCTCGAAGCCGGCGATCCACGCACGACGATCGAAGCCGTCGCGAAGAAGGTCGACGCCGATCTGATCGTGATGGGCACGCACGGTCGCCGAGGGTTGCGCCGCATGCTGCTCGGGAGCGTCGCCGAGACGGTCGTACGCACGGCGCCGTGCCCGGTGCTACTCGTCCGCGCCGAGGAGTTGGTGTCGTGAAGCGCATCCTCGTCGCCCTCGACGGCTCGTCGCGCGCCCCGCAGGTGCTCGCCGCCGCCCTCCGGCTCGCGGACATGTCCGGAGCGAAGCTCGTGCTCTATCGTGCGGTCGGAGCGTCGCCGGATCTGCCGCGCGAGCTCCTGCCCGACGGGTCGGGGCTCGAGGACGTTCTGATCCGTCACGCGCGAGCCGAGCTCGAACGGATCGCCGAGACCGCGCCACCCGCGATTCTCGAGGGCATCCTCACCGGGTTCGCGACGCCGTGGGATGGCATCTGCACGATCGCGAAGGAGCGCGATGTCGATCTGATCGTGATCGGCTCGCACGGTTTCGGGGTCATCGATCGCCTGCTCGGCACGGTCGCAGCGAAGGTCGTCAACCACGCCGACCGCAACGTGCTAGTCGTTCGCACCGCGTTGTGATCGATGCGCAGCTGCCGCGGCGGAATGCTCGTCGAACGCAACGCGTTCGCATTCATGCCGCGTTCATGCGCACTTCCAGCCACATGTGATGGAACAGACCTTGCTCGCCTCCTGCGCGAACAACCCACAGAGGAGCAAGCACATGTCGATCATTCGCCGCCACCACAACGAAGACAGCAAAGCCCTCGCTACCCGCGAGACCGATCCGGCTCGCTGGATGCGAGACCTGATGCGCTGGGATCCGTTCGGCCTGCAGCCCGCGATGCCGTCGTGGTTCGAGCCGACCGAGCTCGCCGCATTCTCGCCCGCGTTCGAGGTCAAGGAGACCAAGGATAGCTTTCAGTTCTCGGCCGACTTGCCGGGCATGAAGGACCAGGACGTCGACGTGAAGCTGACCGGCAACCGCCTCGCGATCAGCGGCAAGCGTGAAGCCGAGCGGGAGGACAACAGCGACACGTACTACGCGTACGAGCGCTCGTACGGGACCTTCTCGCGCACGTTCGCCTTGCCGGACGGCCTCGATACCGACCACATCCACGCCGAGATGAAGGACGGCGTGCTCACGGTCGCGCTGCCGAAGAAGGCGGCAGCGCAGACCAAGTCGATCGCGATCAAGTCGGGCCAGCAAACCAAGTCGTGAGGAGGGTGTCATGAAGAGCGACCATCAACTCGAGCAGGACATCGTGCACGAGCTCGCATACGAGCCGTCGGTCAACGAGAGCCATATCGGCATCTCGGCGATGAACGGTATCGTCACGCTCGGCGGTCACGTCCCGACGTTCGGTGAGAAATGCGGCGCGGAGACCGCTACGAAGCGGGTCGCCGGCGTGCGTGCCATCGCGAACGAGCTCGAGGTCAAGCTGGGGTCGACAAAGCAGAGCGACTCCGATCTGGCGACCGCGTGTGTCGCAGCGCTGCGAGCGAGGATCTCGGTGCCCGACGAGAAGCTCCAGGTCATCGTGCGCGATGGCTGGGTGACGCTCGAGGGTGACGTCGACTGGCAGTACCAGAAGGTCGCCTCGGAGCAAGCGATCTACTACCTGTACGGGATCCGCCGCATCACGAATGCGATCCACGTCAAGCCGACCCTGTCGCCTGGCGATGTCAAAGAGAAGATCGAGGCCGCGTTCCTGCGCAGCGCCGAGATCGACTCGGCGCACATTCAGGTCGAGACGCGCGAGGGTAAGGTCACGCTGCGAGGCAACGTCCACTCGTGGTTCGAGCGCAACGAGGCGCTCGATGCCGCGTGGGCAGCTCCGGGGGTGACCGCGGTCGAGAACGATCTGATCGTCTCGCCCTGAGCGATCACGCGGAGTAGCACGCCTCAGCTCGCGGACTTCCGGACGACCCAGAACCCCGCGGCGCGCTGGTAGTAGCGCCGCTTGACCGCGGCCCACGCGACGCGATGTGCGATCGCTTCGTGCGACGCTCCGTAGTGCGCATAGGATTCGTTGAAAGCCGCGCGATAGATCTCCTGCGCGTGCCGCGGCAAGCGCTTGCGGAGAGAGACGGGAAGCTCGGCATTGCTCGCGTAGGGCATGCGTGCGGACCGAGCATGCGCCGTGCCGGGCGCGCTCGACTCAAGCGCGCCGCTCGCGCGCGACGAGCACGGCGCGATGGGCATGGCGAACGGTCTTCTCTGCAACGGAGCCGAGGACGATCCGGCGCACGCCGGTACGGCCGTGGCTCCCCATCGCGAGGAGATCGAACGAGGGGACCTCCTCGAGGACCTTCTCGATCTCCAGTGTCGAGCGGCCGACCCGCACCAGCGAGGTCGTCGCGATCGGGCGGTTCGCGACGACCACCGAGGCCCAACCCTCGAGGTGCTGCTGCGCCGCCGCGACCTGACGGGTCGTGACCTCGATGACGATCGGCTCGCGGCCGTACACGCGCGGGGGCTCGATCACGTGGAGAAGCGTCACGCTGGCTGACGGCCCGCGCACGAGCTCGACGCCGAGCTCGAGCGCGCGGCGCGCCGAATCCGAAAAGTCGACCGGGCACAACAGGTGGGTGAACGCCAGCGTCGCGGCACCCCCTGGCACCGCGAGCACCGAGCACGGAGCGTGGCGGACCACCATCTCGCAGACCGAGCCCATCACCATCCGCGAGAGGCCCGTGCGACCGCGCGTGCCGACGACGATCAGGTCGATCCCGGTCGTTTGCTCGGCGACCTCGACGATCTTCTGCCACGCTGGCCCATCGGCGAGGTGCGAGCTGACCTTCGGTGCACCCCACGCCTGGGCTTGCTTCACCGCATCGGCGAGGCCGCGCTCCGCATCCAACGCCAGGTCCTTGATCAGCTCCGCGGGGTACGTGTATTCGCCGGCGAACGCCGTCGGGCTGAGGTACCACGCGTGCACGATCACGAGCTCGCTGCCCTGTTCGGTCGCGAGGCGGGCCGCGGTGCGCAGAGCCTCGGTCGCGTGCTCGGAGAAATCGACCGCGCAGAGGATCTTGCGAAAGCTCATGCCACCGCACGTTGCAAAGCCTCCGCCACCCACGCGCGGCGCGTCCAACGCATTCGCGCACGACTTGCGCGGCGCGATCGCGAATCCCTTGCGCGCGTCGGCGCAGCCACTGCAATCTGGCAACCCGACGTCTGGCATGCGGTGAGCGAGCGCGGTCGGTGCCGGCACGATCGCTGCTAGGTACGTGGCTGATGACGGCGGTCACCATTCTCGGACACCCCTGCGTGTTGCGAGAGCAGCTCGGCGCCGGCGGCATGGGTGCCGTGTTCGCCTCCGACCATCCGACCGCAGGGGCGCTCGCGGTGAAGTTGTCGCAGGACCGTCGGCACGGCGACCGCTCGCTCCACGCTTGGCTCCGCACCGAAGGCCGGATCGGCGCGCTGATCGATCATCCGAACGTGGTCCGCATCGTCGATCACGGCGTGACTCGCAACGGCACTCCGTTCGTCGCGATGCGGCGCGTCTCCGGCATGCCGCTCGGCTGCCTGGTCCAGAGAGATGGCCCGCTTGCCCGCATCCGCACGGTCGCGGCGCAGCTGTGCGACGGACTCGAGGCGATCCATGCCGCGCACTTCGTCCACGCGGATCTCAAGAGCGACAACCTGTTGCTCGACGTCGAGGGTGGCGATCGCGTGTCGATCATCGATTTCGGGCTCGCCCGGCCACCTCTCACGCGACTCAGCGACGACGAACGCGTGATCTCGGGGACCCCCGAGTACATGGCTCCGGAGATCATTCGCGGCGAAGTGCTCACGACGGCCGCCGACATCTACGCGATCGGCGTCGTGCTGTACGAGCTCGTCAGCGGCTCGACTCCGTTCGGCGGCGGCACCCCGGCAGAGGTGTTCGCGCGCCACCTCGAGGACGACGTCGTGCCACCGTCGCTGCGCTGTCCCGATCGGACGATCCCGCCGGCACTCGATCCCGCCATCGTTCGCGCGCTCGCGAAGGAACCGGAAGACCGCCCGCACACGATCGGCGAGCTGCGCGAGCTCGTGCTGACCGCGATCCCTGCCACCGAACCCCTCGAGCTCCGAACTAGTGGGCAGCCCGCCTACACGACCATGGCGCCGACCCGCCGGTGGACGCGCTCGGCGATCGGCTACGCGAACACGATCATCGACGCCCTCGATCCTGACCTCGTCCGCGTCGGCTAACCGGCAGATGCGAACGGCTCGCGCACCCGCGCCGCCAGCCGCTCGTAGTCCGGCGCGCCGGCGAGTGTCGCGAACGCCTGCGCGACCTCTACGACGCGACCTGCCGCGCCGCGATGGGTGTCGGGTCTTCGCGCTGAACCCGCGGACCGCAAACCTTGCAGTCGAGGCGTCCGGAGCCCGCAGGCCGTGCGGGCTCCCTCGCCATCGACGCGACGTCACCTGGAACGCCGGCTGCACGACGAACAGCCATGATGGATCGCAAGGCAGCTTCGAGCCCGTGGGTGTGGACGATCGGAAGCGTGTTCGGGATCGGGAATCAGCGACCGTGCACCTGCACGCGCTCGTCGCGGGCACACCGGTGCGCAAGGCGATGATCACGGAGCTCGATCCGCTCGACGCCGAGCTACCGATCGAGACTGCCGCCGAACGCATGCTCGCACGCGGCCTCGAGGTCGCGCCGATCGTCCGCGCGGGCGTTCCGATCGGCATCGTCACGAGCAGCGACGTCGCCGGCCTCTTGGCTCTGAAAGGCGTCGCGGCGCGGGTCGGGACGATCGCGCACCCGGTGCCCGTGCTCGGTCCCGAAGATCTTGTCGAGCACGCGCTCGACGACCTCGAGCAGGTACCCGACCAGACCGCGCTCGTCTGCGAGCACGGCGTGCTCGTCGGCATGCTCACCGCAGACCAGGTCGCGGCCTACGCGGCGATGCGTGGCCCGCGCCGCACCATCGCCGCTTGGCATCCGCGTCACCACGCTTGAACGGAGCCGACCATGCGCGATTCCACCACCACCGATTATCCGCTCAGCATCGCCGCCTGGCTCGTGACGGCGAGCGCGATGCTGTCGGGACCGCTGGGCTTCGTCACGACCCTCCACGAAGCGCAGCCGGCGTGGCGCGACGCGCGAGTCTACGCCGAGCACGCGCATCGCGTGCAGCAGCTGCCGTTCTGGTTCGGGTTCTTGATGATCGTGTCGTGCGTGCTGCTCGTCGCACGCATGGCGAGTCTCGCGTTCGACCACCATCGCACCCGATCGTTCCTCGCGATCGTCGCGATCGCGGTCTACGCGTCGCTGATCTCGATCAACTATGCGCTGCAGGTCGCTTACGTTCCGGCGCTCGTGCAAGCGCACGACAACGTACTGGCCTACGTGACGATGACGAATCCGACCGCTCCGACGTGGGTCCTCGAGATGTTCGGCTATGCGGTGCTCGGCCTCGCGACCGCGATCCTCGCACCGGCCATCGCCGGTCACTCGTGGCGGCGGCGCACGATCCGCGGGTTGCTCCGCGCGAACGGTGCGATCAGCATCCTCGGCGCCTTGGTCACCGCAGTCGATCTCGCCTGGGTCCAGACGCCCGCCGGCCTCGTATGCTTCCTCGGCTGGAACGCGCTCATGATCACCGCCACGGCACTGATCGGATTCGAGTACATCCCACCCGGCAGACGCTCGGACGCGCAGCTGGCGCAGTAGCGCGAACAGCCCCACCGCGTGGCCCCGCCCGGCGCATCCACGAGATCGAGGACCGCGATCGGGAACGGGGCCTACTTCGCGAACCGCAGGCTAGATGAAGTACAGGTGGTCCTCGACGCGCTTGACGCCCGTCGTGCCGCGCGCGGCACCGACGACGGCGCGGCGCTCGAGCCACGAGCTCACCGTGCCCTCGAGCACGACGGTGTCGCCGTCGACGGCGACCGTGACATGCGAGGCCGCGCGCGCCGCGTGGCGAGCGAGCGCCTGCTCGATGGTCTCGCGCAGCTGGGCCGCGGCGACCGGCGGTGTTTCGATCGCGATCTCGTTGGTCACACACCGGATGCCCGAGATCCCGCGCACGACCCGCTCCGCCTCGTCGCGTTCGCGCAGCGTGCCGACCTTGCCGGATAGGGTGAGCGCGCCACGGTCGCAGATCGTCGCACGGATCTGTTCGCTCGACACGAACGGATCCCACGCGAGCGCCAGGTGGACCTTCTCGGCGAGCTCGCTGTCGGTGGGGCCGGCTTCCCAGCTCGGCTTGATCTCGATCTCGTTCGCGATCGAGCTCACGCCGTGGACGCGATACGCGGCTTCCTCGATCGCGTGCTTGTCGGCCCAGCTCGGGACGATTCCGGTCAACGTGACGACCCCGTGGTGAGCGGCGACGCCGATCGCGGTGTCATCGATCTGGACGTCCCAGGCGAGCTCGCCTTCAACATCGCGCTTCAATTCTGGATCGGACTTCATGGCTTCCTCTTGGTGTCGGTTTCGTGACAGGCAGCGCAGGTCACCAGCAGCTCGCCGTAGATCCGCACGCGGGTATCGAGGGTATCGGCAGCGCGATCGCGGAGCGCCGCGGTCGCGAGAGACTGGAGTTGGGTCGCGAGCGCGACCTCGTCACCGTCGACGAGCGCGAATGGTGCGGGCGTCGCAGCAAGCGCGTCGAGGCCCGCGTGCCACGCGTCCTCGCGACCGCCGATCAGGCCGTCCCACATCCGATCGGTGGCCCATTGATGGCGCGCCATGCGGAGCACGACCGGGCGATCGGCTGGAGCCGCGGGCGCGCGCGCGAGGGTCGGCCAGTTGCCAGTGGCGACATGACATTCCGCGCATACCGCCGCGAGACGCGGCAACCTGCGCAACGCGTCGTCGCCGCTGCTCGCGGTAGCGACGGCCTCGGCCTCCTCGCGGACGCGCACCATCAGCGGCGCCCACTCTGCGAGCGCCGGTTCTTCCGGTGCGGTCGCGATCGCCTTCGCCAGGATCTTCGCCTCGAGCAGCTGGCCGCGGAGCACCGCGTGCTCGATCGCGCGCACGTCGTACAGCTTCGCGCGCATGTGGAACCCCGCGCTCGAGGTCGCGTCGAGCGTCGCCGTCCGCGGAGGTGCCCGAACGGGGTCACCTGGATCGGCGTTCGCGGCTCGACACGCCGCGAGCAACGTGGCGGCGACGGCGAGCTTGCAGAACGCGTTCATGGTCGCGGGTAGTGCAGAGTGTGTTCCAGCGCGACGCGGCGCCTGGGACGGTCATGCACGCAGATCCTGCGCCGGCGCCGGGGTGTCGCGCACGAGTTGCAGCTCTCAGGCGCCATGCGTCTTGACGTCGCCGCGCCGGATCTGCACACGTTCGAGTAGCCGGCGCCGGGCCTTGGTGAACGTGGCGGCCAGCGCGACGTAGACATCGGCGTCGGCTCCGCGGTGACTGACCGCGATGTCCTCGCCGGGAATGCCGATCACCAGGCGGATCTGGAAGTGCGAGGTGTGATCGTGTTGGTGGGGACGATCGATCCACACGTTGCAGTGCTGGATCCGATCGAAGACATGACCGAGGCGTTCGACCCGTTGCGCGACCGCGGCCTCGACGGCCTCGCTGCGGGGCATTCCGTGAAACAACACGCTGATCCGTGGTTGCATGGATCAACGGACTTGCATCGCATGCGCCATCAGCGCCGGCGACTCGACGAGCTCGACGACATGCGCGCGACAACACTCGGGTAACTCGTCGCGCAGCGCGCGAATCGCGTGCACGGCCTTCGCAAAAAACTCGGGCTCGGCACCTACCTCGTGACGGCGCGGGTGGCCGGCCCACAGCGCGGCGATCCGGTCGTCGATCCTGCGCGCCTCGGCGTCGGACTCGGTGCGCAGCGGGTTCTGGTGGTTGTAGCCCGTGACCGGCGTACGCAGATGAATGACCGCGTCGTAGCGCGCGAGCTCGGCGGCGCGTGTCGTACCGACCTCCGGCCACAGCTCGCCCGGCCCCGGCCAATACGCACCGCCGTCGACGGTGCCGCGGTCGCACAGGACGATCGACAGCGTCTGTCCTTCGGTCGTGGCCTCGAGCTCGCGCTGGACGTGGAAGATCGCGCGTTGGGCGGCACGGCGCAGAACCGCGGACGGACCGCGCGGGAAGCCGCCGCCGAACAACAAACCCGCCGACTCGGGGAGGATCGTCACGCGGTCGCACAGCAAGCGCCGCACGAGCTCGAGGACCGCCGTCTTGCCGGCGCCCGGACCGCCGGTGAGCGCGACCCGCCGGGTCCGAGGAACGTCGTTACAGGCCATGGCTTCGCGCGATGCGTGGTTCATGCCGAACGCGGCCCTGATATCGCGCGCCGTTTGCGCGTGGTGCGGAACGGTCGCGACGAGACCGCAAGCATCGCGCGCGATCGAGGGCACGGGCGCGGCGCGGCAATTGCTCTAGCCATGATCATGACCCGCTCGCTAGCTCTCGTCCTCCTCGCCTCGTGTGGCGGTGCTCCGCCGGTCGCCGCCGAGAAACCCGGGCCGCGCGGCCTGCGCGCCGATCAACACGCCGCAATGGCGTCGCGCGAAGACGAACGAGCGTCGCAGCTCGATACCTGGCCCGAGCAACGCCCCGGTCCGATCGAAGGCCCCGACACTCACCTCGTGACCGTGGCGTGGACGGGACGGTGGGATACGTCCGAGGAACATCGCAGACTCGCGGCCGTGCATCGCAGCGCCGCCGCGGAGCTCGATGCCGAATACCAAGAAGCGTGCGGCAGCACCTCCGCCGAGCTCGTCATGGTGTCGCCTCTCCAACGCTATGGCCTCGGCGGTGGTCCGACGGAACGAGGCGCGAACGTGATCCTCACGGCCGAGGCCGGACCGCCGGCGCGCTTGCTCGGCGAGCTGCGCTGTCACCGCGCGTGGATGATGCTCGGCCCTAGCGACATGAACGCGTGCCCACTCGATCTTCCGGGTCTGCACGTCTACGCCCACGGCGACGCCACTTCGATCGAGCTCGAGCTCGTCGTCGACGACCCGAAGTTGATCCCGGAGCTCCAGCGCCGCACGGTGCACGACCTCGAGCTCGCGAATCACCGCGTCAAAGCCCCGACGAGCCCGACCAAACCGGACTGACCGAGCGCGGCGGGATGTCACACGCCCACGAGGCCGTCGAGCTCGGCGCCCGCCTGCAAGCTATATTCGGTGAACGCGTGCCCGAGCCCGCAGCGGAAGTGCGCGAGCCTCGGCTCCGTAGGCGAGCGCCGCGGACCGAAACGACACGTCGACCGACGGGCGGCAATAGTTCTCGCGTGGGCCCCGCGTGAGATGGAGCAAGCCGCCGCACACCAGCATGTGATGGTCCGGAGGCGCCACGAAGATCGTGCCGGCCTCGACGGGCTGCCCGTCGTAGGGATGGATCGCCCGCAGGGGGCTCGCTTTGGCGAGGATCTCCGGCAGACAACCGATCGACGTTCTGCCGACGTGTTGCACGACGAGCACCGGGGCCGCCAGGTCCCGCGGGAGCCGGCTCACCAGACGCGCAATTGCTGCGATCCCGTCGGCGGATGCGCCGATCACGATGACGCGGCCCTTCGAATGTTGATGTGCCACGCCGTGGCCAAGAGCATGGACCGTGCCGAGCCTAGACGACGCGCGCGACGAGCCCGACCACAGCGCCGGCGAGCACGAGCCACAGCGAGCCGACGCGATAGCGGATCAGTGCGATCGCGGCGACCGCAGCCGCGACCGCGGTCGGCACGTCGACGATCGCGGTCCGACCGAGCAAGAGCGCGACCGCGGCCATCAGTGCGAGGGACGCGACGTTGACGCCATCGAGCACGGCGCCCGCGACCCGCGAAGCGCGCAGCCGCGGCACGAGCGGACCGCTGAGCGCGACGAACACGAACGCGGGCAAGAAGATGCCGAGCGTGGCGACGCCGGCCGCGAGCGGGCCGCCGAGGATGTAGCCGACGAACGTCGCGGTCGTGAACACCGGTCCCGGTGTGACCTGGCCGACGGTGATCGCGTCGAGCAGCTGCGATTCGGTCAGCCAGTGCAGGCGCTCGACCAGATCACCGCGCATGAACGCGATCAGCACGTAGCCGCTGCCGAACAGCACCGAGCCGATCTTCAGGAACACGAGGAACAGCGGCCACAACCCGAAGGCGGTCGAGCTGGTGCCACCGGCAGCGAGCGCGATCGGCGCGAAGCTCGCGAGCCGGGCGCGCGAGACCTTCGCGAGTGCGACGAGCGTGCCCGCGGCGGCGAGCACGATCAGCTCGTTCACACCTGCCAGCGTCGCCGCGAACGCTGCCGCGCCGACGACGCCCAGCTCCCACGACTTGATCGCGGTGCGCCCGAGGTTCCACATCGCCTGCGCGACGATCGCGATGATCACCGGCTTGATCCCGTACAGCACTGCCTCGACCTCGGGCAGCGCACCGAACCGGGCGTAGACCCAGCCGAGTGCCATCACGATCGCGACGGCCGGCAGGATGAAGCACGCCCCCGCGACGACGAGGCCGCGCCAGCCGGCGCGCGCGTGGCCGATGTGGATCGCGAGCTCGGTCGAGTTCGGTCCCGGGATCAAGTTCGTCGCTCCGTACAGATCGAGGAACTGCTCGCGCGTCATCCAGCCCCGGCGACGGACGACCTCGTCCTCCATCATCGCGACGTGCGCCGCCGGGCCGCCGAACGCGGTGAAGCCGAGGCGAGTGAACAGCGCAGCGAGCTCGCGCAGCGGCGTCATGCGGGTGTGAGCTTCGCGAGGTCGTCGATGCCGAACGACGCCTCGAGCTTCGCGATCGCCTCGACGGCATGTTCGAAGCCGTGATCGCCGAGCATCTCGGTCTCTTTCGCCTCGAACTTCTCGCCCATCTCGTCGTACTCGTGCTTGCCGACGATCGAGTGCAGCGCGGGGAACAACACCGTGTCCTCGCGCGCCGCGTGCGGGCGATACATGTGGTTGAAGCCGCGTAGCGCGGCGACCAGCCTGACTTGATCCGCGTCGGCGAGCGGCGCCTTCGCGAGCGCCAAGATCTGCGCGGTCAGGTCGCGACCGGCCTGGTGCTGGCGGCGCAACACGGCGGTTAGATCGGCGAGCTTGCCGGCTTGCTCGAACCGGGGGAACAGGAAGTCCTCCTCGAGCTTCTCGTGATAGTCCTCGATCACGTGGCGGATGATCTGCGCGCCACCGGCGAGCGCGTCGAGCGGGACCGCCTCGTGCGCCTCGAACCGGCGCGAGGCCTCGTCGTAGAGGTACATCACCCGGCGCAGCACGCCGTGCTCGCGCATCAAATCCTCGGTCGGGGTGACGTCGTCCTCGCCGCCCTTCGCCTCGGCCGGCTTCATGGTGCCGCCGCACGCCGCGAGTGCGGCCGCGGAGAACAGGAACTGTCTACGTGGAAGGCCCATCCGCGTACCATGCCGGCGAGGGCGCAGATCGTCTAGACGCCGGCCGCAGGAACGAACGAGCCCGTTGGGAGCGATGCGCCCTGGCACGGCAACGCACGACGCGCGAGTTCTGCGTGTTTTGTCGGGAACGCCGCGGCACGCCGCATGCTGAAGCTGGGGCCATGCGGACCATCGCGATCGTCCTTGTTCTCGGGCTTGGCTGTCACTCGGACACCTCCGACGATCAGACCGTGCAGCTGGCAGCGAAGATGGCCAACTTCTCCGACCAGGTCGCCGCCGCTGATCGACGTATGCACGTACGCTACGGGTCGGCCCGCCAGATCCAGTACGCGGTCGCGGTCAGCGACCTGGACCGGGCCCACGCAGACGCTCGCGTGATCGACAGCTTGATCGAGCCGGATCTGTTGCCGCCGTGGCGACCGTATGCCGAATCGGTGCGGGATGCCGCGCGCCAGATCGCGAATACGACCGGGCTCGGCGCGGCCGCACGCGCGACGAGCGTGCTCGGAACCCGCTGCGCTTCCTGTCACGAGGCCACGCACGCCGCGATCAAGTTCGACGACACGCCTCGTCCCGACGTCACGGCCGGGACGCCACGGATGGTCGATCACGAATGGGCGACCATGCGGATGTGGGACGGCCTGATCGGACCTTCGGAGGAACGCTGGAAGAGCGGCGCGCGCGCGCTCACCACGATGCCGAGCAACCTGATCGCGAGTGCCGTCACGCCTGCGTTTCAGGGCGATATCGATGACGTCGCCCGCGTCCGGCTGTTCGCGACGCGCGCCGGGAACGCCGCTTCGGCCGAAGAACGCCAGGAGGTCTTCGGCGACCTCCTCGCCGCCTGCGCGCACTGTCACCAAGCGCTGCGCGACCGCTGACGCTTGGTGCACCGGCCGACGCATGTCTCGCGCCGAGCTTGCGTCCTCGTGCGACGAGCCGCAATGCGTGCGCGCTTTGCGATGCACACCCCGACAGTTGCGATGGCGTGGGCCTTGCTCTTCCATCGGCCATGGCGACCGACCTTCCGATCCTCCGCGCGCGTGACTTCATGCAACGTGACTTCATCGCGGTAGCCCCACATACACCGATCCTCACGGTGCACCGCATGTTCGTCGACAAGCGGATCCACGGCGCTCCGGTGATCGACGATCACGACGAGGTCGTCGGCGTGGTATCCACGCTCGACCTGCTGCGCACGATCCGGCGCGAGCTCGAGCCCGGCCGGGCCCCATCGACCTCGACGTACTTCTGGGACGATACAAGCGAGACCGTCGATCACACCGACGTGCCCGAAAGCGCTGCGCTGTGGCGCCTGATCGTCCGTGATGCGATGTCGAAGGACGTGGTCTCCGTCGACCCCGACCTCCCGCTCGACGAGGTCGCGCGTACGATGATCGACCGCAGGATCCATCGCGTGCTCGTCATGTCGGGACGGCGAGTCGTCGGCGTGCTCACCACGTTCGACCTGTTGTTCGCGATGGCGAACCCAGCGTTGCCACCGGCGACCGTCCGCCACAGCGGCTACAGCCGCTGAACCGTCGACACCGAACTACGGAAGGATCCGATCATGCGCGCCAGAGACTTGATGACCAGCCCCGCCGTCACCTGTCACCCCAACCATTCACTCGCGACCGCGGCGCAACGGATGGCGGAGCACGACTGCGGCTCGCTCGCCGTGATCGACGACAGCGGCCGCCTCGCGGGCACGATCACCGATCGCGATATCTGCATGGCCGCGTATACGCGCGGTGCCGCGCTCGCCGAGCTACCGGTCCAGGTCGCGATGAGGCCAGGTGTCATCGCCGCGGGTCCCGACGAGACGCTGAAAGTGATCGAGGAGCTGATGGCAGAGAACCAACTCCGCCGCATCCCGATCATCGACGACGCCGGCCGACCGATTGGCATCGTGTCGCTCAACGATCTCGCGATCGAGAGCATCGCGCCGGATACCCGCATGAAGCACGGGCCCGCGAAGGTCGCGTACACGTTGGCGGCGATCTGCCGGCCGCCGGCGGCACACCGCACGGCCTGACCACCGCCAGAGCCGCTTCGCCTCGCGGCCGAACCTCCACGGCTGGGCGTACGCGTCGAGCTCGCCACGCAGCGCGTCCGCGCGAATGACGAGCCGACGGCCGACCTCGTGCCGGCACCGCGATCCACTACGTGCGCGCGGTTCGATCACGGCATGGCGTGTGCTGTAGGAGAGGTCATGCGCTGTCACGAGAACCAAGACCAGGAGGTGATCCGTGAAGATCGCGACGAAGTGGCTCGTCCTGATGATGCTAGCGGTGGTTGCGACCATCCTCGTGTGTCGGGCTCGCCCTGGCTGGTAGCGCGATGATCGATCACGAGCTGCGTCGCAGGCTCATGGTCGAGCGCCAGCTTCGAGCGCGTGGCGTACGCGATCCACGCGTGCTCGCCGCGATGGCGAGCGTCCCGCGCGAGGAGCTCGTGGCGCCGGAGCTCGCCGCGCGGGCGTACGACGACACGCCGTTGCCGATCGCGGCCGGACAAACGATCTCCCAGCCTTACATCGTCGCGCTGATGACCGAGGCGCTCGAGCTGCGCGGCGACGAGACCGTGTTCGAGATCGGGACTGGCTCGGGATACGCTGCGGCGGTGCTCGCTCTGGTTGCCAGGCGGGTCTGCACGATCGAGCGGGTGCCCGAGCTCGCCGCCATCGCTCGTCGGCGGCTCGCGCGGCTCGGGTTCGAGCACGTGGAAGTACGTACCGGCGACGGCACCCTCGGCTGGCCCGACCACGAGCCGTTCGACGCGATCGTGGTCGCGGCAGGCGGCCCGAGGATCCCGCACGCCCTGCTGGAACAGCTCGCGATCGGTGGGCGCCTCGTCATGCCGGTCGGTAACGACCGCGAGCAAGAGCTCGTGCGCGTCACGCGCGTTGGCGAGCACGAGTTTCGGGAGGACAACCTGGGCGCCGTTCGATTCGTCCCGTTGATCGGGAAGCAGGGCTGGGCCGCTCACGACGAGGAGGCAGTGTGACCACCTTGACGTTCTTTGGCGCCGTCGACACCGTGACCGGCTCGCGTTCCCTGGTGGAGGCGGGCGGCCATCGCGTGCTCGTCGATTGCGGATTGTTCCAAGGACCCAAGAAGCTGCGCGAGCGCAACTGGCGCGAGCCGGCGTTCGACCCTCGGGCGATCGATGCGGTCGTGCTCACGCACGCGCACATCGATCACAGCGGATATCTGCCACGCCTTCGCACCGCCGGGTTCACCGGCCCGGTGTACTGCACGCCGGCGACGCGCGATCTGTTGGGGCTGCTGCTGCCCGATGCCGGACACCTGCAGGAAGAGGAAGCCGAGCACGCGAACAGCGGCCGCTACGCGCACCACGATCCTGCCCTGCCGCTCTACACCCGCGCCGACGCCGAGCGCTGCCTCGCGCAGCTCGTTCCCATCGGGTTTGCAACCCGGTTCGCGCCCGTGCCCGGGTTCGCGGCGCGGTTTTCACGCGCGGGTCATATCCTCGGCGCCGCATGTCTCGCGCTCGAGGCCGGAGGAACGGCGATCGCGTTCTCCGGCGATGTCGGCCGCCCCGTCGATCCGATCATGAACGCGCCCGAGCCGATGCCTTCGGCGCCGTATCTCGTCGTCGAATCGACCTACGGCGATCGCCGCCACCCCGACGTGAACATCGAGGATGTCCTGGTCCGCGTCGTCGCCGAGGCGATCGAGCGCCGCGGCGTCGTCGTCGTCCCCGCATTCGCGGTGGGTCGCGCACAGCATCTGCTGCATCTCCTCGGCCGACTGCGTGCCGCGCATCGCATTCCCGAGTGCCCGATCTATCTCGATAGTCCGATGGCGATCGACGCGACCGAGATCTTCCTCGCGCATCCCGGCGATCACTCCCTCTCCAAGGAGGACTGCGCTGCGATGAGCCAGCTACCGCGTTACTCGCGAACGCCGGACGACTCGAAGGCGATCGATCGCTCGCGCGGTCCGATGATCGTGATCTCGGCGAGTGGGATGGCGACGGGCGGACGAGTGCTCCATCACCTCGCGCGCTTTCTACCGGACGAGCGCGCGACGATCCTGTTCGTCGGATATCAGGCCGCCGGTACGCGCGGTCGTTCGCTCGTCGACGGCGCGAAGGAGCTGAAGCTACTCGGCCAGTACGTCCCCGTGCGAGCGCACGTCGTGCAGGTCGATGCATTGTCGGCGCACGCCGACTACGTCGAGCTCGTCGACTGGCTGCGCGCATCGCGGCTCGCACCACGTCGCGTGTTCGTGACCCACGGCGAACCGAGCGCTGCCGATGCGTTTCGCCGCCGCCTGAACGAGACGTTCGGGTGGAGCGCGTGCGTCCCCGACGAGGGCGTCGCGATCACCCTCGACTGACTAGCTGTCGCGCCGCTCGATGCCGGCGAACGTGACGGTGGCATCCGGTTCCAGCCCCGCGGCGTTCGCCTCGTCGGTGTCGACGTGAAGATCGAGGGCGTAGTCAGGAGACACGCGCACCAGGACATCGCCGAGGACGACCTCGCGGTCGCCGCCGGCCTGGACGCGAATCATGTCGTGGTCGTGGACGCCGAGCCGCAGCGCCTCCGTAGGGTTCATATGAATGTGGCGCTGCGCGATGATCGCGCCGTGATCGAGCACGACCTCGCCGCGAGGCCCGCGCAGGCGGACGCCGGGGGTGGCCTCGAGGTGTCCCGACTCGCGCAGCGGCGGATCGATGCCGAGATGGATCGCATCGGTGCGCGCCAGCTCGACCTGGGTCTCCGCGCGCAGTGGGTTGATGATCGCGACCTTGGCGAGCTCTCCGCGCGGGCCGATGACGTCGACAGACTCCTGGGTGACGTACTGGCCGGGCTGGGTCACCGCCTGGCGGCGGGCGAGTTCGTAACCGGCGCCGAACAGGACGTCGCAGTGTGCGCGGCTGAGATGAACGTGCCGTGCCGAGATCCCGACGGGAATCGCCACACGGCACGAGGACGGCGGAACGTGGCGAGCGACGATCGCGCGCGCACCGAAATAGGCGTTGAGGCGCTCGATCACGGACTCGGCGGCCTCGTCATCGATCACCTCGCCGTGCGAACGCCGATCGACGTCGCGAACCTCGTAGAGGTCGTAGGACACGTGGCCTCGGTCGACCTCGACGATCACGATCTGCTTGGTCTTCATGGCATCACCACCTGTGCGAGAGGAGCGTCGGCATGGAAGTGCCACGGCGGATACTCCGCGACGAGCGACGCGTGATAGGCGAACAGCCGGAGCTGCCAGCGCAACACGCCGCGCTGGTACGCGAGCAGCGCCGGCGGCATCTCGGCGCCGGCCAGTATGAACATGGCCATCACCACCCACAGTGGCACGCATGGGATCGCGAGGACCGCGAGCACGCACGCACTCGGCAGCGAAGTCACGATCCGGACCAGCGCCGAGCCGAGCGTCGGCGTACCCGTAAACCGGAGCTCCGTCGCCACCGCGCCGGTCTCGTCGGCGGTCGGAAACCGATCGACGAGCAGCAGGAAGTACGCCTCGCACCGCACGAACCACACGAGGACCGTCCGCAGCTGCGGCGCGACGTCCTGCAGGTATCCCGCGCCACCCGTGCTCGAGATCGCACCCGCGGCGATCACCGGCAACACGAAGTACAGGAGTCCCGCGACCGAGCCGAGCGTGATCCCGAACCACGCGAGGACGCCAGCGAGGAGCACGCGCAACCCGAGCTGACCGGGTTCGAAGCGCGGGGGGGGCTTGGTCTCGAGCTCGACGGACATACCGGAACCCACAGCAACGTCCGTGCCTTGGGTTTCGCGCGGTGATCGCGCACCACATGCGCCAGACCGGCTCGCCTGCGCAGCTTCCGCGCATCCGGGCGTCGAATACCAGGCATCGCGGTTGCTTCAGCGCAAGGCATGCCCCGTATCACCTGCTCCGAGCTGCTCGAACGCGGGCGATCTCGCGTCGCGCACCCACGACACCACGACGCTCGCGCGAATCTCGCGCTTGCTCGCACCGCGGGTCGGTGATCCGATCGCGGACCGCCTGCACCATCTCGCGAAGGCGTGCGACATCGACGAGGAATTCGCACGCGAGTGGAGCGCTCTTCGCGCTCAGATCCTAGAACGCCTCGCGATCGCCGGTAGCTGAGTGGCGCAACGCTTGCTCGAGCGTGCGGCATGAAAGCGCTGCAATTGGTGAATTGGGGCAAGCCCGCCGAGCTCCGCGATGTCGAGGTGCCCGTGCCGGGTCCAGGAGAGGTCGTGATCCAGATCGCCGCCGCGGGCGTGTGTCACTCGGATCTCCACCTGATGGATTGGCCCGCGGGTCAACTACCGTGGCGCGTCCCGTTCACGCTCGGCCACGAGAACGCGGGATGGGTCCACCGTCTCGGCGCCGGTGTCACCGGCGTCGCGATCGGCGATGCAGTGCTGGTCTACGGGCCCTGGGGATGCGGGCGGTGCGAACCATGCCGGCTCGGCCGCGAGAACTGTTGCGATCATGCGGCGGAGCTCCCCGCTGCCGGCGGTGGGCTCGGACTCGACGGCGGCATGGCCGAGTACATGCTCGTGCCGAGCGCGCGGTTCCTGGTGCCGATCGGCGACCTCGATCCGATCAGCGCCGCGCCGCTCGGCGACGCCGGGTTGACGCCGTATCACGCGATCGCGAGCGCGCGCGACCTGCTCGTCCCCGGTGCGTGTGCGGTCGTGATCGGCGTGGGCGGCCTCGGCCAGATGGCGCTACAGCTCCTGAAGGCGACCACCGGCGCGCTCGTGATCGCGATCGACAGCGACCTCGGCAAGCTCGAGACAGCGCGCCGGTTCGGCGCCGATCATTGCGTCGCGAGTGGTCCGGACGCCGCTGCGGCCGTCCGTCGCCTCACCGGCGGCGCGCAGGTCGTGCTCGACTTCGTCGGCGCCGACGCGACGCTCGCTCTCGGTGCGAAGCTGTTGCGCGCGGAGGGCCGGCTCGTGATCGTCGGTCTCGCGGGCGGGACGCTGCCGGTCAGTTTCTTCGGGTTGCCCTATGGCGCGCAGGTCGCGACCAGCTACTGGGGCACGATCCCGGAGCTGATGGAGCTCGTCGCACTCGCGCGCGAAGGCCGGATCCGACTCGAGGTCGAATCGTTCACGCTCGACGAAGCGATGACCGCGTACGGCAAGCTGCGCCGCGGCGAGTTGCACGGCCGCGCGGTGATCATCCCGGGCTGATCCTTGAAGGACGGGTCGCCGTGAGACCTAGGCCGGCTTCGTTGGCCGCGCGACGTCATCCCACAGCCGGCGCAAGGCGGCGCCGACCGACGCGACCTCGTGCTCGACCACATCGCCCGCGCGATTGCCTGCAGCCTCGATCGACTTCTCGATCTCGACGAGGCGCGGCTGGAGCACGCGCCAGCGGTCGCGCGCGTCCATGCTGGCGAGGTGGATCTTCAGCTCGAGCTCGTCGGCGATGCGGCGAACCTCGTCCCAGGTAGAAACTTGTTCCTTCATGCCACGCCCGGCGTGCACGTGATGTTCCAGTCGCAATGCGATACGCCCTGCCCGCGAATTTGCGGCCACGAGGCCCCCGCTCCCTGGAATCGGTGGGACGCGAGTGCAGCGCCGCCGCGGTCTCGCGCAGAGCTTGCGTGGCTTGCAGCACGCGACGCCAGCCGTACACGCTCGTCTCGATCCAGCCAAGAGAGGCGCGGCATGGCGCATGCTGATGGTCCGGACATGCTGGCCAGGAACTGGACTCGCTTTGCGCTTGGCGATGAACAGCTACGTGCATTCGCCATGCGCTGGCAAGCGAGATGACCATGCCGTGGCGAATTCTCTGTCTTGGTTCCATCCTGGCCGCGCGGACTCGCGAGGCGCGATGACCGGGACGCTATCGGGCCTGACGACCGAGACCGCGCGCCGCCGCCTCGCCGAGGTCGGGCCCAACGAGCTGCCGTCGCATGATCGGCGGACGCGGTGGCAGCTCGTGCTGGGAATCGTGCGCGAGCCGATGCTCTTGCTGCTGCTGGTCGCGACCGGACTCTACGTCGCGTTCGGCGACCTCGCGGAGGCCGCGGCGCTGGGGGTCTCGGTGCTGGTGATCGTCGCGATCACCCTCGTGCAGGAACGTCGAACCGAGCGCGCGCTCGACGCCCTGCGCGAGCTCGCGAGCCCGCGCGCACGTGTGCTGCGCGACGGTGCATGGCGCGAGATCGATGCTCGCGCGCTCGTCCCCGGCGATGTCGTGCATGTTGGAGAGGGCGATCGAGCGCCGGCCGATGCGCTGTTGCGCGACGGGACACCGCTCACGATCGACGAGTCGTTGTTGACCGGCGAGTCGGTAGCAGTCGTGCGCACGCCGGACGCCGAGGTCGAAGCGCTCGGCCGCCCCGGCGAGCCGGGTGCAGCGGTCTTTGCGGGTACACTCGTCGGGTCCGGCAATGCGATCGCCGAGGTCGTGCGCACCGGTGCGACCACCGAAGTCGGTCGGATCGGCGCTGCCCTCGGACGAATCGAGCTCGCCCGCGCGCCGCTTCAGGGCGAGGTGGTGCACGTCGTCCGGCGCATCGCCGTGATCGCGCTCGCGCTATGCGGCGCGCTCGTCGCGATCCACCTCGCGGCGCGCCACGGCTTGCTCGAGGCCAGTCTCGCCGGAATCACGTTGGCCATGTCGCTGCTGCCCGAGGAGCTGCCGCTCGTGCTGACCGTCTTTCTGACCCTCGGAGCGTGGCGCATGACGCGGCATCGCGTGCTCGCTCGCCGGGCCGCCGCGATCGAGACGCTCGGTGCGGTCACCGTGTTGTGCGTCGACAAGACGGGCACCCTGACGGTGAACCGCATGGCGATTCGCAAGATCGTGACGAGCGTGGCGCACGTTGTCGATCCGAACGCGTCCGAGCTGCCCGAATCCGCCCACGAGCCGATCGAGTATGGCCTGCTCGCATGTCCGCGCCAGACGACCGATGCGATGGATCGTGCGTTCGGCCAACTCGCCGAGCAGACACTTGGCGCGACCGAGCACGTTCATCCGCGCTGGGAATGGATGCGCGAATATCCACTGTCGCCCGGCCTCCTCGCCGTCACCCACGTGTGGCGTGACGACGGCCAGCGTATGGTGGTCGCGACCAAGGGCGCACCGGAGGCGATCCTCGATCTGTGTCATCTCGATGCGACGACGGCCGCGACGTGGCGCGCTCGCGTCGATGCGATGGCGCGCGAGGGACTGCGCGTGCTCGGTGTCGCGCACGCGACCCATCGCCGCGGCGAAATTCCGAGCAACCCGCACGACTACGCGTTCGAGATCGTCGGCCTGGTCGGGCTCGCCGATCCGTTGCGCCCCGACACGGCCGAGACGATCGCGACGTGCCGCGCTGCAGGTGTTCGAGTGGTCATGATCACCGGTGATCATCCTGTGACTGCCCGGGCGATCGCACGCGCGGCGGGACTGCAAGACGACGATGTGATCACCGGGCCCGAGCTCGGCGCACTCGGGGACAGCGACCTGTCCGAGCGGCTCCGCCACATCGAGGTCATCGCGCGAGCAACGCCGACCCACAAGCTCCGTATCATTCAGGCGCTCCGCGCGGCGGGCGAGGTCGTCGGAATGACCGGCGACGGCGTGAATGACGCGCCGGCGCTGAAGGCGGCGGATGTCGGCATCGCGATGGGCCACGGCACAGACGTCGCCCGCGAGGCCGCCGGGCTCGTCATCCTCGACGACTCGCTCGCGGCGATCGTCGCGGCTATTCGCATGGGACGGACGATCTACGACAACCTTCGCAAGGTCGCGAGCTACTTGCTGTCGGTCCATGTCCCGATCGCGGGATTCGCGCTACTACCGCCGCTGTTCGGATGGCCGCTGATGCTCGCCCCCGTTCACATCGTGCTCCTCGAGTTGGTGATCGATCCGACCTGCGCGATCGTCTTCGAGCAGGAGCCACCGGCGGCGGATGTGATGCAACGCCGTCCGCGCGGGCGCCAAGAGCACCTGTTCGAAGCGACACGCGTTGCGTTTGCCATCGCGCTCGGGGCTTCGGCGCTCGCTGGACCGCTCGCGGTGATCGCGTACGCGCATCTCATCGGCGCCGACGACGCGGCGATGCGCACCCTGGGATTCTTTGCATTGATCGCAGCTGATCTGGCGCTCGTCGTGGCGTCGCGCGGCCGGCCGCACCGGCGAGCGCGTGCCGAGCGCAACTCCGCTGTGCGCTGGATGATGCTCGCCGTCGCCGCTGTGGTCGCCGCCACTATCAGCATTCCGTGGTTGCGCTCGCTGTTTGGCTTCGCGGCGGTGGACGTACGCTGGCTCGCGCTCGCCGTGTTCGTCGGCGTGGTCCCGGTTCTCGCGCTCGCCTTGGCCCGCCCCACACGGTCGCGAGCTTCCATGCAGCTCACGTAATGGATCGGCCTGTAAGTGGTAATCGTCACCGCCACAGCACGACGAGCGAGCGCGCCTCGACGACATACGACGCGCTCTCGAGCTTGCGTCGCGCAAGTACGGAATCTTCGCGATCACGCCCGCGAACGTGCCGCGTGTCGCGCCGGAGACACCAGAGCTCGCGTGCTGCGTGAAGCCGCGGACATGGAGCTCGTAGATCACGGCATCGGCCTCGTGGAGAGGAGCTCGCTCGGCAGGCGCGGCTGGTGCGTCGACGACGATCTCGCCGAGCGGCGCCCTGCCCGCGTTGCTCCCGTCGCCGCACGCGGCCTCGCGCGAGAATGCCGCAGGGAACGCGATCCGGCGGGCGTACGGATCGACGAGCCATTTGTCGCGATGAAATGCATGGATCTCGAACGGCGCGATCGAAGAGGGCCCGTCGGCCACGTACGCGTAGTACCGGGAGCGGCCGAGCTCTCGTGCGGCGACACGGCAATGCCACACGCGTCCCGACTTGTGGACGAGCGGATCGAGTGCCACCTGGAATGTCGGTGTCGCCTGGTCGACGTCGTCGAACAACAGCAAGCGGAGCTCGGTCGCGTGCTTCGAGTACAGCGCGAAGTTGAACGAGCCGTCCTCGCAGCGCGACACGCCGAGCGGATACGGCAACCCTTCGCGCTTCGCCCAGCTCATGAACAGTCGCGCAGCAAGTGACAGGCCAGTTCGCACGCGCGCAAGAGCTGCGCGAAATCGCCGGCCAAGGCCGTTCAACGTTGGCCAGTCCGTTGCAGAACTGGAGCTCCATGAGCTTTCGCAAGATCCTGTGTCCGATCGATTTCTCCGCGGGCTCTCGCAAGGCGATGGTGCTTGCCGCCCGGCTCGCGAAGATTCACGGCAGCGAGCTCGTCGTCGCACACTCCTGGTTCCTCCCGCCGGGCTCGGTCGCGGGAGAGTTCGTGTATCCGGTCGAGCTCGTGAAGGGCCAGGTCGAGGATAACGATCGCGCGCTCGCGCTGGCCGTCGAGGAGGTCCGCTCGCTCGGTGTTCCCCGCGTGTCGTCGAGGATGAGCGATGGCGAACCATGGGTGAAGATCGTGGAGCTCGCCCAGGCCGATCCCGAGATCGATCTGATCGTGATCGGCACCCACGGCCGTACCGGCATCGGCCGCATGTTCCTCGGCTCGGTCACCGAGATGGTGGTTCGCCACGCGCCCTGCTCCGTCCTCGCGATCCCACGAGATGGCGAGTGCCCGCCGTTCGAGCGGATCTTGTGCCCGGTCGATTTCTCCGAGTCGTCGCGCCTGGCTCTCGATCTCGCACTCGAGCTCGAGCCGGTCCCAGACCGCACCGTCACGCTACTTCACATCATCGAACCGCCTCGGATCTACGCCGGCGAATCGGGGATCGATGTCCATCCGGGGCTCGGCGGCGGATCGCAGAAACTGCTCGAGACCTGGGGCGCCGCGGCCATCGCGAAACAACCCGCGAAGCTCACCGCGTTCGTCCGGATCGGCCGTCCCGGCACACAGGTGCTGGCCGTGCTCGGCGAGGAGAAAGCGTTCGACCTCGTCGCGGTCGGCAGCCACGGACGCACCGGGCTCCAGCGGATGTTTCTCGGCTCGGTCGCCGAACGGGTCGTGCGCCACGCGGCCCGGCCGGTCCTCGTCGCTCGGTCGCGCCGCTGATCGGCACGAGCGCTGCAACCGAACAGGCGATATGGAAGCCGACCCAGCAGAACGCGCGCATCACCTGATCTGGTCGCGCCACTCTTCACGCACTCCGTTCGATCCCACGTGGCACGTCACGCCGCGAGAGCTCGCGCTCCTCGTCGAGGCCGCGCGCTGGGCGCCGAGCCCGCACAACATGCAGAACTTCCAGCTCGTCGTCGTCGAAAGCCCGGCGGTGCTCGCGGAGCTCGGCACGATCCGCGCACCGATGTCGCCGTTGTTCCTCGCCGAGAGCTCTTGCCAGCTCGCGCCGACCCCGGAGGAGCTCGAGCGCCGCCAGACCGGCATCCTCGCGACGTCGATCCCACCGGGAGGCCGCGACCAGCCCGCGCCGGGCTCCGCGGAGAACCCACGCGTGCTCGGCGAGCTGATCTCGGGCGCACCGATGCTGATCGTCGTGGTGTTCGATCCGACCGTGCACGCGCCGGCCTCGGAGCATGACGTGCTCGGCATGATGGGCCTCGGTTGCATGCTCGAGAACATGTGGTTGATCGCCCAGGCGTTGCACCTCGACTTTCAGGTCGTGAGCTCGTTCGCCGCCCCGGAGATCGAGCGCGACGTCGAGCACGTCCTCGCGATCACGGCGCCCTGGCGGATCGCCTACGCGCTGCGGATCGGACACGCGATCGCGCCGCAGATCACGCCGCGGATCCGCCGCGACGTGGTTCGCTTCGTTCACCGGGATCACTTCGCGAAGTGACCTATGCCGCCGGCACGGGCGAACACGATCCGCGCCTCGCCGCGCTTGCTCGAGCTCGCCGGCGCCGAGCCCGCGGCCGCATATGCCCGGCTCGCTACGACCGCCGCCGGCCTGAGCTCCACGGAGGCTCGGACCCGCCTCGCCGAGTTTGGGCCCAACCGGCTCGCGAGCGATCGACCGCCCGGACTCGTCCGGCGGCTGTGGCATGCGATGCGCAACCCGCTCGTGATCCTGCTCGCGACGCTTGCGACCGTGTCGTTCGCGACCGCAGATCCGCGCGCTGGCGCGATCTCGGCCAGTCGACGATCCCCACCGACGCGGTCGATGCCGATCAGATCCAGCGCCCGCGTCCGTGGAACATGTGCGCGCTGACCCGATTCATCGCGTGATCGGGCCGTGCTCGTCGCTGTTCGACTACACGACGTTCCTCGTGATGCTCTACGTGTTCCACGCCAACGCGAGCCTGTTTCAGACCGGCTGGTTCGTGGAGAGCCTGCTGACCCAGACGTTGATCATCCACGTCATCCGCACGCACCGGCTTCCGTTCGTCCAGAGCCGCGCGTCGTGCCGGTCACCGCGATGAGCCTCGTCATCTCGGCGGCCGCGATCGCGTTGCCGTTCTCGCCGATCGGAACGTACCTCGGGTTCGTGCCGCTACCGGGGTTGTACTGGCCGGTGCTGCTCGCGACGCTCGCCGGCTATCTCGTGCTGACCCAGGGCGTGAAGATGTGGCTACTCCGGCGCGGCTGGCTCTAGGAGCGCGGCGCGGATCGCCGCGATCAGCACGTCGACGATGACGGGCTTGGTCAGATACTCGGCGAACCCGGCCTCGAGGCCGCGCCTGCGATCGCGATCGGCGGCCGCCGCGGTCAGCGCGATCACCGGGATGGGGGCCGTCGCGGGGTCGCGGCGCAGCACCGCCAGTGCGTCGAGCCCGCTCATCCCGGGCAGGTTGATATCCATGATCACGAGTGCCGGCTTGCTCGCACGCGCGTGCTCGACGCCGAGCTCGGCCGTCGGCATCGTGACGAGCGTGTACTGGTCCAGTTCCTCGAACAGGTCGCGCATGAGCACGATGTTCGCGGGATTGTCCTCGACGTAGAGGACGAGCCTCCGCTCGACGACGGCGGCGACCGGAGAGACCGGCGCACGCGCGATCACGGGACGCGCCGTCGCGGGCTCGTGGCGAGCCGGCAGCTCGACCCAAAACGCGGAACCTTCGTCGGCGGCACTCGTGAAGCCGACCGCGCCCCCCATCAGCTCGGCGAGCCGCTTCGTGATCACGAGACCGATACCGGTGCCCTCGATCGTCCCGAGCTCCTGGCCGGCACGCTGGAATGGCTGGAACAGCTTGCCCTGGCTCGCGGTCGGGATGCCGAAGCCGGTATCTCTCACGGTGATCCGGACGCACGGCTCGTTAACCTCGACCGTAAAGGTCACGTGGCCACCGGCGCGGTTGTACTTGATCGCGTTCGACCCGAAGTTCATCAGGATCTGAGCGAACCGCGTACGATCGGCGATCACCATCGGCAGGTCGTGCGGCGCCGGCTCGACGCGAAGCACGACGTGATGGCGCGTCGCGATCGGCTCGAGCGTGCGCTGGATCTCCGCGAGTACGTCGGCGACGCCGACCGGCTCGGGCGAGACCGAGATCCGACCCGCCTCGATCCGCGCGAGATCGAGGATGTCGTCGATCAGGCGCAGCAGATGCTCTCCGCCACGCAGGATCTGCCCGACCCGGTCCTTGTGGCGCTGGCTCAGCGGCTCCTTCTTGTCGCGCTCGAGCAGTTGCGCGAACCCGAGGATCGCGTTCAGCGGCGTGCGGAGCTCGTGGCTCATCGACGACAGGAACTCGCTCTTCGCATCGCTCGCCGCCTCCGCTGCGACCCGCGCCTCGAGCAGCTCCGCCGCGCGACGCTCGTCATCGGTGCGATCGAGGATCGTCTTGACGATGCCACCCTCGGGCGTGTGCCGATCGATGATGCGCAGGCTGCGGCCGTCCCGCATCCGGACGTCGAACGAAGTGGTCTGCTCACGCCGGTGTGCGAACCGCTCCGCGCGGAACCGCTCGCGCGCGGCCGCATCGGCAAACTCGACATCGCTCAGCCACGAATCGAGGAGCTCGTGGAAGCTGCGCCCGACGAGAGCACCGGGCCCCACATCGTGGACGAACGCCCGGTAGACGCTGTTGCACAGCACGAGCCGGTCGGCGGCGTCGAACAGTGCGAACGCGTGCTCCATGCTCTCGACCGCACTCTTCAGCCGGTCGTTCGTGATCCGTGCTTCTCGCTCGAGTTGCTTGCGATCCGTGATGTCGCGGATCGCCGCCGACACCGTCATCCCGGTCTCGTCGCTTTGCGGGCTGAGGCTGACCTCGATCGGCAGCTCGCTGCCATTCTTGCGGCGGCCATAGAGCTCGAGCCCGGAGCCCATCGAGCGCGTCCTCGGCTCGCGGAAGTACCGCTCGAGGTAGGTGCCGTGGCCTGGGCGGAAGCGGTCCGGAATCAACAGCTCGAGGCGCTGGCCCACGAGCTCGACCCGCCAATAGCCGAACATCACCTCGGCCTGGGTGTTCGCGAACCGGATCACGCCGTCCTGCCCGACGATCACCATCGCATCGGGTGCACTGTCGAGCAGCCGTTGGTAGTGCCGCGACTCGACGAGCTCGGTGACATCGACCAGGCGATGCAGCAGGCATCGCACCTCGCCGTCGCCGTCGAGCACCGGGACCTCGGTGCTCGTCCACATGCGCGGCCTCGGGACGCCGTCGCGCAGCAGCGTGTAGAGGTGGGCCGGGACGGCGTACGGACGCTTGTCGGCGATCGCCTGCTCCATGACGTGGCGCGTGCGTGCCTGGCCACTGGGGTCGGCAGGATCTTGCGGGAACAAGCCGAACAGCGGTTGGCCGATCACGCTCTCGCGGGTCTGGTCGACCGCCGCGAGCCACGCGTCGCTCGCCTCGATGACCGCGAGCGTTGGCGAGAGCACGAGATAGAGGTCCGGAACGGCCCGTAGCACCGCCTGGAGGTCACCACCTTCCATCGCCCACACGCTACCTCCGAACCTCGGCGGCGGCCCGCGGAAACGCGCAATAGTTGCGGTTCGCGAACCCCGTGCGTCGCGGGGTTGCGGCCATATAGTTGCAGGCCGGTCACCCATGTACAACGCGTGTATTGCCGCCATCGATGCGACGCGAGGCCGCCTGTTTCACTACCAGCGCACCGCCGACGGCTCGGGGATGCACGAATCGTTCGTCGAGGACGAGAGTCTCGTGAATCCCGCGCGGCACGAACGACCGAGCGAGCTGTTCAGCGACAAGCCGGGCTCGAGCCGGGTCGCGGCACATGGGTTCGGACTCGACGATCACCGCGACTACAACCTCGACAAGCTCGACGAGACGTTCGCGCGCTGGGTCCTCGCGCGGATCCGCGAGCTCTGCGATCAGCATCACAGCGAACGGGTGATCGTATGCGCCTCGCCGCGCATGCTCGGGCATCTGCGCGCGTGCAGGAACGGAATCCTCGGCGAAGGCCAGATCCTCGTCGAGGTGCCACGCGATTACACCAAGCTCGCTCCAGACGAGCTCCGCGACCGCCTCGCAGCCCATCACTTGCTGCCGTCCGCGCCGCCTCGGAGCG
>JBDUAS010000371.1:0-6024 GCA_040004535.1 Deltaproteobacteria bacterium
GATGCCGATGCCGATGCCGATGCCGATGCCGATGCCGATGCCGATGCCGATGCCGTTTCTGCATCCGATGTCGTCACTGCCGCCGGCAGCGACGCCGCCTCGGCTTCCGCGTTAGATGCCGATACCGGTTCCGAGCTCGACCCCGACTCCGAGCGCGTGAACGCGTCGGGCGATGAGGCCGATGGCGACGCGATGGCCGCATCCAGCGACGACGCGGCAGCTGACACCGCCGGTGGAGATGCGGTCGAGGGTGACGATGTCGTCGGCGATCCGATCACCGACGAAGCCGGCGTCGAAGCCGCGCTGCTTCCCAGCTCGCTCTCGCCGGTGCAGCTGCGCCACTTGATCGAAGCGTTGATCTTCGCGACCGACAAGCCGGTCACGCTGCAACGCCTCCGTCAGCTGACGCGCGTCAGCGATGTCACGCGGATCGAGCAGGCGCTCGCCGAGCTTAAAGAGGACTACAAAGATCGCGGCATCGCGCTGCACCAGGTGTCCGGTGGCTACCAGTTCCGCACGAACACCGCGTTCTCGACCTGGGTCCAGCAGCTGATCCAAGGTCGGCCGGTCCGCCTGTCGCGTGCGCAGCTCGAGACGCTCGCGATCGTCGCGTACCGCCAGCCGATCACCCGCCCGGAGATCGACGAGATCCGTGGTGTCGACTCGTCGGCCACGCTGCGCCTGCTGCTCGACCGCTCGTTGATCCGAGTGCTCGGCCGGCGCGAAGAAGTCGGGCGCCCGACGCTCTACGGCACGACGAAGGAGTTCCTCGACTTCTTCAGCCTCAGCGATCTGCGAGAGCTGCCGACGCTGCGCGAGTACAGCGAGCTGACCGCCGAGAGCCGGCAGGTCATGAGCGATCGCCTCGGCGTCGCGCTCGACGCCAATGGCGAACTGCTCGAGCCCGAGGGCGACGAAGCGCTCGGCGACCTCGATGGCGATGCGGCCGGCGAGGGCGCTCAGGACCAAGGCTCGATCGTGGATTCGATCCTGGCCGAGCACGCTGCTGCCGAGGCCGAAGCCGAGGCGCGGCTCGACTCGCGCCACGAGGTCGGCGCCGACCTGGCGGAGGCCGCGATGTCCGGCGGTTCACCCGCCGCGTTCCGTGACATCTTCTCGGACGAGCCGGACCCCGAGGCCATGGCGATGTCCGGCGAGATGTCGCCGGCCGGGTCCGAAGCCCGGTCGTATATCGACGCTATCCGCGCGGGCGCACTCGCAGACGAGAGCCAGTCCGACGAGCAAGACGCGTCCGACGCGCAGCACGTGTCCGACGCGATGCACGCGTCCGATGAAGCGATTGTCGCGGCGCACGACGCGGAGGTCGTCTCGGACGAGCTCGCATCTGTGACGACCGACATCGCTGCAAGCTCGAACGCGGTCGAGCTCGCGTCTGAAGAGCTGCTCGCGGCGTCCGAAGATCTCGCCGCTGTCGTGGCGGACGAAGTCGAAGCAAGCGAGCACCAGCTCGTGTCCGGAGCTTCGCCCCACGTGGGGCAGATGCCGGAAGCCGGCATGAACGAGCTCGAGCTCGGCGCCGACGGACACCAGGTCGAGTCCGAAGCTCCGCCCCACGTGGGGCAGACGCCGGACTCGGAGGACGTCGAGCTGCGCGCGAACGAGCAGGCGTTCGAACCCCAGGCTCACGACGAGCACCAGCTGGTGTCCGAAGCTTCGCCCCAGGTTGGGCAGACGCCGGAAGCCGGCATGAACGAGCTCGAGCTCGGTGCCGACGAACACCAGGTCGACGAACCCCAGGTTGGGTCCGAGGCTTCGCCCCACGTGGGGCAAGCGACCGAAGCCAGCGTGGACGAGCTCGAGCTAGGCGCGGACGACGACCCGGTCGTGTCCGAAGCTCAGCCCCACGTGGGGCCAGCGCCAGACGCCGAGGAGGCCGAGCACCAGCCGGCGGCCGACGTCGACGAATCCGCGGATTCCGACGACCCCGACCCGACAAATTGAGCTACAAGCTCAGCCGATGTCCGAGGCCGTGCGATTGCAGCGCTTTCTTGCGACGGCGGGCGTAGCAGCGCGTCGCAAGGCCGAGGAAATGATCACCGGCGGCCGGGTGACGGTGAACGGCGCGGTCGTCACCGTGCTGGGCACGAAGGTCGACCCCGAGAACGACTCGATCACGGTCGACGGCGAGTCCGTCTATCCGCTCGACAAGTTCTACGTCCTGCTCAACAAGCCGAAGGGCTGCATCACCGCCGTGACCGACGATCGCGGTCGGCCGACCGTGATGGATTATCTGCCGAACGTGCCGGTGCCGGTGAAGCCGGTCGGGCGGCTCGATTTCTACACCGAGGGCGTGCTGCTGCTGACCAACGACGGCGACCTCGCCGCCAAGTTGCTCGCGCCGGCGAGTCACGTCCCGAAGACGTATCACGCGAAGGTCCACGGCGAGGTCACACAGGACCAGCTCAAGCTGCTGCGCAAGGGCGTCGAGCTCGACGACGGCACGGTCACTCAGCCGGCCGAGGTGGCGCTGCTGCCGTCGGAGAGCAAGCACAGCTGGGTCGCGGTCACGATCCACGAAGGCAAGCACCACCAGGTGCACCGCATGTTCGAGGCGCTCGGCTTTCGCGTCGACAAGCTGCAGCGGGTCGCGTTCGCGAACCTCACGTTTCATCACCTGCGCGTCGGCGACGCACGCGAGCTGACCCAGCAAGAGCTCAACCAGCTGCGCGATGCGGTCGGACTCGATCACAGCGCGGTCGCGCGTGGTCGCTGGACCGCGAGCCGCGAGACGACCGACATCCCGCGGCGCGCTCGCGCGAAGGCGCGCGTCGAAGCGGAAGAGGCTGCCGCGATCGCCGGCCATGCACCGGGCTCCGGCGAAGCGGGCGTGGGCGACGCTGGTCATGTTGGCGCCGGCAATGGTGCGAGCCGCGCCGCCGCCGGGCGCGACGACGACATGGACGACGAGGACGACGACTTCTCGGATCCGCACGCACGCGGCGGAGACGAGCTCGACGACGATCTGGCTGATCCGCGCGCGCGAGATGATGACGACGACGACGATGAAGACGCGCCGGAGTCCGCACCTGCGCAAACCGGCTCGAAAGCACGAGCCGGTTTGAAAGCGACTGCGGGCCGTCCGACGTCGGGTGCCGGGTTCAAAGGCTCGCGCGGTGGCGGCGAAGGTCGTCCGCGGTCGGGTGCCGGGTTCAAGGGCTCGCGCGGCGGCGGCGAAGGTCGGGGGCCGGGCGCTGGGTTCAAGGGCTCGCGCCCTGGCGGCGCGGGTCGTGGCGAATCGTCGGGAACCGGCGGACGCCGCGCCGGCACGTGGAATCGAGCGGCGAGCGGCGCCTCCGACGGCGCTCGTGGCGATCGCGGCGCGAGCGGCGGCCGTGCGCCGAGCAGCGGTCGCGACGATCGCGGCGCGTCGAGTCGTGCCAGCGGATCGAGCCGTGGTGGCTTTGGCGGTCGCGACGATCGCGGCGCGTCGAGCCGTGGCAGCGCAGCGAGCCGTGGCGGCTTTGGCGGTCGCGACGATCGCGGCGCGTCGAGCCGTGGCGGCGCAGCGAGCCGTGGTGGCTTTGGCGGTCGCGACGATCGCGGCGCGTCGAGCCGTGGCGGCGCAGCGAGCCGTGGTGGCTTTGGCGATCGCGGCGCGTCGAGCCGTGGCGGTGCAGCGAGCCGTGGTGGTTTTGGCGGTCGTGACGATCGCGGCACGTCGGGCCGTGGGGCCACAACGAGCCGTGGCGGTTTCGGTGGGCGCGACGATCGCGGCACGTCGAGCCGCGGTACGTCGAGCCGCGGTACGTCGAGCCGTGGCGGTTTCGGTGGTCGCGACGATCGCGGCACCTCGAGCCGTGGCGGCGCCCCGAGCCGCGGTGGCTTCGGCGGTCGCGACGATCGCAGTGCGCCTGGTGTTCGTGGCGCGACGCGCACCCGCGATGATCGCGGTGCCTCGGATCGCGGCGGCGCATCGGGCCGTGGCGGCGCACCGAATCGTGGTCCGTCGCGCGGTGGCCGCGACGAACGCGGCGGATCGAATCGCGGCGCAGCGAACCGTGGCGGTCGCGACGATCGCGGCGCGGGCGGTGGCTCCAGCTTCGGGCGCGTCAACGCGCCGAACAAGAGCTTCGCGAAGCGCGGCGACGAAGTCTCCGACGAGCTGCCGGCGAAGCGCACGCGTGCCGGCGCCGGCGACGCACCGGCGAAGCGCGGCGGCCAGGGTCGCAGCTTCGGCAAGCGCGGCCCGCGTCGTTAGGCGGTAGGCGGTGTAGGCTGCACCCATGGCTGACGTGATCGTGATCGGCGATGGCCCCGGCGGCCTCAGCGCCGCACTGTTCCTCGCGAAGAACAAGCTCGACGTGGCCGTCTACGGCCAGGACAAGACTGCGATGCATTGGGCGCTGGTCCGCAACTACCTGGGCCTGCCCGAGATCGCCGGCGCTGACTTCCAGGCGATCGCGCGCAAGCAGGTCGGTGCATTTGGCGTGACCGTCGAGGACGAGCACGTCGACAACGTCGAGAAGACAGGCGACGGCTTCAAGGTCACGTTCACCACCGGCGGCACCGCGTCCGCGAGGTACCTCGTGCTCTCCGAGGGGAAGTCGCCGAAGCTCGCGAAGCAGCTCGGCCTGACGTTCGACGAGAAGACCGGCATCACGACCGACAAGCACGCGAAGTCCACGCTCGACGGAGTCTACGTCGTCGGCCGGATGTCGCGCCCCGGCCGGAGCCAGGCGATCATCAGCGCCGGCGATGGCGCCGCCGCCGCGATCGACATCCTGTCGCGCGAGAAGCATGAAGACTTCGTCGACTGGGACGAGCCCCCGAAGGCCTGAACAGGCTAGCGAAAGCGTCGAGTGAGCGACTTCGCGAACTTCGCGGTCGGGCTCGTGATGGTCGGATCGGCGGCCATCGGAGCGAGCCGCAAGATCCTCGAGCGCCGGCGCGCGCGTAAAGAGCTGCGCTCGCGCCCGGTGCTCGGCGCGGAGACCGACGAAGGCGCAGTCGTGCGTGTGACGGGCATCGTCCGCGCCACCGACGAGACGATCGTTGCCCCGATCTCGGGACGGCGCTGTGTCGTCTATCGCTCACGCGTGACGAGTGCCGGCGGCCTCGTGCGTCGCGCCTTCAAAGCGCGCGAGTCGCTCGTGATGGTGCCGTTCGTCCTCGAACGCGACGGCGACACCATGCCGGTCGCGATCGAAGGTCGCCACGCGTTGCTCGATCTGCCGAACACGAAGCTGCCGCCTCCGAGGACGTCGGATGAACGCGAGCGCCGCGTGTCGTTCCTCGCGCTACACGGACTCAAGGCGAGCGCGGGTGGCATCTTCGAGGAGGTGCTGATCGAACCTGGCATGCGCGTCACGATCGCCGGGCTCATGATGAAGGACATCGTCGCGGCGCCGCCCGAAGGCGAGGCGGGATACCGCGAAGAAGCGCCGGCGAGTCTTCGTCTGGCGGGAGACGTTGGACATCCGCTCGTCATCGGCGCGGCCGATTAGTCCATCGACTACGACCTGAACGATCAGCTCGACCCCTGCGCCGACAAATGAGGCTGTGATAGCGTCGCCGCGATGGAGCTTCGTGCGCTCACCGTGATCGACGCGCTGCAGCCGCAGCTGACAGGGTTTCTCCAGACGGTCTGCGCCGGCTTCATGCCGCTCGAGAACGAGGCCGCCGCGTTCATCGAGATCGCACCGGGCATCGCGATCAATCAGCTGACCGACGCTGCATTGAAGACGACGAGGTGTCGTCCCGGCATGCAGATCGTCGAGCGCGCGTACGGCATGCTCGAGCTCCACGATCGCGACAAGGGTCAGGTCGAAGCGGCGGTCGACGCGATCGTCGGCCGGATGGGCGTCGGCCGCGGTGACCGGATCAAGCCGAAGATCATTTCCTCGCAGATCATCACGGGGATCCAGGGCGAGCAGAGCCAGCTGATCAACCGGATGCGTCACGGCGACATGATCGTGCGCGGCCAGACGCTCTACATCCTCGAGGTCTATCCGGCCGCGTACGCCGCGATCGCCGCGAACGAGGCCGAGAAGGCCGCGCCGATTC
>JBDUAS010000372.1:0-6009 GCA_040004535.1 Deltaproteobacteria bacterium
CGAAGGAGCGCTACGACGTCATGCACGCGTACATGCCGACCGTCGGCACGCGCGGCCTCGACATGATGCAGCGCACGGCGACCGTTCAGGTCAACCTCGACTTCGCCGACGAAGCGGATGCCGCCGCGAAGATGAAGTGCCTGTACTCGGTGACGTCGATCTTGACCGCGCTGTACGCGGCATCGCCGATCGTCGACGAGCAGATCAGCGGCTACCAGACCTATCGCGCGTGGATCTGGCGCGACACCGACAACCGGCGCGCCGGCCTCGTGCCGTTCGTGTTCGCCGAGCAGGACATCTTCACGGCGTACACGGAGTGGGCGCTCGACGTCCCGATGTACTTCGTCTACCGCAACGGCTATCGCCGCGTGCCGGCGGACCTGACGTTCCGCCAGTTCATGGCGCAGGGCTGGAGCGGCGAGCACGCGACGCGCGAGGACTGGGCGCTGCACCTGTCGACGCTGTTCCCCGAAGGCCGGCTCAAGAAGTTCATCGAGGTCCGCGGTTGCGACTGCGGCTCGATGGAGATGAACGCCGCGCTCGCGCCGCTGATGCGGGGCCTGCTCTACGATCCGACGGCGCGGACCGCGGCGACGGAGCTCATGGCGAAGCTGACGTACCCCGAGCGCCAGCGCATCGCCGATGAAGTCCCGCGCGCCGGCTTCGCGACCCGCGCCGGCCATCACACGCTCGGCGAGCTCGCGAAGCAGCTGGTCACGATCGCGAAGGACGGGCTCGGCCGCGTCGCACCGGCGGCGATGTCGTTACTCGCGCCGCTCGAAGCGATCGCGACCAGCGGCCGGACGCAGGCGGATCGGATCATCGAGCTGTGGCAGCAGCATGCCGGCGATCGGCCCGCGCTGATCAAGGCGCTCGCCCATCCCGGGCTCGCGTAGCCCCCGCTACTCGTCGTCGTCGTCGAAGTCGATCAAGACGCCGTCGTCCTCACTCGCTGCGCGCGGCACGGTCGGGCGCTTCGCGGCGGCGCTCGGCACGGGCGGTGCGACGCTCTGGCGCTTTGCCGTCACGCGCGCCGGCGGAGCCGAGGGTTGCCGCGTCGGGCGCGAGATGGACCGTCCCGTCGGAGGATCGCCCGGCGCCCGCTCGGGCGGCATCCCCGGCAACGGGCGCGAGCCGCGATCACTCGCGCGGCGTGCGCGCGGCAGGCGCGTGCGTTGCGCGCGCGGAACCTCGAGGTGATCGAGATCGACGTCGAGCGTCGACAGCGCGCTCTCCAGATCGTCGCGAGGTGCGAACCCGTGCGGCTCGTCGAAATCGATCGCGCCATCCGACGGACGCTCCTCGGGCTGCGCGTCCACATATGCGCGCGCGACCGTCGAGCGCGGCGTCGGCGGTGCCGGCGTCTGCGTCGCGAATTGATGGGGCTCGTCGAACTCGAGCGCTTCGTCGAGGCCTGGCGTCTCCGGGATGATCGGCGTCTCCGCGAAGCTCGGCGCGCGATTCGGCAAGCGCTCGGCGAGCGTGTACTCGCTCGGGATGTCGTAGCCATCCGCGTACGGCGCCGGCGGATGCCGGGTGCCGCTGTCGTCGCCGAGGTCGAGCTGCGAGGCGAAGTCGAAGTCCTCATCCTCGGGACGCTTGCGCGGATGCGCGGCGGCTGGCGGTGCGTACGTGCGTTGCGCGTAGACTTGCTGCGCGTACGCGTGCTCGGCGGCGTACGCGGGATCCTCGGCTTCCTGCGCCGCGTACGGATCGACACCGTCCGATGCATCCGGCCCCGCGGGCGCGTGCGGATCGAGCGTGACCTGACGGTGCGGATCGAGCGGCTGCGCGGCGTACGGATCGTGAATGTACGGATCGACATAAGGCGCGGGCTCTTGATAGGCCGCCGGTGCCGGGTATGCCGCGGGCTCCGCGTACGCCGCAGGCTCTGCGTAAGCCGCGGGGTTCGCGTACGCCGCGGGCTCCGCGTACGCCGCAGGCTCTGCGTAAGCCGCCGGTTCTACATACGCGGGCGCCCCGTTCGAGTAGGGCTCGGGCTGCGCGTACGCATATGGATCCGGTTGCGCGTACGCGTCGGCCTGCGCGTACGGTGCGACCGCTTGTCCGTACAGATCCTGTTCGGCCGGATGGTCGTGTGCGACGTGCTCGGCCGGCGCGTACGCCGGTGCGGCGTCCTGGCTCTCGCGCTCCGCGTTCGCCGAGAGCAGATCCGCGTCGTCGGCATCCGCCTCGGCGAGCACGTCGAGATCGGAAATCTCTTCCTCGGCGAAGTCGTCATCGGCCGGCGCTTCCTCGGCTTGCGCCTCCGGAACCTGATCGAGCTCCGCCTCGTACGCGAGGGCGGCCTGCTGGATCGAGCTCGCGAGCTCGTTCGCATCGCCTTCGGCGTCGTCGAGGTGGCGATCGAGGCTGTCCGCGAGCTCCGCGTCCGGCGCGGTGCCGACGTTCGTGCTCTCGCCCGGCAGCTCTTCGATGTCGTCGGGATCGAGCTCCGCGATGTCGTCGTCGTCGTCCTGCGTGTCGATCGGCGCAGCAGGCACCGCGACCCCGGTGTGCACGCGCGCGGCATCGAGTGCGCGTGCGAACGAGCTCAGCTCGGGATCGTCCTCGACGACCACGGCCCGTGCGCGCACCGGTTCGGGGACCTCGGGCGCGACGAGCGGCTCGTGGATCGCCGCGATCCGGGTCACCTGCTCGTGTGCCTCGACGATCCGTGGTGCCTCGATGATCGGCGGTGGCTCGTCGGCGCGCTCGACCGCGACCACGCCTTCACCACGCGTCGCCGCGATCGACGCGGCGGCCTCGGCCGCGAGCTGATCCATCTCGGAGCTCGACGTCGCCGGCCGCTTGAATTCGTGCGGCGCTTCATCTTCCTCGGGTGACGGGACCGTGGTGACCTCGGCGGTGCCGAGGGCAGTGATCGGCGCGCTGATCGGCGCGCTCTGGCCGCGTAGCCGCTTGCCGATCGCAACTCCGCCGAGCTGACGCGCGAGCTCCGCCGACGCCGCCTCGATGCTGATCTCCGCGAGCGGGGCCGAAACACTCTCGCGCAACGCCGCGAGCTCTGCATCGAGGTCGGTCGATCCCGCGAGCACCCTCGCCCGCGCGAGCGCCTTCGCGACATCGACGTGCTCGTCGAGCTCGGACACTTTTTCCGTCGCGAACGCCGAGCCCGACAGCTCGCCCGCCTTCGCGATCACGTCGGCCAACCGCGGCCGCTTCGCGCGCGCCGGCTCGGGCGCGAGCATCGGTGCGCTCGGCCGATCGACGACGGATCGCGCGACCGCCAACGGGCCGGCCGTCCGCCGTGGCGACGTCAACAAGCCCTCGGGCGGCTTGGGCTCGCTCGTCGCGCGCGGTGGCGCGATGCCCGCTCGCGGCGTCGCCAGGATCGGGGCGCTGTCCGCGCTGGCCGCCATGCCATCGCGCACGATCGCCGCCGAGTCCGCGCGCGGCGCGGTGTCGACATCGCTGCGCTTCGCGGCCTCGAGATCCTCCGGCATCGGGATCGCGACATCCGCGAGCCCCATCGCCCGCCGGCGCTCGATCATGCGGATGATCACGTCGCGGCCTTCGCGCGTGACGCGCAGCAGCTCGATCGCCATCCCGAATGTCGCGCGCGGGTTCGCAGGATCCGGCGCCTTCGCCGCCTTCACGCGGCCCAGGCCGACCAGCACCGGCGTGTCGTTCGCGATCCGCAGCTCGAACTTGACCTCGGTACCGACCGGTTGCAGCGACTTGGTCGGCAAGAACAAGCCGCTCTTGCCGACGTTCGGCGCGAAGCGCTGGACCATCGCGTCGACGTCGTCGTAGCGCAGCTTGATGCGGAGCACGACCGGCGGCGGTCGCGCGGCGCTGGGGTCGTCGGCGGGCATAACTCGGCCCTGCTCCGGGCCTCCGCCAATTATCTCGCCCGGGGCTCCTTGGCGTCGAGCTTAATTTCCAGCGAACAACTCTCAGTCGACTCTAACAGCGGTCAGGCGTGCTCTTCGACCCACTGCCGCGCCGCCGCGAGCGCCTGCGGAATGGCCGCCACGTCCTTGCCGCCACCTTGCGCCATCTCGGGCTTGCCGCCACCCCTGCCGCCGAGCTGTGCGGCAACCTGCTGGAGCAGCTTGCCGGCGTGCACCTTGTCCACGAGGTCCTTCGTCACCATCGCGACGAGCCGCACCTCACTGCCACCGGTCCCGGCGAGCACGACGACGCCCGAGCCGAGCTTGTCCTTGAGCTGGTCACCCGTGTTCAGGAGCACCTTCGCGTCATCGACGTCGACCGCCGCCGCGAGCACCTTGATGCCCTTGATCACGACCGCCTCGGCCAGCAGGTCGCGGCCGCCGCCGCCCGACGCGAGCCGGCCCTTCAGCTTCTCGATCTCGCGGTCGGCGACCTTGGAAGCCTCGAGGGCTCGCGCGACCCGCGCCGCGACGCCGAACATCTGGCCCTTCAGGCCGAGCTCGTGCGCTGCATGCGCGAGCTCGTCTTCGAGCTTGCGCAGGTAGTCGAGCGCGCCCGCGCCGGTCACCGCCTCGATCCGGCGCACGCCTTGCGCGACGCCCGCCTCGCCCAGGATCTTGAACAGGCCGATGTCGCCCGCGCGCCGCACGTGGGTGCCGCCGCAGAACTCGAGCGACTCGTTGCCGATGCCAACGACCCGCACGGTGTCGCCGTACTTCTCGCCGAACATCGCGACCGCGCCGCGCTGCTTCGCCTGCTCGATCGGCATCACGTCGACCTTGCTGTCGTTGTTCGCGCGGATGTCGGCATTGACGAGATCCTCGACCTCGCGCTTCTGCGCCTCGGTCATCGGCGAGAAGTGCGAGAAGTCGAACCGCAGCCGATCTGGCGCGACGAGCGAGCCCTTCTGCGCGACGTGATTGCCGAGCACGTGCTTGAGCGCGTGGTTCAGCAGGTGCGTCGCCGAGTGGTTCGCGCGGATCCGCTCGCGCCGCTCGTCGTCGACAGTGAACTTGACCTTGTCGCCGACCTTCAACGAGCCGGTCGCGACCTCGCCGACGAGCACGAACATGTCGCCCGCCGGCTTCTCGGTATCGTCGATCCGGACCTTCGCGGTGGCGCTCACGACCGTGCCCGTGTCGCCGATCTGACCGCCGCTCTCCGCGTAGAACGGAGTCTGGTCGAACACGAGCGCGACTTCCGCGCCGGCCTCGGCCTGATCGACGCGCTTGCCGCCGACGACAATCGCCTTCAGCGTGCCCTCGCCCGACGTGCCGCGGCCTTCGTAGCCCGTGAACTTCGTCGCCCCGAGGTCGCTCGCGAGCTGCTTGAAGATGGTGTCGACCGCCGCGTCGCCGCTCTTGAACCGACTCTTCGCGCGCGCCGCATCGAGCTCCTGCTCGAACCCGGTCTCGTCGATCGTCAGCCCGCGCTCCTCGGCCATGATCTTCGTCAGATCTGCAGGGAACCCGAACGTGTCGTACATCGTGAACACGCTCTTGCCCGGCAGCTGCGCGCCGCCGGTCTTCTTCAGCTCCGCGAGCTCGCCTTCGAGCTTCGTGATGCCGCGCTCGAGCGTCGCGCGGAACTGAGTCTCCTCGTTGAGCGCGACCTTCTGGATCACGGACTGGCGCTCGCGCAGGTCGGGATACGCCGCCGCCATCACGTCGATCACCTTGTCGCAGACCTCGGCCATGAACGGCTTCGCGAGCCCGAGGTGTTGCTGGCCATGGCGCACCGCGCGGCGGAAGATCCGGCGCAGCGTGTACTGGCGATCGCCCTTGTCCGGAAACACGCCGTCCGCGATCAGGAACGCCGAGCACCGCGCGTGATCCGCGACGACGCGCATCGCCGTATCGGTCTCGCTCGGCCCCGCGTTGTACGGAATGCCCGCGATCTCCGAGATCCGGTGGAGGATCGGCACGAACAAGTCCGTGTCGTAGTTCGAGCGCACGCCCTGGACCACGCTCGTAACGCGCTCGAGCCCCGCGCCGGTATCGACCGACGGCGCCGGCAGCGTGTGCAATTTCCCGCCGACCTCGCGGCGCTCGAACTGCATGAACACGAGGTTCCAGATCTCGAGCCAGCCCT
>JBDUAS010000118.1:0-20307 GCA_040004535.1 Deltaproteobacteria bacterium
TCTTTTCTTGCCGCCCAAGAAAACGGCTTCTACACAACTATAGGGACACGACCCAGCAGGGGACGTGCAGCAGACGACCGGATTCGGTTTCGAGCAGGCGACCCCACCTGCCGCCAGTGCCCCAAGAAATAGCAACCGCATACGAGCAGCGTGCCCAAGCGGAGCCGCGCGTGTCAACGAAGCGATCGAGAACAGTCGAAGGTGATGCATGGCACTTCATATCGGTCGCCGCAGCGTTCGGTTGCGTATGAAGACACGTTGCGTAACGTGGACATAGAGGCATGCGGCACATGGTGCGGCATCGGACGGCACGAGCGCCAAGCGTTCGTCGCCGGGTGATGAATCTCGAGCAGCCGTCGACACGTGGCGCCACGTGTCGCCACGTGTCGCCACGTGTCGGGCGAGCGCTCGGGCACTTGCACGATGCCGCGCGATGGCGCGCCGCGTGCTGTAGGTCGGACCATGTCGAAACTGACTTTGTCCGCCACGGTGTTGGCACTCGCGGTGAGTGCCACGGCTTGCCTCGATCACACGCAGGGGCCGCTCGAACAGGTCACCGGTGCCGCGCTTCACGACGGCTCGCTCTCCGGCTCGTGGAGCGGCGCGCTCGCGATGCGCGACACGACCGGCGACCTGAACAACATCACGATCAGCGCGCGCGACGTCGGTGGCGATGGCACGGTCATCAACAGCGAGACGTACGCGAGCCTCGATCATGACTTCACGCTCGAGCTGCCAGGCGGTCATTACAGAGTCGACTTCACCGATGCCGCGAACCACGTGCTCGCGACGTACTCGAACGTCGTCATCGACGGCGACGTGAAGCTGGCGCCCCAGACCGCCGCGCAATAACCAGTACAGACCTATCGCTTCGGCGGCCCCACGTGGGGCTGCAACGCGGCCGCGCGTTCTGGCATCGTAGCGGCTCGTGCGTTCGCGCGGCGTCTTCTATATCGCGATCAGCGCGCTCGGGTTCTCGGCGATGAGCGTGCTGGTCAAGGTCTGCAGCGAGACGCTGCCGACCGGCGAGATCGTGCTCGCGCGAGCAGTCGCGACGCTGGTGTTGTCGTTCGCGCTCGTCAAGCGCGCCGGGTTGTCGCCGTGGGGAAACGAGCGCAAGCGGCTCGTACTGCGCGGAGCGCTCGGGTTTTCGGCGCTCGCTTGTTACTACGGCGCGCTCGCCCGGCTGCCGCTCGCGGATGCGACGGTGCTGCAGAACACGATCCCGGTGTTCACCGCGCTGCTCGCGTGGTGGCTACTCGGCGAGCGCGTAGGGTGGGGCGCGGCGATCGCGATCGGGTGTGGGCTCGGCGGCGTGATGTTGGTGATGCACCCCGGCGGCGAGAGCGGCGATGCGGTCGGCGCAGTGCTCGCGATCGGCGGCGCGATGCTGTCGGCGACCGCGTACGTGACGGTGCGCAAGCTCGCACGCACCGAGGATCCGCTCGTCATCGTGTTCTACTTCCCGCTCGTCGCGACGCCGCTCGCGCTGCCCTGGGCCGTGAGCGTGTGGCAGTGGCCGACCGCGCGCGAGTGGGTGCTGCTCGCGGCGATCGGCGTGACGACCCAGATCGGTCAGGTGTTCCTGACGCTCGGGCTCGCCGTCGAGAAGGCGGCGCGCGCGACCGCGGCGGGCTATCTGCAGATCTGCTTCGCGATCGGCTGGCAGCTGCTCGTGTTCGGCAAGCAACCGACGCTCGCGACGCTCGCGGGCGCCGCGCTGATCGTCACGGGGACGCTGGCGGTGGAGGCAACGGCGTCGCGACGGGCCACGTGATCCGTGCGAGCTCGGCTGCGAGCCGCGCTCCCTTGCGCGCGTCGACCGAGGCGACCCAAGAGACGCGGCCTTGCAGGTGCGCGCGGAAATCGGCGACGCTGCCGCGGTTCTGGGTCTCGGGACCAAACCGCACGCAGTTGTGAAGGATCGCGCGAAGCTCGTCGAGGTCGCGGCGCGCGATCGCGAGGCGTTGATTGACCACCAGGCCGGTCAGCCGCTGCCGGGTCGAAGCCCGCATCACGCGTGTCTTGGTGGCGTTGACCGCAAAGCCTTCGTCGTGCGCGATCGCCGCGATCCGCGCGAGCACCGTCGCCGAGCTCCGCGCCAGCGAGGCAGGTCCCGACAGGGCGAGATCGTCGGCGTAGCGCGTGTACTGGGCGCCGATCCGGGCGGCGAGCGCAGCGACGCGTACATCGAAGCGATACGCGGCGAGGTTCGCGAGCGCACCGGAGGTCGGCGCACCTTGCGGCAGGTGACGCGACTCGAGTCGCCCGCGATCGGGTACCGAAGGTGCCGAGCGGATCACGTCGCGTGGAGTCGCGTGCGTGCACAGTGCGGCGAGGGTGGCCGCGATGGCCGCGGGGTAGCCCGCGGTGCGGAACATCGCGGCAACCCGCGCGGCCCAGATCGACGTGAAGAACGCGCGCAGATCGACGCGAAGCACGACCTCGCGGCCGACGTGCGGTGCTGCGAACGTCCGGACCGAGTGGCCGCGGCGAAAGCCGTGGGCCGCGGGGTGCGGTGGGATGTACGCGAGGATGTCGTCGAGCACGTAGCGTTGGAGCGTGCGCAGCGCGGGCTTAGGCGCCTCGAGCAAGCGATGTCCGGCAGCGTTGCGTTTCTCGAGCCAGGTGTAGCGATAGTGCCGAGCACGAGGGTCGCGCGAGTCACGCGATAGATTGTGGCGGTCGGCGAGGATATCGAGCCGCTCGTGCGACATTCCGAGCCAGCGCGCGAGCTCGCCGTGCGTCGGTAGCGCGGGGACGTGCCACGGCGAGTCGCGCATCTCGGGCGCTTCGAGCCACGGGCGGCGTGCACGCGCCCCGCGCGCGAAGGCATAGCCCAACGCCGGTCGAAGCTTCAGCCAGTCGGTGAGCTGGCGAAGCTTGTCCGGCGGATCTTCTTCGACCTCGTCGTCGTCGAACAGCTCGCCGCCTTCGAGAGCGAGCCATTCGCGCATCTCGACGTCGATCACGTCATCGGGCTCTGGCTCGACCGCGGTGTCCTGCTCGCCGGCGATCTCGAAGCGATCGTGATGAGGCACGAGCTCGGCGATGGCATCGTCGACGACCTCGCGCATCCACGGCGCGTACTCACCCACGACGTGAACGACACGGGCGAGCAACGCGTCGCGTTCCCACGCGCAATCGACGAGTGCTAGCGCGAGCGCGCGGGGAAGCTTGAATGTCGTCATGAGACGTGCGGCGGCGCTCCAACCTGTCTCGTCTTGCCGCGACCAAGCCTGCGCATCGCGCAGCTAGGGTCGCGCGTCGTAGCGGTCATCTCGAAGCTGGACCCCGCGGTAACCGCGGAGCGATGAAGAGCATGCCCCTCATCCGCTTGAAAACGCCGCCGCACCTCGCGAGCTTACCGCGACTGCGCGGGCCACGGAGCGCGGCGCACCGCGTCCGCACACACCCACGTGACGAGCGCCGTCAGCGCGACGCCGGCAAACACGTCAGAGGCCCAGTGCGCCGACACCGCGATCCGCGCGCAGCCGACGAACGCGAGCACGCCGAGCATCGCGTTGCGCGTGCGCGGATAGAGGATCGCGATCGGTAGTGCGAGACTGCCGACGAACGTCAGGTGGCCGCTCGGAAACGAGCCGCCGTGCTGGAGCCACTGCGCGCCGCCGTGCCACTCGTGCGGGCGCAGCCGGCCGGTGAAGTGCTTGCCCCACATCATCAAGTTGGCCGCCAAGAAGTGCGTGACCGCGACCAGCAACCACTTCTTCGCGGCACCGTGCCAGCGCGGGACGGCGCGCGAGATCACGGTACCCGCGACGAGCACGATCGTGCCGAGCCAGCGCCACGGCTCGATCCCCATCGCGTACTCGAGGACGGCCAGGAGGTGGTTCCAGATCGCCGGGTGCGTGTCGTGCGCCTTGACCCATAGCGTGAGCGGAGCGTCGAGCAGCACGAACGAGAACACCATCGCGGCGAGACAGCCGACCGCGAGCCGCAACAACCAGCGCGTGTCGGCATCCATCGAGCATATCTACGCGTGATACAACGGCCTCGTGCAAGTCGCGGCGAATCTCGATGAGCTTGCGCGACGTTACGTGTGGTGGCAGCCACCGGAGCAAGCACTCTCGCGACGAGATCACCTGCTCTGCCAGATCATGCAGCTCGCGATCGCCGAAGATGTCGAGCTAGCTCGCCGCTCGTTTGGCGACGAGGCATTTCGAGATGCCCTACGCCACGCGCCGCCCGGTATCTTCGACATGCGGTCGTGGACGTTCTGGCATCAGTTCTGGTTCGGCACTTCAAGCGCGGTCGTCGCTGCTAGCGATGCCGGCCGCCGCCACCGCTCGAGTGGCCGCCGCCACCGCCGCCACCGCTCGAGTGCGAGAAGCTGCCGCCACCACCGCCGCTCGAGTGCGAGGAGCTGCCGCTCGAGTGCGAGAAGCTACCGCCACCGCCGCCGAACGAACGCGACGGCGCGCTCGGATGCGACCAGCCGCCACCGCCGCCGCTCGACTGCGACCAGCCGCTGGTGCTCGGGGGCGTGTAGCTAGGACGCTGATACGAACCACCGCTCGAGTGCGACCAGCCACCGCTCGTCGCGGGCGGCCGATACGTCGGGCGATAGGTCTGCGCCGGCGCGCGATACGACTGCTGCGGTGCGCGATACGTCTGCTGCGGATACGCCGTCGCGGGGCGACGCCACGTCGGCGTGTCACCACGAATTGGCGCCTGCGTGCGCACCGACGGTTGCATGCGATAGCCGGAGTACGTCGACGAGCCCGCGCGCGATTCACCACGGTAAGGCGCGCCCGCACCCGCGCGCGAGCCGATCGCACCACCGCCGCCGCCGTTCGCGAGCGACCGGTGATAGCTCGAGCCGAGGCGCGCACGCATGAGGCTCGCGGAGCTGACCGCCGCGTAGTTCGCCTTGATCGCCGGCCGCTGGATGCTCGCCGTCGCGCGCAGGCCTTCCGATGGATTCTGGAACAGGTGACCGCGGATGTGGCCCTTGCCGAAGTCGCTGTCCCGCGTGAACCGCCACTGCGAGTCGCGCGCGATCACTTCATGCGTGCGGTGATCGTGGAAGGTCGGCGTGTTGTGACCATCGCCGCGGTGATCGCGAATGATCGGCGCGAGCGGACGCCAGCCGGTGTAACCGCCGCCGCCGCGCCACTCGACCGCGCCGGAGCTCCACGCGTAACCGGGCTGCCAGCCCCAGTAGCCGTCGAACCAACCCCAGCGTCCATAGTGGAACGGCAACCAGCCCCAGCTGTAGTCACAATTGAAGTTCCAGCCCGCGTCACTCCAGATCCATGAACCGCAGGTCTCATAGGGTGTGAAATCCACGCCCACTGCGGTCGTATCAGGACGCCACACTCGGCCGTAATCGTCCGAGTCTTCCCACGTGCCGTAGCCCTCGAGCGTCGCGTCGATCTCGGCGTCGTCGACCTGGCCCATGTCGTAACCCGCATCGTTCGGATCTGCGCTCGGCTCGGGCTCGGCGACCGTGCCATTCGCGGTTGCTTCCGCGGCTTGATCCTCGGTGCTCGGCTGCGTGCCGTCCGGATAGCCAGGCGCATAACCCTGCGGATATCCGGGCTGATCAGGGGTGTTGTACCCGACCGCTTGCGGCTGCTGTTGCGGGTAGCCGTAGCCCGGTTGGCCGTAGCCGTAACCCGGATCCATACCGCCTCCGGGCGGACCCGACGCCTGCGGTTGCTGCTCTGGAAACGTGTTCTGCGCCGGGTCGATCGGAGCGCAGCCCATCACGATCAGGAGCGCGCCGACGCCGAACCGAAGGGTGGACATGCCCCAAGTATGTGCAGTGATCGTGCCCACGCGAGCTACGTAACGGTACTTCATGATCTATTAACCGCTTGAAGCGGGAAGTTTCGGCCCCCCGACAGAGGTTGGCAGGCCGCTTGACAGGGGCAGTCCGTGGCGATTAACAAAGCCGAGCGATTTTAGGGTCCTAACAATGATTCGAGCTACCAAACTCTCGAAGTTCTACGGCGGCAAGCGCGCGTTGGGACCGGTGTCGTTCGAGATCGCCGACGGAGAAACCGTCGGCTTCCTCGGTTTGAACGGTGCCGGAAAGACAACTGCACTTCGCATCCTCGCTTCTGATCTCCGACCGAGCTCCGGCTCGATCGAGGTCGGTGGCGTCGATGCCGTCGCCGATCCTCACGCGGTCCGCAAGCGGATCGGATTTCTGCCGGAGAACCCGCCTCTCTATACAGAGATGGTGGTCGCCGACTACATCCGGTTCGCGGGCGAGCTGCGCGGCATGACGAGCGCCGAGTTGAAGAAGCGGCTGCCCGAGGTGCTGGACGTCGCAGCCCTCAACGGCGTCGCCGACGATCCGATCGACACCTTGTCGCACGGGTTTCGCCAGCGCGTCGGTCTGGCGCAAGCGATCATCCACAACCCGCAGTTCTTGATCCTCGACGAGCCGACGCGTGGTCTCGACCCGGTCCAGATCGTCGAGATGCGGAACTTGATCCACGATCTCAAGCAGAACCACACGGTCCTGATCTCGAGTCACATCCTGACCGAGATCAGCCAGACCTGTGATCGCCTGCTCGTGCTCGACAAGGGCAAGCTGGTCGGCTCGGGCAGCGAGAGCGAGCTCTCGAAGCACGAGGGCGACATCGGCCAGATCACGGTCACGGTCCGCTCGCCCTCGGGCGACGATCCGAAAGCGCAGATCACCAAGGTGCTCGGCGCGATCGCGAGCGTCACCAAGGTCGGCGAGCCGTACGCGCAGGGCGGCGGCTTCACGTACTCGCTGTCGACCAGCAAGGACGTGCGGGCCGAAGTCAGCCGCGCGATCGTCGAGGCCAAGCTCGATCTCTTGAAGCTCGACTACGCACGCAGCGAGCTCGAGAACACGTTCATTCGTCTCGTGGGAGGCGCCGATGCGAGCAACTAGCATCATCTACAAGCGCGAGCTGGGGAGATACCTGCGCTCGCCGATCGGCTGGATCATCGCCGCCGCGGCGCTGCTCGTCGAAGGCATCTTGTTCCAGAGCCAGGCGCTCTCGGGCGAGCAGCTCTCGGCGATCGTGCTCGAGCGCTACTTCTATTTCGCCAGTGGCATCCCGACGTTCTGCGGCGTGCTGCTCGCATTCCGGTTGCTCGCGGAAGAGCGGCAGAACCACTCGATGGTTCTCTTGAAGACCTCGCCGATCCGCGACACCGAGATCGTGCTCGGCAAGTTCTTCGCCGCGCTGACGTTCATGTCGATCATCTTCGTGCTGTCGATCTACATGCCGCTGCTCGTCAAGGTGAACGGCAAGATCACGTTCGCGCAGATCTTCGTCGGCTACTTCGGCATGTTCCTGCTCGGCTCGGCGACGCTCGCGATCGGTATGTTCGCGTCGGCGCTGACCAAGCACCAGATCGTCGCCGCGCTACTCGGCGCGGTGTTCGTGTTGATCATGTGCATGTTGTTCCCGCTCGCGAAGCGGCTCGACTCCCCGGTGCGCGACGTGCTCGAGCAGGTCGACCTCTGGTGGATCCACTTCCAGAACGGCTTCATGCGCGGAATCATCAACCTCAAGGACGTCATCTATTACCTCGCGGTCACCTACTTCTTCTTGTTGTTGGCCGTGAAGACGCTGGAGGCGAAGCGATGGGAATGAGAACTGCTTCTCCGTGGTGGGCCTCGCTGTTGTTCGGCGTTGGCCTGTTGTTCATGTTTGTCGGCGAGCGCCTGTTCGGGCACTTGCCGGGTACCCGCATGGTGATCACCGGGCTCGGGCTGTTGCTCGTGCTCGGCGTCACCGGCCTGCGCGCGTACACCACGATGGCGACCGAAGGCGCGCGCCGCAACGTCGAGCGCACGCTGCTCTACTGCCAGCTCGGCGTGGTGGTCTCGCTCGTGATCTACGCGTTCACCACGAAGTGGGGCCTCGGCCACTTCCACTTCTCGGATAAAGGAACCGAGAAGTTCGAGACCGCGCTGACGGTGCTGTGGAGCATCGTGATGGTGGTCTCGCTCATCCCGATGTTCATGATCGAGAGCTCGCTCGGCCTCGCGCTGCGCACGGAGCTCGACATGAAGAGCAACAGCGATGAGGGCATCGAGTACATGCGCGTCCGCGACATCGGCCTATCGGGCCTGTCGGTCGGGCTCGCGCTCGCGCTCCTGATGGTGACGTGCAACGTCGCGAACGACCGCAACATCGAGCGCGACGTCAGCTACTTCAAGACGTCGTCGCCGGGTGATTCGACCAAGAAGATCGTCGCGGCGCAGCAGGACCCGATCAAGGTGCTGCTGTTCTTCCCGCCGTCGAACGAGGTCGCGAATCAGGTCCGCGACTACTTCTCGGCGCTCGCGTCGGCATCCGGTCACCTCACGATCGAGGAGCACGACCGGCTCGGTGATGCCGAGCTCGCCGGCAAGTACAAGGTGTCGAAGGACGGCGTCGTCGTCCTCGTGAAGGGCACCGGCGACAAAGAGAAGTCGCAGACGATCGAGCTCGACACCGAGATCGACAAGGCGCGTAAGGGCCAGAGCAAGCTCCGCACGTTCGACCGCGAGGTCAACTCGGCGCTGCTCAAGCTCGTCCGCGAGAAGCGCAAAGCGTACTTGATCGCCGGTCACGGCGAGATCACGAACCCCGACACGATTCCACCGGAGCTCAAAGGCAAGGTGCCCGAGCGCCACATGACGGTGTTCAAGACCCGGCTCGCCCAGCTCAACTACGAGGTCAAGGACCTGAACCCGATGGACCTCATCCACGCGGTCCCGGATGACGCGACGCTCGTGATGCTGATGGCGCCGACGATCGCGCTGCAGCCGGCCGAGTGGGAGTCGCTCGCGAAGTACCTCGACAAGGGCGGTCGTCTGCTGATCGCGATGGATCCGAAGGGCGATCCGTCGCTGGGCCCGCTCGAGGGCAAGCTCGGGCTGAAGTTCAACCCGCTGCCGCTCACCGACGATCAGGCGTACCTCAGCCAGCGCGGCACGCCGGCCGAGCGCCGGTTCGTCGCGACGACCCAGTTCTCGGCGCACCCGTCGACGACATCGCTGTCGCGCGCCGCGAAGGGCCTCGTGCTCGTCGAGGCCGGCACGTTCGACGACGCGCCGGTGGTCGGTAAAGAACAGCCGAAGAAGACCGTCACGATCCGCTCGATGGACTCGGCTTTCCTCGATACGAACGACAACTACTCGTTCGACGCCGGCACCGAGAAGCGCCAGCGTTACAACCTGGCCGAGGCGATCGAAGGGCCGAAGTTGAAGGGCGAGGACGGCAAGGACAAGGATGGCTGGCGCGTGCTGGCGTTCGCGGATGCCGATATCTTCGGCGACGCGCTCGTCCAGAACGCTATGGGCCGCGCGGGCGTGTTGATGATCGCGCAGCTGTTCGGCGGCGACGTGCTCGACGATTCCGTGAAGTGGCTCGGCGGCGAAGAGGTGTTCGCCGGCGAAGTCGTCTCCGAGGACGACAAGGCTATCCAACACACCAAGAGCCAGGATGCGGTTTGGTTCACGCTGACGATCGTCGGCATGCCGCTCCTGGTGCTCGCGCTCGGTCTCCTGGGCACCTGGGCCCGCCGGCGCAAGAAGACGACAACAGAGGTGACGCCATGAGAGGAGCGCTGATTCACGGCGTCCTGCTCGCAGTGATGCTCGTATACGGCTACCGGACGTGGACTCGCGACAAGACCGCTACGCCGACGACCGGCAACGTGGTCATGTGGGACAAGAGCGAGAACGAGCTGGTGTCGATCGAGTACAAGGCGCCGAAGAAGATCGTGAAGATCGAAAAGAAGGCGGACTACTGGTGGGGCAGCGACACCACGATCGAGACCAAGCCTAAGGCTCCGAAGCCGGGTGAAGGCTCGGGCTCGGCGGGTTCGGCGTCGGCCGGATCGGCAGCGGGCTCGGGCTCGGGCTCGGCGGCCAAGACGCCGCCGCCGCCGCCGGAAGAGGAAGAAGTCGGTCGCAAGACCCACGAGTTCCCGCTCGGCGAGGCTGGCGACAAGCTGATCAAGGACTTCACGGCGATGCGCTCGCTGCGCGACCTCGGCGTTCCGAACGACGAGGCGAAGAAGGACTACAAGCTCGTCGACGCGAAGACGACGATCACGGTGACGTTCAAGGACGGACCGAAGACGTTCCTCGTCGGTGGCTCGGTCTACGGCGGTAGCGATCGCTACGTCGTCGATCAGGCGAGCGGCAAGGCGTACGTGTTCGCGAAGGATCTGATCTCGCCGCTCGAGATCGGCGAGTCGAGCCTGCACCTGCTCGATCCGCGTGGCTTCGACGCCGCGAAGATCGATCAGGTGATGATCGAAGCCGGCGGCAACTCGAAGTCGTTCATGCGGACCGAGACCGAGCAGGAAGGAACGAAGCGCAAGACGTGGGCGGACGTTCAGACCAAGACGGCGAACTCGCTCGCGGCCAACTTCATCGACGGCGTCAACAACCTGCGGCCGACCGAGTACAACACCACGGTCAAGCCAAGCGACATGCAGTCGGTGATGAAGCTCACGTACAAGAGCGACAAGGGCGCCGTGCTCGGCACGCTGCAACTGTTGCGGTACGAGAAGCCGGGCCAGCTCGCGGAAGGGCAGGAGCTCGATCCTGCGAACCCGCCGAAGGGCGAGACCGAGTACTACATCCTGACCGAGAAGACGCGCGTGCCGGGCCTGGTGCGGAAAGACACGGCGCAGCGGACCGAGAACGACATCGAGAACGTGTTCTCGGGCAAGACCGAACCGGAAGGTGCGGGCTCGGGAAGTGCACATTCGATCGACCCCCACGGCAACCCGCTGGGCCTCAAGCCGGGCGCGACGCCGACGCCGACGGTGCCGGGCGCGGGTTCCGCGGCGATGGCGCCGCACGCGATGGGATCTGCGGTTCCGCCGCACGCGATGGGGGTGACGCCGCCGGCCCCAGGGTCGGCCGCGCCGCATCCGATGGGGACGCCGCCGGCCGCGGGTTCCGCGGCGCCCCACGCGCCGCCGCCCGCGCCCCACGCGCTCGGCTCGGACATGCCGCCGCATCCGATGGCCGTGACCCCGCCGGCCGCGAAGCCCGCGACGCCGCCTGCGACCGGCTCTGCCGCACATTAAGACCGTTCAGCGCGCTCGGTAAGAAATTGCCAGAGCGCGTGGCCTCTCGGGCCCGCCCGATCAGGGGGTTAGGCGGTTGGAATACAGGCAACCGCTAGCGCGGTCTGTTGTTCGTATCCATTGTACGTCTGGCGTACGTCTGGGGTCTGCAACGCTCCGTAGAGGAAGTCCATGCAAGCAATTCGCTCTCTCCTGTTCGCTGCTGTGGCCGGATTCGCGATCGCGCCGTCGGTCGCTACTGCCGCGCCCAGTGGAATCCCGACTGATGGCTCGGTCGCCGACACGGCCGAGAAGGTGATCGACAGCGTCGTCACGATCTCGACCTCCGAGAAGATGAAGCTCTCGCCGCAAGAACAGTTCTTCATGCAGGGCATGGGCGGCGACGAGCGTGACCTCACGCAGCAGGCCCAAGGCTCGGGCGTGATCGTCACGGCGACTGGACGCGTGCTCACGAACGCGCACGTGGTGAACGGCGCCGACACGATCAAGGTCACGCTGGCCGGTGGACAGGAGGTCGAGGCGAAGGTCGTCGGCAAGGACGTCCACGCCGATCTCGCGGTGCTCCAGCTCCAGGGCAAGCTGCCCGCGCTCAAGCCGATCACGTTCGGCGATTCGTCGACGATGCGGCTCGGCGACATCGTGCTCGCGGTCGGCAACGGGCTCGGTGTCGGCAAGTCCGTGTCGATGGGCATCATCTCGGCGAAGGGCCTCGTCAACCTCGGCATCGAGGAGTACGAGGATTTCCTGCAGACCGACGCGACGATCAACCCCGGCAACTCCGGCGGCGCGCTCGTCAACATCAAGGGCGAGCTCGTCGGCATCAACACCGCGATCGCGTCGCGCAGCGGCGGCTCGCAGGGCATCGGCTTCGCGATCCCGACGAACATGGTGCGTCCGATCATGGAGGCACTGATTCGCGATGGAAAGTTCACCCGCGGCTACCTCGGCGTGAGCATCGGAACGGTGACGCCCGAAGTCCTGAAGGAGCACAAGCTCGGCGCATCCGAGGGCGTGGTCGTCGGTGGCATCCAGCCGGGTGGCCCGGCCGCACGCACCGGCCTCGAGATGGGTGATGTCGTGACGGCGGTCGGTGGCAAGATCGTCAAGACCGACACCGAGCTCCGCACGCGCATCGCGGAGACCAAGCCGGGCACCGTCGTCGACCTCGACGTCGTCCATCAGGACGGCCGCAAGACGGTCGTCAAGGTGAAGCTCGGCGAGTTACCCGAAGAGACCTCGCGGCTCGTCCGCCGCCACCGCTAGACCTTCAGCGGTCGCCGTTCGCACACGATCTGGATCAACCGGGCGCCGCGCTTCACGGTCCGTGACGACCCGTGGTGACCTGGACGAGGGCGTCGGCATCGGCCGCGCCGGTGACGAGCGCTCCGGCGAGCGCACCAGGCCGTCGAGCTCGCGCACGATAGCATCCAGACCGGCGGTCACGGCTACACCATGCCGCAGCCGCGCATCGTGTTGGCGGATCAACTCCGCCACAGGTTACCTGCGGAACCTTGCCGGGTGAGCGGAGCGTCAGGCGGCAACGCGCTATCGTTTCGGGTCCGTGAGGTGCTTCGCCGTCGCCGCGCTCGTTGTCGCCGCGGCGTGCCGGGCGGCTCAGTACCCGGCCGTACCGGGCGATACGAGCCTCGGCGTCTCCGCGGTCACGATCGCGCCGCGCGCCGGCGAGCACCTCGCGCTCGACTACAAGGTCGTGATCAGCAACCTCGGCCTGCGCGCGAAGACGCTGCTGTTGCCGGAGCGCGCGTGGAATCCGTATCGCCTGGCCGAGGATCGGAGGCGGCTCGCGGCATTTTTGATGGAGAGCGGCCGGTTCGAAGCCGCGGTCGACGAGCCGCAGCTCGCGTGGAATCCGGCACACACGTCCGTCGCGGTCGCGTGGACGGTGCACGAGGGCCCCGCGTACACGATCGGCTCTGTCGAGATCCGCGGCGCGCCACCCGAGCTCGCCGGCGAGCTCCGCGCGATGGTGCCGTTCGGGCCCGGCGATCGCGTGGACATGCCGGTGTATCGGCCGCTGCGGTTCAAGCTCGCCGACAAGCTGCAGGAGCACGGCTACGGCCACGCCCGCGGCTACTCGCGCGCGTTCGTCGATCGCACCGCGAAGACGGTCGCGTGGTTCTACTACCTCGACCCCGGCCCACCGACGACGATCAAGTCGGTCTCGGTCGAGGGCAACACCCACGTGCCGACCCCCGCCGTCCTCGAACGGGCAGGGCTCGCCGCCGGGCAACCGTACTCGACCACCGCCGCGCGCCGCGCAGAGCTCGCGCTGCTCGATAGTGGGTCGTTCGCATCGGTCAACGTGACGAGCGATGCCGACGTCCCGCACCTGCCCGAGTGGCCCGAATTCGGCGGCGTGATCGCGCCCGACCAGATCGGCGCGGATGGCTCGCTCGTGCCGCGGCCGTTGCCGGCCGAGCTCGCAGTTCGCGTCGTCGTCGTCGAGTCGCCGCGCGATCAGCTCCGCGGCGAGCTCGGGGTCGAGGCCGATCCGACGCGGATCGATTCGTTCACGAGCGCGCATCTGATCCTGCGCGATCTGTTCGCGCCGCAGCATCACCTCGTGCTCGCGGCGAGTGCCGGCTACGGCTGGATCCTCGGCGACGATCACCGCGCCGAGGGCTTCTACGGCAGCGCCCTCGCGGAGTACGTCCACTCGCTCGACGTCACCGACGTGCGGATGACCGCGCGCTGGCGCGACGTGTTGTACCCGTGGGCGCTGCTCCGCGAGCTCGTCGCGGGGCCGGGCTTGCACCGCGTGCTCGCGCCGGGGGTGTTCGTCGACGGTGACGCGTTCTTGCGGTTCGGCCGCCAGCTCGATCAACCCGCGCTCGTGATGCCGGCGGCGGAGCTCGAGCTCGCGCCCGCGCGCGACTCGACGGGGCTCGATCTCGAGGCGTCCGTGATCGCGGATCGCCGCGACGATCGCGTCGAGCCAAAGCGCGGCTGGTTGCTCGGCGCAGGCGCGTCGTACTCGCCGGGCGGCGCGGTCGGCGATCATCGCTGGCTCCAGCTCACCGGTGATGCTCGCGCGTTCGTACCGGTCGGCGATGCGTGGTCGCTCGGCCTGCGTGCATCGGGAGGTTGGGTCGGGCTCGGCGGTGACGGCGGCATCCCGCTCGGGCCGCGGTTGTTCGGCGGCGGCGCGTACGGCATGCGCGGGTTCGGCCGCGATCAACTATCGCCGGCGGTCGGTGCCGTGCTCGTCGGAGGGCGCAGCCTGGTCGAATCGACCGCGGAGCTGCGGTGGTTGCCGTTTCGCAAGCAGGTCGGCGCGGCCGCGTTCGTCGATGCCGGCCAGGCCGGTGCGGGCGCGAACCCGTTCGCCGATGGCATCTCGGTCGCGGCCGGTGCCGGGTTTCGGTTGCGCCTCTGGTACTTGCCGATCGCGCTCGACCTCGCGTACCGCCTGATCGATTCGAATCATGCCGGCCTCGCTTGGAACCGCGTGCTCGCGTTCGTGCGGGTCGGGGAGGCATTTTGAAGCGGGCCCTTCGCTGGGTGCTGCGGAGCGTGCTCGCGCTCGTCGCGCTCGCGGCGATCCTCGTCGCGTTCCTTCACACGCCGTGGGGCAAGGCGTTAGTGCGGCGCAAGATCGAGGCGAAGCTCGCGGCTGCGGTCGATGGGCGCGTGTCGCTCGGCGCGGTCGACTACAGCTTCTTGTTCGGCCACGTCGAGCTCACGGATCTGAAAATTGCGGATCGCGATGGCAACCCCGCACTCGCAGTGGCATCGGTGCGCGTCGCGCTCGAGCGAATGACCATCATCCATGGTGCGCCGGTGATCGACGACGTCGAGGTCGAAGGCTTGCAGGCCACGATCGTGGCGACCCGCGATGGGCGCACGAACCTCGCGGGGTTGTTCGAGCCGTCCAACTCGCCGCCGCCGGCGTTGGTGCGGATCGCAAAGCTCCACGTGGCGGGTGGCGCGACGTTCCAGCGGCTCGACGGTACGACGTTCACGGTGAGTGATCTGACGATCGACGGAGCTGTCGCAGCGCGGCCCGCGGAGCAGATCGTCGACGCGACCCTCGCCCAGATCACCGCGAACGTAACGGTCGCCGTGCCGAACGCGGCCGCGAAGCAGCTCGCGCTCGCGATCGGCCCGATCACGGCATCGCGGCGCGGGAACAAGCTCGAGGCTTCGATCGCCAAGGTCGCGTTCGGGGCGCTGACGGTCGATGCGATCAAGGTGGAGCTCGGGCTCGACCACGGCAAGCTGACCGGCGCGCAAGCGATCACGCTCGCGCATGCGCGGCTCGATCACACGAAGCTGCAGACCCTGCTCGGCCGCGCGGTGCTCGTCGATGACGTCACGTTCGACGCATCGCTCGCGGGCCCACCTGACAAGCTCGTCGCGCACGGCGTCGTCGCGATCCGGACCACGACACTGACGCTCGACGGCACGCTCGATCTCGCCGATCCAGCGCGGCCGCACTACGACGTCGCGCTCGAGGGCAAGGGTGCGAGTAGCGACGTGCTGCCGACCGCGCCGCCGCACGTACCTCCGATCGAGACCGACATCCACGTCACGGTCGCGGGCACCGGTCTGTTGCCACCGGATCTCGACGCGGCGATCGGGCTCGAGGTCGGACCGACGCAGATCGGCAAGCTCGCGGTCGACGGCGTGTCGGCGCAAGCCCATGCGCACGCCGGCGGCATCACGCTCGAGCGGTTCGCGGCGCACGGGCTAGGCTTTGCGGTCACGGCGAGCGGCGACCTCGCGTCCGATACGACGCTGCACGGCACGATCGCGGTGGCGGGGTCGCCGCACGAGACGGTCGAGGTGCTTCGCCAAGCGGGCATCGCCGTGTGGTATCGCGTGCCGCCGATCCCGCACCTCGCGGTCACGATCCACGCAGAGGGCAAGCTCGAGGGCAAGCTCGAGCTCCAGGTCGAGCCGTCGACGATGCAGATCGCCGGTGGCACCGTCGCGGTCGGTGGCCGCGCGACGCTCGATCATCGAAAGCTCGCCGATGCGGCGACGACGCTCTCGCTGCACGGCCTGGACCTCGCTGCGCTCGCGGCGCTCGCGGACAAGCCCGCACCAGAGCTTCACGGCGCGTTGTCGGGCACGCTCGCGCTCGATCGCACGCCGCAGGCGCAACACGCCACCTACGATCTGGCGATCGCGCTGCGCCAGCCCGATGTCACCGTCGAGGTCCACGGCGCGGCCGACCTCGCGGTCGCGAAGCTGCGTGCACGGATCGTCCGGCGCGCGGACCACGCCGTGCTCGCGACAGCGTCCGGCCACGTCGCGCACGCCGAGGCAGAGCTCCTGCCGCAGCGTGGCTGGAACGTCGTCGTCGACGCACCCGCGCGGTCGTTTGCGGAGCTCGTCGCGTTGCTGCCGCCCGATCTCCACCTCGCGGTTCCGGAGAGACTACCCGAGGGCGATGTCGCGCTGCATGCCGAGCTCGCCGGCACGCCTGCGCAGCCGCGCGGTCACGCAGACATCGAGGTCCATGCCACGACCTCGGCGGGCGTGGAGCACGTGACGCTGCACGCCGAGCTTGCACCGAGCGGGCGCGGGATCTTGGTCACCACGCACGGGGTCGTCGATCCGGACAAGCTAGCGATCGTCGACGGCACCGTCACGCTGCCAAGCCCGTTCGTCGGCAGGCGCTTCGATCTCGCGCGGCTGAAGACCGGCATCGTGCTCGCGGAAACGATCGACCTCCCCGACCGCGTGCTCGCGAGCGTGCCGCTCGTCCCGCCGCACGTCGCCGCGCTCGGCGGCACCGTCGGTGGCAAGCTCGAGCTCCACGGTTCGCCGTCGAATCTGGCGTTCGCTGGCAAGCTCGCATGGCACGACTATCCACTCGCCGGCGGAGGACGTGGCGCGACGACGCTAGACCTCGCGGGCACACCGGCGCACGCACAGGCGACGCTCGACGATGGCCCTCTTCACGTCAGCGCCGAGGTCACGCGTGCGAACGATCGGATCGCGGTCACCGCGCGGGTCCACAGCGAGCCGACGCCGGTCGTGCCGCTGCTGCCCGCGTCGCTCGTGCCGGATCTCGAAGGTGCCGATACCGGCACGCTGCGCGCCGACCTCGTCGCCGAGCTCGCGTTCGTGCAACGCGGTCACGCGATCGCGCTCGAGGACGCGAACGTCACCGGCTCGGTGTCGCTGCGCGGTGGCTCGTTCGCGTTACCGCATACCGGCCGGCGCTGGCACGACCTCGAGCTCGAGCTCCTCGGCGATCCGCACGGTCTCCGGCTCGCGAAGCTCGCCGCGCACGAGACCGACGAGCAGGTCCACGATCGCTCGCTCGAAGTCTCCGGCCTCCTGACGGTCGCGAAGGAGCGCGACGCCACCGGGTCGCTCGTACTGCGGCCCGCGAGCGGCGAGCTCGATATCGCGCTGCACGACTGGCTCGCGCTCGGCGCCGGCTCGCCGCTGCTGACCGACGCACCGACTGCAAGCATCGACCTCTCGGCACACGCGACCGCGGATCTTCACGCACCGATCATTGCGGTCGATGCGACCGTTTCGAAGCTCGACGTTCGGATTCCGGATCGGCTCGAGCGCTCGCACCAGCCGGAGCAACAGAACGTATCGGCCGACGTGATCTACCTCGACGGCAAGACGCAGCCGGGCGCGTTGCCGGTCCCGGTCGTGACCGCCTCGCACCCGAAGCTTCCACTCGACATACGGATCCATATCCCGCAACCGGTCCACGTCCTGAAGGCGCCGCTCGACCTCGACGCACGCGGCGAGCTCACGGTCGCGGTGCGAGACACCGGCGTCGCGACCCGAGGCACGCTCGTGGCGACCGGCGGGATGCTCCAGCTGTTCGGCCGCGACCATCCGGTCGTCGACGGCACCCTCGCGTTCACCGACGGCCATCCGCACGGCGAGCTCACGCTCCACTTCGAGCACGCACTTCCACCCGAGGCCTTGCGCGAGCTGTCGCGCCGCGAGCCCACCCGCGTCACGATCACCAGCGCGCCGGCCAAGCCGGTCGTCACGCTTGGCGGAGCGTTCAACGTCACGCTCGACGAGGTGCTGTCGATGTATCACGCGGGCCACCCGGTGTTCGAAGCACCGCCGGGCCTGTATGCGAGCAGCACCGCCGAGGTGCCGCGCGGCGATCAGTATCTGATTTTCGGCTACATCGCGGGCGCGTTGCCGCAGTTCTTGTTCCTCGATCGGATCTTCGCGTGGGCCGATCCGAGCGAGGCGCGCGGCGCCTACGGCCGGATCCGCAACCTCGAAGCCGAGCGCTTCAACGCGGACCACAGCGCGCGCGTCCGTGCGGTCGGCCGGCCGACCACCCCGGGCCGGAGCACCGCCGAGCTCCAGCTCGATCACGTGTGGCTCGATCGCGTGGGCGTGCTGTTCGGCGCCGGCCTGCGCGCGGGTGATCGCCTCGGCGGCGGGCTCGGCCTGTTCGTCGAGTGGTCGAGCGCGAACTAGGGGCTACGCCGCGCGCCGCGGGCGCTGCGCGCGTTCGAGATCCGCGCGCGACAACACGCCGAGTAGCTCGCCCGCGAGCGCGACGACGACGTGGTCGGCATGATGGGCTTCGAGCGTCGCGAGCGCGGCATCGACATCGTGCTCCGGCTCGAGGAACACGATCGACGTCGACATCGCGACGTCCGCGCGGGCGGATTGATCGTGATCCTCCGCGAGATTGGCGACCGGGAGCACGCCGCACAGCGAATGGTCGCGATCGACGAGCACGACGGTCGACTGCGGCAGCTCGCCGAGGGCCTCGTCGACGATCCGCAGCGGCGTATCGCGCGCGAACACGAGCGGCGCCGGCTTGGTCTCGAGCAAGCGGCGTAGTGTCGCGAGGCGAAGCGTCGGCAGCTCTAGCTCCTCGGTCATTCCCAAGGTTAGTGCCCGGCGCGAGCCAAAGCTTCATTGCGAAGTGTTGCCGCGCACACGCCTACATCAGTGGCGCGCCGGTATCTCCGAGTAACTCGCGGTGATACTCGCCGAGCGCACGTTCGTACCGATCGAATGCCCCGGGTTTTGCCGCTTCGAGCGCGACGCCGAGCATCGCTGCGAGCGCCTCGCGGGGATGCCCCGAGGAGAACAAGGAGAGTGCGAGAAACGCGTGGAACGGGGCGTAATCGGGTTCATCGGCGATCGCTTGCGCGAGCACCGCGACGCTCTCGTCCGCGCGCCCGAGGTTACGCAACGTCGAGCCAAAGCCGACATAGAACCCGCGCCTCTCGCTCGCCGGCACACCGAGGCGATACGCGGCGTCGTAGTACGTGATCGCCTCGCGCTCGCGATCCGCGCGATCGTGTGCGTACGCGGCTTCGAGCTGCGCCTCGACGTTCGAGGGCTCCGCCGCGACGAGAGCGCGCGCGGCCGCGAGGTGCTCGTCGTGCTTTCCTGCAGCGCGCAACGCCCGGACCTCGGCGAGCGTCATCGCTTCGCTCGCTTCGCGTTCGCTCGCTTGGGCTTCATGAGTTTCTTTGTTTTGGCGGCAGGCTTCTTGGCGACCGGCTTCTTCGCCGCGGGCTGCGCGCGCGGCTTCTTGAGCTTGGGCGGCTCCGGCGGCGGCTCGATATGCCCGAGCTCGACGATGTGGTGATACGCGGGCTCTTCGACCGGCTGCACCGACAGCCGCCCGGGCTTCAACAGCAGCATGTCGGCGAGCGCCTCGTCGGCGCGGATCCGCGGCAACGCGACGTAGTAGGGGAGCTTCTTGACGAACCGTACATCGACGCAATCCCAGATCGGCTTGTCACGCGTCGCGCGCTCGTCGAAGTACTGGCTGTTCGGATCGAACTGGGTTTCATCGATCACGCTCGTGCGCTCGACGACCGCGAGCCCAGCAACGCCCGGTGGCTCGGTGCTCGAGTGATAGAACAACACGCCATCACCGACGGTCATCTGCCGCATGTACGCCCGCGCGAAGTGGCTGCGCACGCCGCTCCACGGTTCGACGGTCACGCGCTGCAGATCATCGATGCTGAACGAGTCGGGCTCGCTCTTCATCAGCCAGTACCTCATGGGCCCGCAGTCTAATGCAGGTCAGGCGCGGCGGCGGCGGCGGAGCACGATCGCGACACCCGCGGCGAGCACGAACGTGAGCGTGGGGTCACCGCCCGTGGAGCAGCTCGCGCACGTGTAGAAGTTGGTTTTGTCGTCGAATGCGTTGTTGCCGCCATGGCCACCCACGCCCGCGTCATCGCCCATTCCGATATCCGATCCCGATCCGGATCCCGATCCCGATCCCGATCCCGATCCCGATCCCGATCCCGATCCCGATCC
>JBDUAS010000119.1:0-20305 GCA_040004535.1 Deltaproteobacteria bacterium
TCGAGAACAAGGGCAAGCAGGCCGTCGATGTCGTCGCGCGCGAGTTCCTGTGGCGGTGGCCGATGTTCAAGATCGAGAGCGACGAGAGCCCGCGCGGCACGCGTGCAGGGGCGCAGACCCAGGAATATCGAGTGGGTCTGCCGGCCGGCGCCAAGAAGTCGATCACATACACCGTCGTCTATTCGTGGTGAGCCGTGAAGAGCTGGGCGCTTGTGGTGATGCTCGCGGCGTGTGGCCGGCATGCCACGCACCCGGTCGAGCCCGCCGCCGCGAATGACATCACGCTGTATCGCGATGTCGCGCTCGTTCGCCAGCGCGTCGAGGTCACGGTGCCCGTGGGCGCGAGCTCGGTCACCGCGCATGTCGCGGCGGCGGTCACCGGAGACCGCTTGCTCGTGCTCGATCGCGGCGGGCTCGATGTCCATGCGGTGCACGTCGCAGGGTCCGCGGTTCCGATCGTCGCGCCCGCGGCCGCGCCACCGGTGGCCGAGGACACCGACGACGCGACGGCGGACTCCGGTGAGACGCCGGGCGATGACAGCCACCTCGATGACGATCCGGATGCTCCCGCCGAGCCGCCACCGATCGCACCGCCGACCGACGTGATGGTCGATGTCGCGGCACCGCACGCAGGCACGTACGCGATCGTGCTCGCCTATACGACGAACCGCCTGCAGTGGGATGCGGACTACACGATGACGACGACGCCTGCGCGCGATCGCGCGGTGCTGCACGGTGCGATCGCGGTGCGCAACACGACCGGCATCGCGTTTGCCGGCGCGGCGGTGCACGTGATCGATGCCGAGCTCGGCGGCTGGCGCACGCGCACGGCCGAGCACCTCGCGACCGCGCTCGTCGGTGGCACGCCCTCGACGACGCCTGCGACGACTCCGCGTGACCTCGGCGTCGCCAGTCTCGTTGCGGGCGAAACGCGCGTCGAGATCGTCGGCATCTCGGCGCCGCGCGCGATGCACTCTGTCCTCGTCTACGATCCGATCGGCACGAAGCTCGACAACGCGAGTGCCAGCCTGGTGCGCGACGACAAGCTCGGCATCGATCCGCCCCCGCCAGCCCGCATCACCGAAAGTTTCGAGGTCCAGCGCGACGAACGTACCGCGGCGGGATTGCCGGCCGGGCCGGTGCGGCTACTCGAGCGCCGCGCCGATGGTGGGCTCGGCGTGCTCGGTGAATCGCGGCTGTTCGACGCGGCGACGCGCGTCGCGGACGTCGACACGATCGCGGTCGGTACGGCAGAGGGCGTGGTCGGCCACCGCGAGCGGCGCGAGCTCACGATCGACGATGCGCGCCAGCGCCTGACCGAGGAGTTCGCGATCACGCTCGACAACGCGCGCGATCATGAGGTCCGCGTGCTGGTCCGCGAGCACCTGTATCGGGGCCAGACCTGGACCGTCGCGTTCGAGTCCACGAACCAGACCGATAAGGAGGGCGTGCAGCAATTCTCGATGCGCAGCACCGTTCCGGCCAAGAGCCGGCAGAAGATCCTCTACGTCGTGGTGTACACCTGGTCCGCGCCACAATGACGACGACAACGACGACGCCGCTCGCCGAGGTCCGCCAGCTCACGATCCAGTACGGCAAGCGCGTCGCGGTCGACGCGCTCGATCTCGCGCTCGACGCCGGCGAGATCGCGTTGTTGCTCGGCCCGAACGGCGCCGGCAAATCGACGACGCTCGCCGCGATCGCCGGCACGGTGTTGCCGAGCGCCGGCACGATCGCGATCGCCGGCGAGGATCTCGCACGCGCCCCGCGTAGCGCCCGCGCGAAGGTCGGCTTCGCGGATCAGCCACCGGCGCTCTACGAATACTTCACGGTCGAGGAGCACGTCACGTTCATCGCCGAGGCGCGCGGCTCGAACGCCGCCGCCGCGACCGCGATGCTCGCAAAGCTCGGGCTCGAGAAGATTTCGGCGCGGCCGTGCCGGGAGCTGTCGTTCGGCATGCGCCAGCGTGTCGGGCTCGCAGCCGCGCTCGTCGGCCCGGTCGAGGTCGCGCTGCTCGACGAGACGCTCAACGGTCTCGACCCTCACGCGGCGCGCGCGGCACGGACGACGTTGCGCGCTTTCGCCGACGCTGGCGCCGCGATCCTGATGTCGACGCACTTGCTCGGTGTCGCCGAGCGCCTGTGCGACCGGGTGCTCGTGATGAACAAGGGCAAGCTCGTCGCCGACAAGCGCGGCGCCGACGTCAAGGCGCTGCTCGCCGGTGGTCCGCAAGCGCTCGAAGAGCTCTACGTGTCGCTGATCGCCGACGAAGGGCCGACGTGACCGGATCCCAGTTTCGCCACTGGGAGCGGATCCGGACAGCGCGCGAGCGCGGATCGATCACGCGGTGGGTGATCGCGGTCGTGTTCGGCGGGTTGCTCGCAGCGCTCGTCGCGTGGCGGGCGACCGACTCGGTCGCGAGCGCGTCACACGCATGGCTTGCCGGTGCGGTCGCCGCGTTCATGGTCGCGTTCATGCGCGTGCCGTTCCACGTCTACTGGCGGCCCGACGCGGCTTTGCTCGCGCAACTGCCGATCGACGGCGCGATCTTGTTCGGTAGCGCGGTCCGCCGCTGCATCGTCGCCGCGACGACGACGCTCGTCACCGTCGTCGTCGGTGCGATTCCATTCGCTGCGCTGAGCGAGAACGCCGTCGCCGCCGCGACCCGCACGCTCGACGCGATGCCGTTTGCCGGCGATCCCGTCCCGCGCGAGACCCCGATCGAGCTCTTCGGGCGCCACGCCGGTTACGGCGTCGCGTTCGCGCTCGTCGCCGCCGCGTTCATTCCGGCGATCACGATGTACGCCGCGTCGCTCGTCGCCGGCTCGCGCAACCTCCTCCAGATCGCGACCGCGATCGGCGGTGCGCCCGTACGCCGGGACGCCAAAGCCGTCGGCGTCAACCCCGCGCATTCGTCCGCCGGCGCCGTGCTCGGCGCGCTGCCCGGGCTCGCATCGAGTGCCGCGATCGTCGTCCTGCTGCTCGCGTCACCGTGGCTCCTGAACAAGGACGCGCCGATCGCCATCTTCCCTGCCGCGGTGCTCGTCGGCGGCATCAGCATCTTCTCCCTCGTCGGTGCCGGCGCGAAGATCGGTCCGCGGATGGGCGACATCCTGCGCGACGTCTCCGCCCTCGATCGCCAGCGTCTCGCGACCCTCGAGATCCACCCGCCGACCGCGATCGAGCGCGGCGTGATGAAGCTACTCGGCGCCGCCGCCCTCGCCTACTCCAAGGACGCTCGCCTGATGCGTCGGCGCTATCCGATGGCGTACGCGCTCGGCGCGATCATCTTCCTCGTGCTCGCGATCATCGGGTTCTCGCAACCCGCCGATCCGGTGCCTTGGCTCGTCGTGCCGCTCGCCGGAGCGCTGCTCTACGCGGCGCTGCTCCACGCGCGGCTCTCCGATCCGCCGATCGAGCTGCCGCGGCTCTCGGCGACCCTGCCGATCCCATCTGCCGCAAGCCGGCTCGCGAAACGCGCGTGGACCCTCGGCTGGCTCGTCGTGTTCGTCCTCGTGCCGGCCGCGTTCGCGGTCGTCCGCTCCCTGACGTAGCTGCTCCGGTTCCGGTCCCCAGCCGAAGGCTAAGAGCTGGTGGCAGCGCTGTGAATCGTCTCTTGCCTTCGGCTCCAGGACCCGACCCAGAACGCGCATCGATCGGGCAGCGCCGGCGTATGTGGCTGCGCGATCCGCTCGCTCAGGTGAACACGTGCAACGAGCGGACGCCGCCGGCGACGGCGCGGCCACTCGGCGTGCTGCGATCGAACAGGCACACGACCTCGGTCCGGCGACCTGGATCGACGTTCACGATCAGCGACGCGACGTTCGCGAGCACGAGGTAGAGGCCGATGCCGGCGCCGTGATCGTCGAGCTCGGGGCGGCCGCTGTCGCGCTTCGCGCGGCGGACGTGATCGATGACGTCGCGCTGGCGGAGCGCGCCGAACGCGTCGCCGACCGAGATCGCGATCGTCCGCTCGTCGCAAGCCCAGCGGAGCACGGCGCGCTGCTCGGGTGCGTGCGGGTCGTAGGTCAAGGTCGGAGTCGACTCGCGGGGCGCGTCGTGGAGCGCGTTCATCAGCAGCTCGTCGACCACCGAGGCGAGGCGGTGGACGACCGGGCGGCGCGTGCCGATCGCCTCGGCCCAGGCGCAGACCTCGCCGATGACCTGGCGCTTTTCGGAGTCGCTGCCGACGAACCGCTCGCCGACATTCGAGCTCGGGGCCAGATATTTTTCGAGGCCGAACAGATCGCCGGAGACCAGTTTTGCCGAAGTGATGCCGAGATCGACGGCCGCCGGGTCGGAGATCAGGTGACTGACGGGGGCCTCGAGCATCAGGGTGATCAGGCCCTCGTCGTCGAGGTTGTCGCCGACGACGACGACCGGGACCGAGCTGCCCCGGAGCGCGGCGGCCGTGGCGACCCGGGTCGCGCGGTCGACCACGAGCAGCGTCGCGTCGGCGAGGTCCGCCGGGACCTCGTCTCGGTGGTCGACGAGTACCCCGGCACCGGAGAGCGCACCGTCGACGACACGGGCCACGGCTGCGTCAGCGCAGACGCAGACCGCACGTGGCGAGCTCCCCATTGGCTGGCGAGCGTAGCCTGGGGGACCGCTGCGGCAAACAGCAAATTCACGGTTGCTGGCGCCAGGTTGAATTGCCCGGTACGATCGCAGATCGATGGCGGATCCGCCAAAGTTCCGTCGGCCTCCGACCAGGCCGCCGCCGATCCCGCGCATCATGGCGCCGGCACCGGCGCGGACGGACGTCGTGCCGATCCAGCGCGCGATCAGAGACGACGCGGGTGATGAACCGCAGCAGTACGGCGACGAGAACACGAAGAACGTGGAAGCGCCGGATGCGGGGCAGCTCGTCGAGCGCATGCTCGATCTCGTCGCGAGCGAAGCCGAAGCGTTGCTCGAAGGCGACGAGGATCGCCTCGCCGATCTCAACGTGCGCACCGCGCTCGCCGCATGGGACGGTCTCCATCAACCCGAGGAGGCGATGCGCTACCTCGAGCTCGCCGAGAGCCATCCGCTCGCCCTGCGGCTGCGGCTGTCGGCGGCGCTCGGCACCGGCGACGAAGCCGCGCTCGCGGCGGCCGTTCCGAAGATCGGCGCACCGACCGCGATGCTCGCGCTCGAGCTCGCCGAGGCATGGCTGTGGCGATTCCGCCGCGCCGACCTCGCCGCTCCACTCGCAGATCGCGCGCTGCTCGGCGCCGATCCGCGCTGGCGCACCGAAGCGGTCGAGCTCGCCGCGCTCGCGCACGCCGCGAACGGCAACTGGAAGCGGGTCACCGAGATCCGGCGCTCGGCGGTCAGCAAGAATTCTCCGCCCGAGGAGGTCGCCGCGGCGGCAGCCCTGGTCCTCGATCGCGGCAACGATCCGGTGGCGGCGCTCGCACTGTGCTGGATGGCGATCGAGCGCATGGACGAAGATCCGAACGAGCGCGATACGGCGCCGTCGCCGATCATCACGCGCGGTGGCTGGTTGCGCGTCATCGACATCGCGATCGAAGCCGCGTCGCGCGCTTCCGATCCGCGCCGGCTCGAGCTGCTCGATCGCCGCGCCGATCTGGTCAAGGATCTCCCCGGTGGAGCGCTCGAATCGATCGCGACGCGTGCGGCAGTCGCCGCGGAGCTCGTCCGCGATGGCCAGCACGCCGAGGCCGCGAAGCTCTACACCGAGCTCGCCGACGATCCGAACATCAGCACGCCCGGCGGCGCCCATCGCATCGCGCGCTACGGCGCCGCGCTCGCCGCGACGGCCGGCAACGATCCTCAGACCGCGCTCGCCGCACGCCGCGTGCTGGTTCAGACCGAGGCGCGCGAGCTGGTCACCGTGCACGGCTGGCGCGCGCTCGAGCTGTCCGTGGTCGTCGGCGAGAAGCTATCGGCCGACCTCGCGCATGCGGTCGTCGACGCAGCGGAGACTCCGATCGCCGAGCGCATGCTCGACGTGATCGACCTCGCCGAGGGTACGAGCGCGGTCACGGTCGCGCGCCTCGAGGCCCGCGGCGGTTACGCGCTGCGCTGGGCCGCTTCGATCTCCGAGCAGCTCGGCAATTATCAGCGCGCGGTCGAGCTGTGGAAGCGAGCGGCCAAGACCGGCCTCGGCACCGAGCCCGATCATCTCGTGCGGTTGTTGCGCGGCGGCCCCCGCGGCCGCAATCGCACCGAGACCGGACTTCCCGACGAGGATGCGCTCGCGGAGGTCTACGACGACTGGGCGCGCAACGAGCCCGAGCCGCGAAGCAAGGCGGCCCTGACCTGCGCGCGCGGCATCGTCGATCTGATGCGCGGCGACTTCGTCGAGGCCGAGGAGACGCTCAAGCACGCCGCGCAGCTCGATCCGAAAGACTCGTTCGCGCGCGCCGCGCTCGCCGCCGTGTATCGCGCCGGCAAGCACTACGATCAGCTCGCGCACATGCTCGACGAGCTGTCACGCTCGCTGTTCAGCCGCGACGGCCGCGCCGCCGCCGGCCGCGAGTACGCGGAGCTGCTCGACGAGCACCTCGGTGATCCCGCCGGCGCCCGCGCCGCGCTCGAGCGAATGATCGCGGAGCGCCCCGAGGACGACGAGACCATGATGGTGCTCGCGAAGCTGTACGACAAAGAGCAGCAGTGGACGAAGTCGATCGACCTACGCCAGCGTGCGGTCGCCGTCGCGCCCACGCCGGAGCGCCGCGCCGATATCTGGATCGAGATCGGCCTGCGCGAGGAGCGCCGCGGCGATCGCACGGCAGCGCTATCGGCGCTCGACAAGGCCTCCGCGATCGCGCCGCGCCGCAACGAGGTGATGCGCGAGCAGGTCCGGATCTATCGCCAGGCCGGCGAGCCCGCGAAGGCGCTCGAGCTCGTGCGCGCCGAGCTCAGCCTCGGAGACGGCCCGCCGCTCGAGCGCAAGCTCCAGCTCCGCCGCGAAGAAGCGCAGCTCCTGACCCAGCTCGACCGCGAGCCCGAGGTCGTGGTCGCGGCCTACCTCGACGTGCTCGGCTTCGAGCCGGATCAGACCGAGGCGCTCGCCGGGATCGAAGCGCCGGCGCGCAAGCTCGGGCTGTGGGACGAGCTCGCGCGCGCGTTCCGCGGCGCGCGCCAGTCGCCGCGCAACCTCGAGGTCCTCGCCGAGGCGCTCGCGAAGATCGCCGAGTGGAGCGAGCTCGCCGAGGTCCGCCGCCGCCAGCTCGAAGCGGCGCCGACGCCCGCCGAGAAGAGCCAGCACGCCGCCGAGATCGCCCGGATCTACGAGCTCGAGCTCGGCGATCTCGACGGTGCGATCCGGATGCTGACGGTCGCCCAGACGAACGCGTTCGACGACGCTCGCCAGAAAGACCTGCTGCGCCTGCTGCGCCTGACCCAGCGCTGGGCCGAGATGGCGCAGGTGCTGGAACGCGAGCTGCCGACGGTGCGCGAGAGCCAGACCTCGCGCCAGGTCGCGATCCTGCTCGAGCTCGGCGAGCTCCGCGCGGACAAGCTCGAGCGCAAGCCCGACGCGCTCGCCGCGTACGAGAGCGCACTCGAGCGCGAGCCGAAGAATCCGGTCGCACTCGAGAAGCTCGAGACCCTCTACGAGCAGCTCGGCCGCGAGCGCGAGCTCGCCCGGTTGCTCGAAGCGCGCGCCGAGTCGACGACCGAACCGATCGCGCGCTCGCAGCTACTCGATCGCGTCGCCGGCTTGCGTGCGAGCCGCGGCGACATCGACGGTGCGATCGCGGCGTACCTCGGCGCATTCTCCGCCGATCCGACGAACCGGGAGGTGTTCACCGCGATGGAGCGCGTCTGTTACAAGGCCGAGCGCTGGGCCGCGGCGATGCAGCTCTACGAGACCGCGATCGCGCACGTCGAGGGCGGCCAATCGCGCGCCTACCGGCTCGGCGATCTGTACTCGCGACGCGGCAACGTCCAGCTCAACTTCCTCGGTCAGGTCGACGCGGCCGTGATCTCGTACCAGAAGGTCGTCGAGGTCGACTCCAAGCCCGAGGCCGCGGTCAAGGTCCTCGAGGACGTCTGCCGCACGCGCGGCGATTGGGCGGCGCTGATCACCGCGTGGGAGCGCCGCGCCGAGACGCAGAAGGAGCCCGGCCGCCGGACCGAGGCCCTGCGCCAGGCCGCAGCGCTCGCGACCGACCGGGCGAGCGATCCGCGCGCGTCGGTGCGGCTCAACCGCAAGCTGTTGACGATCGATCCGAGCGATGCGCGTGCGTCGGCCTCGCTCGAGCGCTACTTCGAGGAGACCCAGGACCGCTCGGGCCTGATCGACGTGCTGAAGATGCGTCTCCAGCACGCGCCGAAGAACGAGACCGTCGACTTGCTCAAGCGGATCGCGCGCGCTTCCGAAGAAGGTGCGCGCGACGTCGAGACCGCGACCGAGCACTACATGAAGATCCTCGAGCTCCAGCCCGAGAATCGCGACGCGCTCGAAGCTCTCGGCCGGATCTACGAATCGACGGAGCAGTGGGCGGAGCTGATCGAGGTCACGCGCCGCCAGATCAAGGTGACGAACGACCGCAACTTGAAGGCGCTCCTCTACTTCAAGTGCGGCTCGGTGATGGAGGCCAAGTTCGGCCGCGAGCACGACGCGATTCGCTACTACGACGCGGCGATCAAGACGTCGCCGAACTGCTTGCCGGCGGTGCACGGCCTTCGCGATCTGTATCGCCGCCGCGAAGAGTGGCCACGCGTGATCGAGACGCTCGAGCTCGAAGTGAAGCTGTGGACCGAGGAGAAAGAGCGCGCCGGCGTGTTCGCGCAGATCGGTCGAATCTACGACCAGCAACTCAACGATCCCGAGCGCGCGATGACGTATTACGACTCGGCGCTCGCGGTCGATTCGGACTGCTTGCCCGCGAACCAGGCGGTCTTCGAGCACTACTTCGACCGCGGCGAGTGGGACAAGGCGATGCCGATCGCGAGCTCGCTCGCGCAAAAGGCGATGCGCGACGGCGACCCGTCGACGCGCAGCGAGTTCTATCGCAAGCGCGGTGTCGTCGCGAGGCAGACCTTCGATCCGAAGGCGGCCGCGGATAGCTTCGTCGTCGCGCTCGAGATCAAGCCGTCGAACACCGCCGCGCTCGACGATCTCGGCGAGCTCGCCGGCGATCAGCCCGACGCGTGGGACTTCGAAGGCACGTATCGCGAGCTCGAGAAGATCTACAAGAAGCGCGACGACGCCGGGCCGTTGCTCGCCCGCGTTCACGTCGGCCGCGCCGCGATCCTCGAGCGCGCCGGCGAGCTCGACACCGCGGCGAAGCTCTATCGCGAGGCACTCGACCTCGCGCCGACCGACTTCACGGTGCTGTCCGCGCTCGTCGAGTTCCACGCCGACATGCGCCACTGGGCCGACGCGATCGAAGCGATCACCACGTTCGTCAACGGCGGCGCGAGCCCGTCCGACCGGCTGCGCGCGTTGATGCGCCAGGCCTCGTTGCACGGCGACGGCGAGATGGATGCATTGCGCGCGATCGGCGTGCTGCGCAACGTGATCCAGGTCGAGCCGTCGCACCAAGACGCGTACTACGAGCTCGCTCAGCAGTACTTCCTCGTCGGCCGCTACACCGAGGCGCGCTCGGCGATCGAGCGCGTGATCGAGCTCGCGACCGCGCCCGGCCAGGCGCTGATCCCCGAGGCGCTCGCGCGGTACTACTACTACAAGGGCCGGATCCTCGATGCCGCCGGCGACATGCGCGCGGCCGCCCCGCAGTACCGCCGCGCGATCGAGTACGACCCGGGTTACGCACCTCCCGCGCTCGTGCTCGCACGCCGGGCCGCCGACGGTGGCGACCAGCGCCAGGCCGAGACGCTGCTGATCGAAGCCGCCCACGCCGCGATGGCGCAAGGTGGGCCACGCGCCGCGGTCCCGCTGCAGCGTGGGCTCGCGCGGATCCTGCTCGGCTCCGGCGATCGACCGGCGGCGATCGAGGCCTATCGCGGGATCTTGAACGTCGAGCCCGACGGTGCGAGCGATCGCGTCGCGCTCGCCGAGATCTACGCCGTCGACGATCCACAGCGCGCGATCGGCGAGCTCCGCAAGGTGCTCGAGCGCGACATCCACCACGCACCCGCGTACCGCCTGCTCGCATCGTTCTACAGCCGCACCGGCGACACCGACCGTGCGACCCGCGTGCTGACCGCGCTCGACCTGCTCGGGTTCGCCGAGGAGACCGACCGCCAGACCATGCAGCGCATGAAGGCCGTGCGGCAATCGCAGCCGCTCCGCCGCGCGCTCGACGAATCGAACCGCGAGCGGCTCCTGACGACGACCGCCGCGCGCGAGCCGCTCGGCGAGATCTGGTCGGCGCTCGCCGAGGAGATCACGGCGTTCGTGGCGCAGCCGTCGCTCGGCGAAAATCTCGCACCCGCCGAGAACGGCGCGGATGTCCGCCTGCTCCAGATCTCCGGCGAGGTCGGCAACCTGTTCGACTGCGATGCCGACGTGTTCCTCGCCGACAAGGTCCCGGGGCTCGTCGCCGTGACCGCGTTCCCGCGCCGGCTGATCGTGATCGATCGCTCGTTGTTGAACGAGAAGGACCTGCCGCTGCGGTTCCTGTTCGGTTACGCGCTCGAGGCGATCCGCGGCGGCTACGCGGCGCTGCTCCAGCTCGGCGCACGCCAGCGCCGCGAGCTCGCGCAGCTCCTACGCGCGCTGGTCCACGTCGAAGAGGCCACCGGCCCCGCAGCCGATATCATCGGCGCCGCAAACCAGCGCGCGGTGAAGGTGCTCGAGCGCCACGCCGGCACGCGCGACCTCGACCCCGGCACGTGGATCGACAGCATGCTGGAGAGTGCCAAGCGCGCCGGCCTCGTCGCCTGCGATGATTTCCACGCGGCGATCTGGATGGTGGCGCGCCAGGCGGGTGAGAATCTGGGCAGCAACGACGACACCGTCGCACTCGGATCGGTGCTCGGCGGGCCCGATTTGGTGCGGTTCTACCTGAGTGACCAGTACCAGATGATTCGTGACCTCCTCTCCCTGCCCACCTGATCGACCGGGTCGCATACGAGAGCACATAGCCGCACTAGATCCTGCGGACCGCACGCGCTACATTTGGAGGGCTTACGAGTGCGCTGTAATCAGCAATACCGCCGTTACGCGGCACAGGGTGGCTAAGCGGGCATGAGCCAAAAGTTCCAACACTCGGTTCAACACCGAGGCGACGTCAGTTACGTGAAGCTCGGTGGCGTTATCGACGAAGATAACGAGCTCGGCGAGCTTGTCGACAAGATCCCCAACGGCACCGCCGTGATCGACCTCGGCGAGATCGAACGCATCAACTCGTGCGGCGTGCGCGATTGGGTGAACTGGCTCTCGAAGCTGGAGAACAACGGTACGCGGTCGGTGCTCGTCGAGTGCTCGCCCGCCATCGTCGCCCAGATCAACCTCGTCAACAACTTCACCGGCTCGGGCGTGGTGAAGAGCTTCTACGTCCCGTATTTCTGCCCGGAGTGCGACGAGGAGAAGGTGTTGCTCGTCGAGGCGAGCGACATGGGTCCACCGCCGCACGAGCCACCGACCTGTCGCTGTGACGAGTGTGACCTCGTCATGGACTTCGACGACATGCCGGACTCGTACTTCGCGTTCCTGTCGAATCAGCGCAAGCTCGCCGAGCCCGACAAGATCAACGGCGCGATGAGGGACATGGGCGGGCGTGGCTCCGAGCCGGCTTCTGGCAAGTCGAAGGTGAAGTCGCGCGCGAGCCAGCCGCAGATGAACCAGCCCGGCTCGAAGCCGAGCGTGCCGTCGCTGCCGTCGATTCAACGCACGAGCACGCAGCCCGCGAAGACCACGTCGTCGGGTCCGCAGTCGACGCCGAGCAGCAATCCGTTGCTGCGTGGCGCCGCGGGCTCGAAGCCGCCGAGCCGGCCGCAGCTCGGAGCGAAGCCGCCGTCGAGCCCGCAGCTCGCTGCGATCTCGATGCGCATGCAGCAGAACCCACCGGCGATCAACCCGGGACGTGGCAACGCGCTCGTGTTCACGCTCGTCGGCGTGCTCGTCGCGGCGATCGTGGTGCTCGCTTATCTCGTCCTGACGAAGTAAAGCTTCGGTCATGGCCGCGGAGCGGAACCGAGTCCTGTCGGGCGAACGGATCTCGCGCGCCCGGATCGACGCCGCCGGTGAGCCCACCGTCGAGGCGATCGAAGCGGCGCTCGCGGGGTTCGATCACGAGACCGCGGCGCTGCTCGCGTTCGCCCGCGCGCGCACGCAGCAAGTGCCCGTCGAGCTGGTGGGCAGGATCCTTCCGGGCATCGAGCTCGCCGCCGTCGCGAACGGGTTGATCTCGATCGCGCACGGCGAGCGCAAGCAGTTGTTCGAGGTGCTCACCGAGCGCCGGTTCCCGCTGACCAAGGAGGCCGGCGAGCTCGAGGCGATCGTGCTGTACGCCGCCTGGAAGGGGGGCGTGACCGGCCCGGCGCTCCTGCCCGAGCTGCGCAGGCTCGGCGCGCGCTCGATGACCGCCGAGGGCTATGCGCTGCTCGCCACGGTCGGGGCTTCCGTCGACGACGCGAACACGACCACCGCGCTCAAGCCGATCGCGACGTTCGCGAAGGAGTACGCGAAGGCGGTCGCCGCCGACGACAAGGCGATGAACGCGAGCGTCGACGCGGTGATCGCCGCGCTGCCCGCGGAGGTCGAGCTGTCGCGCGGCGGGTTCACGGTACGCGCGCAAAAACTGCCGGGCCGCAACGATCCGTGCTCGTGTGGCAGCGGCCAGAAGTTCAAGAAGTGCTGCGCCGACAAGCCGGTCGCCGCCGCGTCGCCGGTCGAAGGGTTGACCTGGGACGAGTTCCTCGCCGGGGACAAGGTCACGGTCGAGCAGATCACGCAGCTCGACATCAAGGACGTGCTCCAGATCGACTTCTCGCGCCTGCAGCTGAAACCGCTCGTCGCGGTGATCCGCGGGCTTGCGGATGCGCACGCCTGGAGCCACGCCGAGCGCGCGCTCACGGCACTCGCCGGCCGGACGCTCGACGCCGCTGACACCGAGTGGGTCGACGATGCCCGCGAATGGCTGGTCCAGGCCGCGCTGCGCTGCGGACCCGCGCAGAAAGCGCTCGCGAAGCGCCACATCGCGTTGTTGTCGCCCGCGATGCGCGAGCACTACGCGCTCGAAGCGGCGGTCGAGCGTGGACCCGCCGAGGCCTGGGACGCGTTGCGCGCGCGTGCCGCGGCAGTGGTCGCGAGCGCCGACAAGCTCGACGACGTCGACCTCGCGTATGCGCTGCTCCGGGTCGAGCCGGCGCTCGGGATCCTGGTCGCGCGCTCGTGCATCGGCTCGTTGCGGGTCGACGACGCCGATGCGCTGCTCGACACTGTCGAGGATGCGCGCGACCGGCTCAACCTGCCGCCGGTCGATCCGGCGTGGGACGTGCTCGACGCGCTGACCGCGAAGGTCAAGCGGACGAAGAAGACCGAGGACGCCGGCGCGTTGAAGGAACAGCTCGCCTCTTCGACCGCGCGCGCCGATCAGCTGGAGCGCTCCCTGTCTCAGCTGCGCAGCGAGCTCGATGCCGAGCGCTTGAAACCCGCGGCGGAGCTCGTGCGCACCGGGGCCCAGACCGCGAAGACCGGCGAGCTCGGTGGCAAGATCTCGGAGCTCGAAGCGCTGATCCGCGAGGGCCAGGCCGAGCGCCGCGATCTCCGCAAGCAACTCGAAGACGCCGCCGTGAAGAAGGACGCACCGGAGCCGCGTGGCCGCCGGCTTGCCGACGATGGCGACGAAGGCGTCGACGATCTCCCGGTTGCCGCGCGCGGCATCACGTTGCCGCGGTTCGACCGCAAGTTCACCGACGCACTCACCGACGTGCCGCCGCAGGTCGGGTCCGAAGCGATGCGCACGATCGGCGTGCTCGCGTCCGGAGATGGCTTCATGTGGAAGAGCGTGAAGCAGGCCAAGGACATGGTGCGGCCGCTCTACATGGCGCGAGTCGGGATCCACCATCGCTTGCTGTTCCGCTGCGACGACGGCGTGCTCGACGTGATGGATCTGATCACCCGGGAGACGCTGTTGACGACCCTGAAACGGATCCGCGCGCTTCGATAGCCGGCGACGTCGCGAAGTACGCGAAGATGATGCCGGGGATGGCCATCAAGATCACGATCAGGAAGAAGTTCGTATAGCCGACGCTCGCGACGATCTGACCGGCGAAGGGCCCGAAGATGCTGCCTGCGAGCCCGCTCAGGCTCGACAACAGAGCCATCTGGGTCGCGGCAAAGGCCGGCGAACAGAACGAGTACTCCGCACCGTTGAGCGCGGTCGTGCCCATCGCGAACGAGAGGTTCTCGACGAACAGCGTGATGCCGTAGACGTACAAGTTGTGACCGACGAGCGAGATCACGAGATAGCCGAGATGGACGACCGCGGTGAGGCAGCCGAAGATCACGACCATCTTGCGCATGCCGTGCTTCGCGACGAGCGTGCCGCCGATGCCGCCTCCGACCGCAAACGCCGTGAAGCCGATCGCTTTCGAGAGCACCCCGATCTCGGTCTTCGTGAACCCGAGGTCGCGATAGAACGGCTGGCTGACGACCTGCGCGAACTGTTCGCCGAACTTGTACGTCGCGCAGAACAGCACGACGAACACCATGTAACCACCGTAGCGCCGCACGACCTCGACGAACGGCTTGTAGACCGACTCGACGATCGACCGCGGGATCGGGCTGGGAGGCGGCTCCTCGGCGTAGAACACGGTCACGATGCCAACGATCATGAGCGCCGCCATGATCGCGTAGACCACGTTCCACACGATGTGATCCGCCATCACGAGCGTGAGCGACCCCGAGACCAGCATCGCGGTGCGATAGCCGAGGATGTACGACGCCGAGCCTGCCGCGCGCTGCGCCGGCTCCAGCACCTCGACGTTGTAGGCGTCGATCACGATGTCCTGCGACGCCGACATGATCGACACGAATAGCGCGACGCTCAGCAGCGTCGGCAAGCTCGTGCCGGGGTCGAGCGTCGCCATCCCGCCGAGCCCGAGCAACAGTCCGATCTGGAACACGAGCATCCAGCCGCGCCGGCGGCCGAGGAACGGCACGCGATAGCGATCGAGCAGCGGCGCCCACGCCCACTTGATCGCGAACGGGAACTTCAACGTCGCGAAGGTCGCGAGCTTCTTGATATCGAGATGCTGGTCGTACGCCCATTGCTGCAGCGTCTGGCCGATCAGCATGTTCGGGAGGCCCGACGAGAAGCCGAGCAAGAACACCACTGCCATCCGGCGCGAGCGAAAGATCGCAGCCCACTCGCGCATCTGCGTGGATGATGGGACGTCCGTCCCGGTTGGGCAAGATATGCTCGCGCGCGGATGGCGACGCTCGGCGCAGACCTTCTCGACAAGCTGACGACCGAGCTCGCGAAGTTCCCGGGCGTCGAGACCACGAACGATCGGTTCCTCGCGCTCGCGTATGCCGTGCGCGATCGCTTGCTCCGCAGATGGGTCGACTCGGCGCGCACGATCCTCAGCACGAAGCACCGCACCGTCGTCTACCTGTCGGCCGAGTACCTGATCGGGCCTCAGCTCGGCGCGAACCTCTTGACGCTCGATCTCCAGGCCGAGGCACGCGCCGCCGCCGCGGAGCTCGGCACGACGCTCGACGTGCTCGTCGATCACGAGGAAGAGCCGGGGCTCGGTAACGGTGGCCTCGGTCGACTCGCCGCCTGCTACATGGATTCGCTCGCGACGCTCGACATCGCCGCCGTCGGCCACGGCCTGCGCTACGAGTTCGGCATCTTCGATCAAGACATCCGCGACGGCTGGCAGGTCGAGCGCACCGACCGCTGGCTGCGCGCCGGCAATCCGTGGGAGATCCGGCGCTACGAGATCACCCACACCGTCGGGTTCGGCGGTCACACCGAGCAAGATGGCGGAGGTGTCCGCTGGATTCCGGACCGCGTCGTCGAGGGCGTGCCATACGACACGCCGGTCGCGGGCTACGGAACCAAGACGACGAACTTCCTCCGGCTGTGGAGCGCGATCGCGAGCGAGGAGCTCGACCTCGACGCGTTCCAGGTCGGCGACTACTGGCGCGCGGTCGACGCGAAGATTCGCAGCGAGAACCTGACGAAGGTGCTCTACCCGAACGACTCGTCGCCTGCCGGCAAGCAGCTGCGGCTCGAGCAGCAGTACTTCTTCGTCTCCTGCGCGCTGCAAGACTGCATTCGCTTGCTGCTCCGCAGCGGCGCGACGATCCACGACCTGCCGCGGATCCTCGCGATCCAGCTCAACGACACGCACCCGACGCTCGCGATCCCGGAGCTGATGCGCCTCGTCATGGACCTCCACGGCCTTGGTTGGGACGAGGCCTGGAACATCGCGACCCAGACGTTCGCGTACACGAACCACACGCTGCTGCCCGAGGCCCTGGAGACCTGGCCGCTGCCGCTGGTCGCGCGCCTCTTGCCGCGCCACCTCGAGATCATCTTCGAGATCAACCGGCGGTTTCTCGACGAGGTCCGCGCGAAGTTTCCCGGCGACGAGGCGCGGCTTCGCCGGATGTCGTTGATCGGTGAGGACGGCGACAAGCAGGTCCGCATGGCGCACCTCGCGACCGTCGCGAGTCATCACGTCAACGGCGTTGCCGCGCTGCACTCGCGCCTGTTGCGCGAGACCGTGCTGCGCGACTTCGCGGAGCTGTGGCCCGAGCGGTTCACGAACGTGACAAATGGAGTCACGCCGCGGCGGTTCGTCGCGCTCGCGAACCCGCGTCTGTCACAACTGATCACGGAGGCTATCGGCGACGGCTGGCAGCGCGACCTCGACAAGCTGCGCGGGCTCGAGAAGCTCGCAACGGACACCGGCTTCGCCGAGCGCTGGCGCGCGGTCAAACAGGCGAACAAGACGGCGCTCGCCGCGCGTAGCGGCAACTTCGATCCGAACGCGCTGCTCGACGCGCAATGCAAGCGGATCCACGAGTACAAGCGCCAGCACCTCAATCTGCTCCACGCGATCGCGTTGTGGCAGCGGATCCGCAACGGCGAAGACCTCGGCGCGCCGCGCACGATCCTGTTCGCCGGCAAGGCCGCGCCCGCGTACTGGCTGGCGAAGCTGATCATCCGACTCGCGGCCGGCGTCGGTGAAGCGATCGCCGCGGATCCGCGTGCGCGCGAGCAGCTGCGCGTCCTGTTCGTACCCGACTTCAGCGTCAAGGTCGCGCAGTGGATCTATCCCGCCGCCGATCTCAGCGAGCAAATCTCCACGGCCGGGCTCGAAGCCTCGGGCACCGGCAACATGAAGTTCACGCTCAACGGCGCGCTCACGATTGGCACGCTCGATGGCGCCAATGTCGAGATCCGCGATGCGGTCGGCGCAGATCAGTTCTTCCTGTTCGGCCTCACCGCCGAGCAAGTGATTGCCGAGAAGCGCGCCGGCTATCATCCCGGCGCTCACCTCGATGGCGAGCTCGCGACCGCGCTCGAGCTCGTCGCGAGTGGTGCGTTCTCGCGCGGCGACCGCACCATGTTCGCGCCGCTCGTCCATGACCTCCGCGAGCGCGACCCGTTCCTCGTGTGCGCCGACTTCCGCGCGTACGCCGACTGCCAGCGCCGCGTCGCCGAGCTGTGGCAGACGCCGGCGAAGTGGGTCGCGTCCTCGATCCTCAACGTCGCACGCGCCGGCCGGTTCTCCAGCGATCGCGCGATCGCCGAGTACGCACGTCAGATCTGGAACGTCCAGCCGGTTCGCTGACCTAGAGTGCTAGTCGGACTTGCGGGCGACGAAGTCGACGCTGGTGATCGCGAGTTGCTCGCGGGTGTAGTGCGCGAAGCAGGGATCGATCTTGATCGCATCGAGCTGGCGCAGGCGCTCTGGGTGCGGGCGCGACGTGTCGATCTCGAGGGCGAAGCCGGCGCCCGTGGCGAGCTTGGTGAAGTCGGGCGCGCGCAGCCGATTTTGATAGAGGAACCGGTTGTTCCAGGGCGCCCACGCGGCGTCGGAATACTGCAAATAGTGCAATTGATCGATCGTGTGATCGCCATACGCGTAGTGATCGCCGCAGTTGACCGAGTGAAACACGATGCCACCAGGCTTCACGATCCGACGTGACTCCGCGAAGCAGGCCGCGATCACGTTGCGCGGAATGTGCTCGAGCACGCTGTTGGAGAACACGCAATCGAAGCTGGCGTCGGCGAGCTCGGTCGCGGCCGCATCGCAAGGCGCGCGATACGAGATCACGCCGCGCGTCGCCTCCGCCAGCGATCCGCCCGTCGCCAGCGTTGCGAGGAGCTCGGCGTGTCGGGTCACGAGTCGTGCGGGAGCGCAGTCCGCTAGCTGGGCGATCAGCGGGAGGTGATGGCCCAACCGCTGGGCGCACGCGAGCACGAGCCCGTCGCGCAGGTACCGGTTCAGATCGACCGTGTCGACGCGACCGGCGCCGGCGAGATACAGGAGCAAGGGAAACGCCGGATACCAGCCCGTGCCGATCTCGAAGAAGCTCCCGCCGACGACGGGCACCTTCGAAGCGCGCAGGTGCCCCATCATCAAACGCCAGTCGTCGACCTTGATGTCGCACTCGCGTTCGAAATGGCGCAGCACACCGGCGCGTCTTTGCAGCACGAAGTGAGCCTTGTCGCCGCCTGGCACCACGCCCAACACCTTTTGAACGACCCCCTTCACCCGCCAATCCATTCGCTGACCGTACATCGACCTCGGGCGCCCTACCGTTATTGTCGGGGTACTCGCTAGCTGAACGGCGATCAGCGCGGGGTGCTCGGCACCGTCCACTTCAATAACGGCGCCGAGAGCACGCCGACCCCGCGAGGAGGGCAAGCCGCTCGAGATCTAGACCGTCAGGCCCTTCTTGTAGGCGAGCAGCTCTTTTTGGGTCTTCAATAAGAGCTGGTTGGTCTCGAGCAGCTCCTTCGTCCTCATCCGGACCTGGTTCGCCAGGCGCTCGCGCTCGCGCGCCTCGGTCTCGAGCATCTCCTGATATTTGACCTGGACGACGGCCTCGTCGGTCACGTTGCGCTGGATCTCCAACGCACCTACATGGTTCCCAACTTCATCCGTGATCGGCACAGCCGACAGGATGAACCTGAGTTTCTGCGCCTCACCTGCGATGTTTCCGGAGATCTCGTCGAGGCGAACGTGGCGATTGTCGGCCCAGCACTGCTGCGCGATGCACTCGTTAGCGCAGATATTGAGCTCCAGGACCTCGAAGCAGTGTTTCCCCTTGAGCCCGCGGGCCACAGCCCGGGGCAGGAGGGCGAAAAAGGCGCGGTTGAAGTCGACGATCCGGCGGTCGGTGTCGACGATAAAGTAGCTGTCGACGATCGCGTTCGAGACCCGCTTGAACTCGGTCAAGAACTGCTGAAGCGCAGGCGCCGCGGTGTCCATATGGCTGGCGAATGGTACCAGGCCCCGACCTAGTGGCATAATTGGCAGGTAATGGCCAAGCGGGGTGGGCCGAGCATCTCGGTCAAGATGATCTTGACCACGACTTTATTGATCGTGGTTACGGTTGTTGGTTCTGGATTTCTCAACGTCGTCAACATCCGGCGAGCGTTCGACGCGAGCGTCGCCGACCGGATCAAGACATTCAAAGAAGGGCGCGAGCAGTTAGGTCTCGCGGGCACAAATGGAATCGCCCGCGGCATCACACCATTCCTGATCGACAAGCACGACGACGAGATCGAACAGCTGATCCGGCTGTCGGTCTCGCAGGACGATCGCACCGACGAGAAAGGCCACACCGACTACGGGTTGAAGATGGCCTACGTGCTCGACCTCAACCAGAAGGTCATCCTGCACTGCATCGAAAAAGCAGCGCTCGATTGCACGCAGGGCAACCACGAGCCGATGAGCGCGAAGTTCGGCCAGCTCGCGGTCGACACCTGGAAGACGAGCCTCGAGAAGTGGAAGGCCGCCGGTAAGAGCGACCCGCTGATCAACTTCGAGATCACGAGCGGTGGCTCGAGCTACCGCGTGTTCGCGTACCCGATCTTTGTGGGCGAGGCTCCGACGTCCGCCGCGGCCATCCCGGCCGAGCCGGTGGGTTCGGCGCGCCAGGGCTATGTCGTCCTCGGCTACGACTTGGCGCCGATCGAGACGTTCTCGGCCCAGGCCGATAGCGAGAAGTCCGCGGCGATCACGAAGGCCGCGCTCTACACCGGCGTGGTCGGCGTGCTGTTCGTGCTGATCGGGACCGTGCTCGCGATCTTCCAAGGCCTCTCGATCTCGCGGCCGATCCGCCAGCTCGCGTGGAAGGCCGATCAGATCGCGCGCGGCGACCTCGATGCTCGCGTCGAAGTGACGTCGACCGACGAGATCGGGCTGCTCGGCGAGAACTTCAACTTCATGGCCGACCAGATCGCG
>JBDUAS010000373.1:0-5988 GCA_040004535.1 Deltaproteobacteria bacterium
CTCCTCCATCACGTGATCGAGGTCGCCGAGCGCGTCGCGCCGAGCTCGCAGATCACGCACCTCCGGCTGACCGTCGCCGAGGACAACGTCGGCGCGCAGCGCCTCTACGCACGAAACAACTTCGCGGTCGTCGATGGCTCTGCCACCTACGACCGCGGTCAGCGCGCGCTCCGCATGGCGCGCCCGCTCGAGCGCCGGATCTAGATCAGTAGATGTGACCGAAGTCCTTGCTGCCGACCACGGGTGTCCGGTACGCAAGCAACTTCCTGGGAAAGGGGTCGATACCGTGGCGATGAAATCAACGACCGTGCTGGTAGGGCTGTTAACGCTCGCGCTCCTCGCGTGCGGATCGAAGACCAATCCGAACGTTTGCTGCACCGACGAAACTAACTGCACCGCGCAGGGGTTGCCGAACACCGCGATATGCAGCGACGGACTCGTCTGTCGCGGCAACACGTGCGTCGCGGAGACGTGCACGACGTCGGCGCGGTGCGAGGCCGGCGCTCCATATTGTCTCGCAACCGGCCTATGCGCGGGCGCTTGCGATGCGGATGCCGAGTGTCCCGGCTTTGCTGGAACCCCAGGGGACATCTACTGCGTGCAAGGAGCTTGCGCCGCATGCAGGATGAACAGCGACTGCAGCAGCGCGGCGCCGGTTTGTGACACCGGAACCTGTCGTGGTGCAAAGCTGACTCCGAATGTCCGTCGCGCGCTTGTGGTGACAACGGTGCATGCATCGCAAGCCAGGCTGCCATCTACGTCAACGGCACGACCGGTATCGACGCGGGAACGTGCACGCAGGCTGCACCGTGCGCGACTGTTCAATACGGCGTCCAGAATGCGCTAGCGAACCGCAGCCATATCGTCATCGCGGCCGGGAACTATGTCGGTCGCGTGGGAATTACGAGCATGGATACGAGCGCGCCGGAAATCACGATTCACGGTGGAGGCGCTACGTTCCAACAAACACCCGGATCGGACGTCGGCATTTTTTATGTGGGCGATGTAGCGACGACGATTTCTGATCTCAGCTTTGTTGCCAGCACGAACGGTTTCGGGGAGTCCGTTATAAGTGCGACCGCGCCGTGTGTCGTGAGCCACGTGAAAGTTCAAAACGGTGGCGGTTTCCAGGTAGGGGCGAACATGACCCTTACCGACGTCGACATCTCGAATCCGACGCTCACCGCGATTAGCGTAAACAGCGAATCACACCTCCTGCTCGACCGAGTCGCTATTCGTGGAGGGATGGACGGGATCCGTGCGGTCAATGCGGGAGCAATCCTCAGCATCTCGAACCTGCTCCTCTACGACATGTCTGGTGCTCCGCTGTATCTCAACGGTGCAACGGGAACGCTGCAGTTCACGACTGTCTTTGGGACACAGGGGGCCGGCGCGCCACCCTCGTTGATCTCGTGCACAGCGGGGCTCACGGTGCAATCGAGCATCATCTGGGCTACCGGCGCGACTCCGATTAACGGACCGTGCGCCGTGTCTTCGTCAATCGCTGGGCCGGCCGCCTTGGCAGGCGGCGCCGTGCAAACGAACGTGAGCCAAGCCGATCCGAAGTTCGTCGACTTGGCCCATCGCGATTTTCATCTCGCAGCGACAGCCCTGCGGTTGATGTCGTTGGATCCGGTCCGGCGCTCGATATCGAGCTCACGTCGCGGCCGCAAGGTGCGAGCTTCGACCTCGGGGCCTACGAGCGCAAGCCGTAGACCCTCGCTTAAAAGATCACGCTACCGCACGGGAACGTCGCGTCGACGACCGCGTTCGGCGTGTTCTTCAGCGTGGTGCACGCGCTGCCGACGATGTGGATGATCGTGCCGTTCGGGTCGAGCGTCCAATCGGTGCCGAACGTCAGGTTCATGCCGTTCAGCGTGACCGTCGCGCCCGGCGCCGACGCCGGATCGACCTGCTGGTTGATCGTGAGGTCGCACGAGATGACGCCGTTGATGATCGTGTTGAACGCGGTCACCAGGCTCGCCGGGTCGCTCGCGACGTAGTACGGCGCGTTACCCATCGTCTGGCCAACGCCGGCATTCGCGATCTGCTGCAGGAACGCGGCGTTGACGCCGGCAAAGCCGATGATGAACGTGCGGATGCCATTGTTGTAGGCCGTCGTCGTCGAGTTGACCGAGCGGCCGTTATCGGCCCCGATGCCACAGGCGTTTGGCTCGCCATCGGTGGCGAGCAACAGGATCGGCGGCGAGCCCGCCGGTGGCGGATTCGTCATGAAGTCCTTCGCAGCCGTATCGATCGCGGCTGAAGTCGGCGTCGAGCCGCCGTTCGGCGGCTTGTTCGTCGTCAGCGTCTCGAGCACGGCCGAGTTGTTGAGCGCGCGCGGCGCCGAGTAGCCGGTCACATACAACGAGCCGGGCGGGCCGTCGGTGCACGGCGTCTGGTCGCCGGCAAACAGCTCCTCGCCGAAGTACACGTTCGCTTGAGCCTTGGCGACCGCGCCCGTGTTCGCGGCGAACAACGCGTCGTGGAGAATCTGGTACCGGGTCTGGCCACCGATCTTGTTCGACGACATCGAGCCCGAGCGGTCGAGCACGAGCTCGATCGAGGGAATCGTCGGGGTCGGCGTGAAGTGGACCGCAGGGCAGTTCGCGTCGACTTCGGGCGGCGGGTTGCCGCTGCCCTGGTTGCAGTAGCCGTCCGTGCTGCAGACGTCGCCGTCGGGGCACTCGCCGCCACCCTGCGTGCATTGCAGGTCGCACTTGCCATCCGGCGAGCAGTGGTACCCCGACGGGCACGTGTTCATGGCGCCCGGTGCCGGGTCGCACGCTTGCGCACATGCCGCCGGCGCGGGCACCTGGTTACAGAGGCTGTCGGCGTTTTTCGGGCCGCAGCCGGTGACGGCGGCGACGAGCAGGGCAGCGTATAAGCGATTCATGGTTCGACGGACTCCCTCGTGCCCGCAATAGACAGCAAGTCGTGATCCAACGCGTTGGATCGAGTACGAGCGTCAGCAGCGAGCGGATCCGAGGTCTTGAGTGTGGAGACACTTGTCCCTAGGGGTCTTGTTACACCAGTGATCGTGCACCCCTCGTACACGCCAGCCAACGCCGTTGACTCGCACCAGTAAGACGTCGGCGTACTAACGAGCAGGTCAACTCCTAGCTCGACCACGAGGTCCGGCTCGGGTGAACGGTGGGGTAGGTGACCTTCCCGCCCGATCGCGTTCGAAGGTCGACTGGCAGCGGGAAACGGTCCCGTGCGGTGGCCCTGTTGTGAAAAACGGCCTCGAGGCAGCGCCTCACAGATGCGATTATACAAAATACCGGCGAAATTGATTGACGCTCTGATTCAAGTTGCTACCGTGTCGGAATGGCACGGCGGCCCCTCAAGCGGCATCAGCAGCGAAGCTTTCCGAGCTACGCCAAGCCGCTCGACAAGAACGGCCAGCTGCGTGGTGCCCGCAAAGGTGAACGACGCAACAAGGTCGGTCGGCCGAAGAAAGGCCCGCGGGCGAGCGAGCGCCACGAGAAGCGCCTCGCGCTGCGTGCCAGTCAGCCCGCGCACGTGATCCTGCGGGTGCATCAAGACGTTGGCTCGCTGCGCAACCCGAACGTTTTTCACGCGATCCGCGAAGCGCTGATCACGGTCTGGAAGCTCGAGGACAGCTTTCATGTCGTGCAGTTCAGCGTCCAGCGCACGCACATCCACATGCTCGTCGAGGCGACCGACCGTCTCGCGCTCGCGAAGGGCATGCACGCGTTCGGCATCTCCGCCGCCAAGCACATCAACGCGCTGATCGTCGACAAGGACGGCAAGCGCCGCCGCGGCTCGGTGTTCCCGGATCGCTATCACGTGAAGATCCTCACGACCCCGCGCCAGGTCCGCAACTGCCTGTCGTACGTGCTCAACAAGTGGCGCCACCACGGCGAGGACAGGAGCCCGCGCGCGAGGACCTGGCATCTCGACCCGTTCTCGAGCGCCGTGACGTTCGAGGGTTGGAAGGAGCGCGAATCGCGCGACGGCCAGCGCTACGTCCAGCCGCCTGACTACACCGCGCCGCTCGTGTGGGCGCCGCGCACGTGGTTACTGAACGTCGGCTGGCGGAGGTACGGCCTCATCAGCGCGTTTGAAGTGCCAGGTAGGGGCGAGGAGTAACACATGCTTTCGCGGACCATGCGGTTCCGGCCCGAGACCGATGACATCGTGACACGGGCGACCGACTCATCAGCGCTCTCGAGATGTGGGACGACGGCGTCTGCATCATGCGCGAACGTCTGCGCCGGCGCGATCCGTCGGCCTCCAGCGACGAGATCGAGGCTGCGCTCGATCGGTGGTTGACGACGCGGTCCGGCGCGGAACATGGCGATAGCGACGGCGGCGGCGTCGCATGGCCGAGGCGACCCCGTTGAGTGTTCAAGCTCGCCGCCACGCTCGCGACTTTGCCTCGCGGTTCGGCGAGAGATATCGGTTGGTGCTCGTCGGCGGCTCGCGGTGTCCGCACGTACGGAGCCGCGGTTCACCCGCGACATCGAGTTTACAGCCGCGGTCGCAAACGACGCGAAGGCCGAGTCCTGGTCCAGGCGGCGCAGCTCGTCGGCTACTTCGTCGAGACAGCAGTCGAACAACGAACCTCGGGCCGACTCGCGACCGTTCGGCTCAGACGCACGGGCGAGCCGATCGTCGAGGTGCTTTTCGCGGCGTGCGGGATCGAGGCGGAGATCGCGAGGTCTGCCACTGCGCTGAGCGTCCTGGGCAAGCTCGTCCCTGTGGCTTCGATTGGGCACTTGATCGCGATGAAGCTCGTCTCTCGTGATTCCAAGAAGCGACCACGCGACGAAGAGGATCTGCTCGCCCTCGCCCGCGTTGCCGATGAAGGAGAGTGAAACCGTGCCGCAGAAGCGATCGCGCTCGTCGAGGTGCGAGGGTTCGCGCGCAACCGCGATCTCGCGACGGCGTTGGCGGAGCTCCGGGCCATCGATCTGGCCGAGTGATGTCGCACTCAAATCGTGGCGCGTTAGTACTGGGGTGATACCTCGGCGCTGGTCCGTAGAAACGGTCGTCGAAGAGCTCCGCCGGCTCGAGCACGTGAGCGGAGGGCTTGCCTCATGAACGCGCCCCAGAAGGAACCTCGAGGGCTGCGTCGCGAAGGTCGGCGACATGCAGACGCAGATACACGCACGTGGCCTCGGCGCTGCGATGGCCGAGTAGGTCGCCGATCGCCTTGATCGAGGTGCCCTTGCGCAACAGATGGACCGCGAGTGAGTGGCGTAAACAGTGCGGCCCTTGGTAAGGAATCGGTAGTCCGGCGCGACGAGTCCATCCTTGGAATGCCTCGGTGACGGCGGTCGGTGCGAGAGTCCCGGCGGGAGACCGAACGCGCAGAAAGACCTCCCGGTGCGGCAGATCAGGACGGCCGCGACGCAGGTACTCGATGATCGCGGCGCCGACCTCCTTCGTCAGCGGAAGCTCGATCGGGGTCTTCACCTTCGGTCGCGGAACGCGGAGTCGGCCGGCGCGCCATTCGATGTCGTCGAGCCGAAGCGCAGCGACTTCGCTGGTGCGCAAGCCGTACGTCGTGATCATCAGGAACATCGCGTAGTCTCGTCGGCCCATCGGCGTCGATCGGTCGATCGCCGCAAGGAATGACTGCACGAGTTTCCACGGCAGAGAGCGTGGAAGTCGCTCGCCTCGATACACGCGCGGCGTATCGATCGTCGCGCCGAGCCGTCAGCGATCGCGCCTCGTCCGACGAGGAAACGCAGGAACGACCGGAGATGTGAGACCGTATGCTGAAGGCTTTCGCGACACACGCGGGGCGCGACCGCCTTGATGAACGCTTCGAGCCGGCGCGGCTTCAAGCGCCGCAGGACTCCGGGATCCCTGTCGTAGTGAATGAACGCCAGGAACTCCGCAGCGCTCGACGCGTGATGGGCCAAGGTCATCTTGGCGAACCCGCGAACGTGGTCGAGATGATCGCGATACGCGTCGACGAGCACCTGGCTCGAAGTCTTCACTGCATCGGCAAGG
>JBDUAS010000607.1:0-1800 GCA_040004535.1 Deltaproteobacteria bacterium
CGCACGAGCGTGCGCTTGCCGACGCCGGCATCGCCGACGATCACGAGCTGGCGCTTGCGCTTGGTGACGAGCACGTCGCGCCACGCATCGCGCAGCGCCTTCAGCTCCAGCGCACGACCGTGCAAGCGCGTATTGGGCGCGAGCGCTTGCAACTCGCGGATCTTCTGCGCGCGCTCCTTCGGGCCCCGCAGCCGGAACACCCGCGCGCGCTTGACGCCCGGATCGGTGTCGTCGTCGACGACGTGCGGCTTGCTCGCGGCCGTACCACCCGGTGCTTCATCCGGCAGATCGATCGCGGGCAGCGACTCGAACGTCCACTCGCTGCGCGCTGCGCGAAACACGCGCCCGCCGACGAGGATCTCGGCGCCACGCGCCTGGCGCGCGAGCTTGTGCGCGAACGCCGCGGTCGCTTCCTCGATCTCGAACGTCAGCGGCTCTTTCTTGCCGGCCGTCGTCCGCGCCGGCTTGACGAGCGCGACACCGCGCTGGACCGCGAGCGCGAGCCGGAGCTCGGGATCGACATCCGAGCCGATGCCGTCGAGCGTGTCGACCAGCGCGAGCGCGAGCTTGATCGCGCGATCCGCATCGTCCTCGCTCGCAACCGGCAAGCCGACGACGACGCGCAACATCGTCGCATCGGCATCGGGCACGGTGACGTCCTTGCCGTCGGCGGGCAGCCGCGGCAGGTCGAGGAGGCCCTGATGCTTGAACACGACGTCGCGCGCGACCTTGAAGAAGTCGTTGACCAACCGCGACGCGCCCGCGCCGCCGAGCCGGCGTTCGAGCGCCGCCATTCCGCGCAGCACGCCCTCGAGCACGTAGACGTACTTGCGCTCGCGCGTGTCGCGCGGCTTCTCGGGCTCTGGCGTCGGCGGCCGCGCGTACTTCGCGAGCCCCTTGCCGACGACGGGCTGGCTCACTTGCGACGCTTGCGTGCTGAGCTTCGCTCCGCCCGACAGGTCCTTGAGATCGACGGGCGCGGAGCCTACATCGATCAGCACGTCGGGCACCCCGTCGGCGTTCAGCGACGGCTGCGAGTCGTCGCGTTTACGATCGTCGCCCTCGGCGGGCGGGCGCGGCGCGACCACGCGATGCTCCGGCGAGAGCGTCGCGAGCTGCGCGGCGAGCGTCGGGGAATCGATCAACGAGCCGGTCTTCTGCGCCCACTCGAGCTGGAACCGGCCGAGCTCGTGCTGGAGGTCGCGCGCGGTCTGGAACCGATCCGCGCGATGGAACGCGAGCGCCTTCAAGATGATCCGCTCGAGCGACTCCGGCAGCTCCGGCGCGGAATCGCGTGGCCGCGGGATCGAGCCCGACTTGACCATCTCGAGCGCCTCCTTGCCTTTGCCGTGGAACAACGGCCGGGCGCAGACCAGCTCGTAGAGCACGATGCCTGCCGCGAACACGTCGCTGCGCGAATCGACCGCGTCGCCGCGCGCCTGCTCGGGCGACATGTACGCGAACTTGCCCTTGATGACGCCCTGTTCCTCGTGGACGTCGCGCGCGCGCGCGATCCCGAAGTCGACGATCTTGACGCCGCCGTCCCACGACAGCAGGACGTTCTGCGGCGAGATATCGCGGTGGACGATGCCGAGCGGCTCGCCGAACTCGTCGGTCTTGCGGTGGGCGTAGTCGAGCCCCTTCACGAGCTGCTGGACGATGTACGCGCTGATCCCGTAGGGCAGGCGGACGCGCGCTCTCGCGGCCTCCTGTAACAGCTTCAGGAGATCGATGCCCTCGACGTACTCCATCGCGAGGAAGTACGTGTCGCCGACCGCGCCGAAGTCGAACACCTGGATG
>JBDUAS010000120.1:0-20118 GCA_040004535.1 Deltaproteobacteria bacterium
ACCTGAACCCGATGCTCTCTCGTCAGGCATTCACACAAAAAAAGAGACTTGACCTCAGGCGGCAATTTCAAGCTCAATGGCGTTCTGGTCCGGATCTTTGAGAAGGTAGATTTCAGCTTCGTTCGTTTGACGAATCAGCCGCGGCGGAACTGGAAGCAAGCCAGAGGAACGCAAGCGCCCAAACGTCTCTCTCGTTGCACTAAAGCCAAAACGCAGCGGCGTGGGCCGGGGGTGACTCCGAGAGCAAGGATAGAGCTCCATCACCGTGTCCCGGAGATTGCAGGAGTAGTGTAGTGGACCGTCACCGTGCTTCTCCGGAAAGAGGTCAAGACCGAGGCCCGCGTAGAACGTCCTCGACACCTCAAGGTCCTCAACTCTGAGTACAAACAAGTTCATCTTGGCTGCCGATTGCACACACAGTCTCGAGCCTCGAGAGTGCCCCGACAGAAACGCGAACGTTCGTTGCTCCGGCGATGGATGAGAACATCCAGGGCTTCGGCATCCGAGCAAGCTGCTCGCCAGAGAGCCGGCGACGGGATCATCTCCAACGAGCCCAACGAGCCAACCCGCAACAGCGTCAGCCTTGAGCTCTACGTCGTTGCAGGCGACAGCCCCATCACCCGCAAATGGATCAACGAATACGAAGTGTCCCAGTTCATGCCCAAGGACGTAGCGGTACACCGACTCTTGCAGGGGCGCAGCCAGAGCTGTACGTGAGGCCACGGCGGCGCAGAGAGTCGCCAAGCGAGCGAGCGTGTTCGTATTGATCGAGATCGTCCCCTCATCTAGGGACGCGTTCGCGAGATCAACGCCGGAGTTAGCTCGCAATGAAACGTCACTCTTCCAAGCCAACTGCCAACGCATCCGAGCCGCCCGCTCAAGTGAGGAGACCATATTCGAAAGCAGAGCTACGTTCGGCTCGCAAACGAAGTCCCCACTCTTGGTCAAAGTCTCGTGCACGTGCTCGCACGCGGCCCGAGCTATCCCTTTCTTGCCTCTATCGAGGAGCTTCAGCTGCCCGCCGTCTGGTGTCCGCACATTGATTTCAAGCTCGCCGCCAAGCGCCTCGACATATCTACGCAACGAACTCAGAGTAATGTCGGAACGACGTTCCAGCCGCGAGATCGCCGCTTGCTGCACGCCAAGTCGTGAAGCCAGCTGTTCCTGCGTGAAGCCGACGGCGGCGCGGAGTTCGCGAAGCACGACGTCGCTCGGAGGTACCGCTCGAACTCCGCTTACGAGAAGATCGATCACCCTCTTTGATGCTGAGTCCTTTTCCGAAAACACCTCGTCGGGTCCTTCACCGTACCCGTCGTCAGGCCCATTCGTGCTGATACCAAACCCGCGGTGAGCGGACCACTCAACGGCGACCGCGTGGCCGTTGTACTTGGCGTCGAGCCACCAGTTGCCGGTCTCCTTGCGTGGCTTCCGTAGCCTTGTCTCAACGCCCGTCAAGGCGCGCTCGATCTCTCGCTTCAGTGTTTCGATGGAGTTCATGACCACACTCCTTTGCCGTCTGAGCCAGCCTTTGAGACGAAGATCTCGCCGGTGATGAGATCGCGGATCTCGAACGCCCCATTCTCGCGAACGAAGGTTTCGTGTTTTCGGCTTCTGTAACTCGTCACACCTGGATACCCGTCCAGACTGTCCGCGTTGTCCTCTTGCACCGGATACATTCTTCCGTCGGTTCGCCAGTTGTTTGGGTCATAAGGGATGTCGGTCAACTCGTCCTCAACGGCGTTCAGTGTTTCGTCGATCAAGCGCTTTGCATCGGTCCCGTTTGAGAGCGGCTGCGCCGTGTTTAGACGCTCCTGGAAGACTAGGAGCCGAACGGGCTTGGGAAAGAAGGGCTTCGGCATTCCTTACATGGAATATTCTATCCATGGAATGTCACCTCGCCAATGCTTTTTTCGGAGCGACGCGTGCGCTCGCCCACTTATCGAGGTCAACGCGCTCTGCCCAAACTCTGCCCGACGGGGCGGAATTTAGACGAAAGGGACGGAACCCACCGGAACACAAGTTGTTGAGAGTGCTGCAAGGGCTCGTCAACGTTGGTGCTCCGGAAGAGTTCGATCCCCCTAATCTCCACCACGTAAGGGGCTGCGACGGCAGCCTTTTTCGTTCCGGAACCCCGATTAGGGGTTCTGGTCCATCGCTGATCGACGCGGTCTCGTGCCGCTTTGCCCAGACTCCGCCCGCGCCGATCGGGTCAACGACGATTCCACGCCGACGAGATGGGTAACTTGATCACGGTTCGATCGCGATAGCTCGCGTGGGAGCACGTCTACGCTGCGCCGCTCGATCTCACGGCCGACACCTCGCGTTCTCTTTCGAGGCGTTCGTCGGAGCTCCGTCAACGCCCCCAATTGGTGCAGCTCTGCCTAAACTCTGCCCGACCGCAGCGGAATCGACCTACTTCGGTCGACGCCTCTTGGCGCGCCCGGCCGTCGGTCGAACGGACTTCTTCGTTCCTTGTCGCTTTTTCCTCGTGGTCGTCGGCTTCCCTCTCGCGGTCGACTTCGCGGTCGCGACCGCGGGTCCTGCTGCTCTGCGGACCGGTGGCGGAGCAGCGCTCGCCAGCTCGATCCCGAACAACGCGGCGAGCCCATCGTCAGCGAGTACACGGGCGCTCGCCGGTGCGGAGGGCAACTCCGAGATCGCAGACGCGAGGAGCTCGTCCGCGGAGACCTGCCGTAGCGTGAACAACAACTCCGGGGCGCGATCGAGTCGAGCGCCGACGCCATACATCGCCGCCGCGACGTGCTTACACATGATCGCGTAGTCCGGACAGCTGCACGTGAACGAGATCGCCGACGGTGATGGAAACAAGCCCGTGCGATCGGCGCACAGCCGAGCCATCACGGGATCGGAGAGTCGGCCGCTCAACAGATCGAGGCGCGACCCGATGTTGCCCGCGCAGTCCTTCTGGATCGCGCGCCAGGCGTCCAGCTTGACCGGCTCGATCTCGATCGCGACGTCGTAGAGGCTCGAGCCACTCACGACCGCAACGATCTTGCCGGCGTCGAGACTCAGATCGATCACCGAGCCGCTGCGGACGTAGCTGCGACCGCGCTCGAGTCGGTGCGCGAAGTCGCGGTACCGCTCGAGGTTGTCGCACCACGCCTTGCCCCAGAACGTGTCGGCGATCTTGCGGCCCGCGATCGTCACCGGCGCCATTGGCTTGCCGCGACGCGCTGCGTCCTTGATCTTGCGCGCGGCATCGGCACGTCGCGCCGCGGCGCTCTTCCGCGGTTCCCATCCAAAGTAGCTCCCTGACCAGCTCATCGTTCGTCCTCCATCGCAGTCTTCAGATCGAGGGTGACCACGGCCATGAGCTCGGCGTCGCTCAATTCGGTGAGCTTCAGCTCGGCATTGCCCTCGAGGAGTTGCCGCGACACCGCGCGCTTTCCGGCGATCATCGCATCGATCTTCTCTTCGACCGTGCCGCGACACACGAGCTTGTGCACGAGGACGTTGCGCCGCTGGCCGATGCGAAACGCGCGATCGGTGGCCTGATCCTCGACGGCGGGATTCCACCACCGGTCGAAGTGTAGGACGTGTGATGCCGCGGTCAGGTTGAGTCCGGTGCCGCCGGCCTTGAGCGAGAGCACGAAGAATGGGACGTCCTCTTCATCCTGGAACCGGCGGACCAGCTGGTTGCGGTCCTTCACGGGCGTGTCGCCGTGGAGCACGAGCCCGGGTCGCCCGAACACCACCGCGAGAAACGCGGCGAGCGGCGCACAGGTCTCGCGAAACTGGGTGAAGACGAGCAACTTCTCTTGCTTCGCGGCGATGACCTCCGCGAGCTCGCGAACCCGCTCGAGCTTTCCGCTGTCGGCTTCGCGCCAGTCGCCATCTCCGAGCCAATGGGAGGGGTGGTTGCAGATCTGCTTGAAACGGAGAAGTGACGCGAGGACGGCGCCCCGCCGGTGAATTCCGTCACTGTCGCGCAGCCGCTTGCTCAGATCGTCGACCGCCTGCTGGTAGAGGGCCACCTGCTTGCGCGACAGCGGGCAGTAGGCCGTGAGCTCGGTCTTGTCCGGCAGATCGGCAATCACCGTGCGGTCCGTCTTGAGCCGGCGCAACACGTAGGGCCGGATCAGCTCGCGCAACGGGCCGTAGCCGGTCGCATCGAGCCGCTTCGTGTAGCGCGTGAACTCCTTGGCTGATCCGAGCAGCCCGGGGTTGAGGAAGTCGAAGATCGACCACAAGTCGCCGAGCCGATTCTCGACTGGCGTGCCGGTGAGCGCGACGCGTGCGCGCGCATCGAGGGTCTTCACCGAGCGCGTCTGCTTGGTGCCGGGGTTCTTGATCGCCTGTGCCTCGTCGAGGATCGCGAGGCCCCACTGCGTCGCCGTCAGCCATGGCGCGCGCGCGAGTGTTCCGTAAGTCGTGATCACCAGGTCCACCCCGGTGAGTTTTGGGGCGCGCGCTGCGCCGAGAGCCGCGGCCGGCATCGCAGACGGATGTGCGACGAGAACGCGCAGGGTCGGTGCGAACCGCGCGAGCTCGCTCGTCCAGTTGCCGAGCAACGACGCGGGCGCGACCAGCAGGTGCGGCGATGTTGCGACCTTGCGGCGAGAGATCAGCAGCAGCGCGATGACCTGCATCGTCTTACCGAGGCCCATGTCGTCGGCGAGGCAAGCACCGAGTCCGAGCTCCGCCAGCAGGTGCATCCACCGCACGCCGACGGCCTGGTAAGGCCTCAACTGGGCGTGTAGGTCGTCGCCCGGCGAGACCTCGGCGAGCCCCGCCGGCGTGCGCAGACCCGCTAGCTTCTCGGCCAACCATGCCCCGACGAGCACGCGCGGAGGGGTCGTCACCTCGGTTGCAGATGTCTCCCCGATAGTCGCGCCTGCGACCAAGCGCATCGCTTCTGCAAACCCGATCCCGCCGGCGGCAGCGCGCTCGATGGCGTGCAGCCGATCGATCGTCGCACGCATCTCGGCGCGATCGAGCTCGATCCATCTGCCACGGAGCAACCGCAACCCCTCGGCGCCATCCAGCAGGTCCGCGATCTCTCGCTCCGTGAGTGGCTCGCCATCGATGGAGAGCGCAGCTCGAAAATCGAGCAACGCCTCGCGACCGATGCCGGCGGCTGGTCTGGCGCCGACGATCGCGGTCGACTGCGGTCGCGCCGGTCGACTGCCTCCCCACCCCACCGGCATCCGTACGACGACACCTGCGGTCTCGAGCTTTGCCGCGTCGGCGAGCAGGCGTAGCGCCTCGGCGGGTGTCCAGCGGAGCGGATGGAAGAGCTCGCCGGACTCGACCATCTCGGACAGCCATGGACACTCACCTGCCGCGCGCCGCACGGGCGACAGCAGTGCTTGCAGCTGCGGCTTTGCCCGCGTGCCCGCGTACTCGCGCAGCGCCTGCCCGAGCGGAACATGTTGTGCGGTCGCCTGGGCCGACAACCGCGTCGTGTACGTGGCCAGAAACGCGAACGGCGCTTCGTCGTCGCCGCGATTCTCCGCGAGGTTGAAGTGGACACGCCCGACCAGGTGCCACGCGGCGTTCCGCGATCGGAGGAACTCGCCAACACCGCCACGGTGTGCTCGCAACGTCTGTGCAAACGCCTGATCGAGCGCCCGCCATAGCTCGGCGAGCTGCGCGGGATCGATGTACTCAGCGCCGGTCATGGGCGGCGCACTCGCCGCCAACGTCGCCAGCGTCGAAGCGTCGAGCTCGGCGATCGGTGTCGTGGTGTCTTCGCCTCGAGCGCACACGGCTGCCACGTATCGCGCCGCGAGATCGCGCCAGTATCCGAGCGCCGCAGGCAACGACGTCGTGACCTCGGCGGCCCCGAGCTGGAGTAGTCCCGCGCCGACGCCGTCGGCGAACGCTGCGCTGATTCGCCTCGCAGTTTCGGGTGCGATCGGGTCAGTGGTGCCCAGCTCCACGAAGCGCACGACCAGATGCCCAGTGGGGGTGATCGAGACCGCGAGCTGCGCTGGGGACGTGGCTGGTTGAGGACGCTCAGCCATCGAATCCCATTACCATGAGCGTCTGACTCGAAGTCCCTGTGAGGACGAGCCGGTGAAAAAGTCTCAGCACCGCTGAGACAAACGAGCGTTCGACAAGGTCGTCGCGCTCATCGACGCGCCGAGATCCGCCCGTCATTTTCGGAGCTGGTCGTGGCGACGCGATCGCTGGTTCGAGCCACCGATGACCATCGAGTGCTACCGTCCTCGACGTGATCGAGATCCTCTGGGGCCCGTACCAGGAGCACCACATCACGGAGCGCCACGGCGTCACGCCCGACGAGTTCGAGTCCGCGTGGGTCGATCGGGCCGATCTGCTGGTACGGGCTGATGACTCCTACGAAAGTCTCGGCGCGACCAACGACGGGCGTGAGCTATACTTGGTCTGGCGTTGGGACATCTTCGAGCCAGACCGCGTGTTTCCGATCACCGCCTACTTCCTCCCCGCCGAGCACGACTAGCCATGCCCATCCGCTACATCACAAACGAGACGCGCTCCGCCGAGGAGGAGCACTCCGACGATCGAATTCGCGAAGAGGTCGAGGGCACCGGCGGCATCTGGTCGCAGCTGAGCGCCGAGCAGCGCGCGCAGGTCCGCGCGCGGCTACTCGAGAAGAAACAGCGTGCCCAAGCAGCTCGCTCGAACAAGCAAGCCGAGCAGGACGCGCTGGAAGAACGCGTTCGTAAGCTCGAAGAACGCGTCGCCAAGCTCGGCGGCTGACCGTCAGGTTGGCCCTCGATTTCGCTCTGCCCAAACTCTGCCCGACCGCACGGAATTGAGACGAAAGGGACGGAACCCACCGGAACACGAGTTGCTGACTGTGCCGCAAGGGCTCGTCAACATTGGTGCTCCGGAAGAGTTCGATCCCCCTAATCTCCACGAAACAGGGGAATTTGGTGGTTGGAGTGAGCGAAGGCGGCTAACGGTTGCGGAACGGCGAACGTTCGGACTCAGCAGTCCGGCGAACGCGAGCTCGAGCTCGCCAAGGTCGTCATCGGGCGGAGCGCGAGCGGGTGAAAGCGGAGGAACGACGGTGGCGAGTCCGAGGTGCTCCAGGATCCGTGCGGTGACGTCGGGCTGCGTGATGAAGGCGGGCACGCGAAGCGTGTCGCCGCAGCGGCCTGCACGCATTCCGTGTCACGAGCACACTGGAGGCGTTCACGGTGCGACCTTCGCCCGTTGCAGCACCTCGCGCACCTTCCTCGTGATCGAGGTGGGAGTGAACGGCTTCTGAAGAAACGCGACGCCGGACTCGATGATCCCATGCTGGAGAATCGTATCGTCCGTGTAGCCCGACATGAAGAGCACCTTCATCTTCGGACGCAGGGGCGCGAGCCTCTCGGCGAGCTGCCGTCCGCTCATGCGTGGGAGCACCACGTCGGTCAAGAGCAGGTCGATGTTCCCCCCATGTTGCTCGGAGATGAGGAACGCTTCACCGGCATTCGGCGCCTCCAGCACGACGTAGCCCTGGCGGCGTAGGATATTTCGAGCGAGGGCCCGGAGTGGATCTTCGTCCTCGACGAGCAAGATCGTCCCGCCCTGCTGGGGTCCTGGCTCGGGCTCTGCCACCGGTGGTTCGACGGTGATGCTGCCGCCGGCCTTCGGAAAGTAGAGCTTGAACACGGTCCCGATTCCCGGCTCGCTGTAGACGAAGATGTTCGCACCGCTCTGCTTGACGATCCCGAACACGGTGGCGAGGCCGAGCCCCGTCCCCTTGCCCTTGTCTTTGGTCGTGAAGAAAGGCTCGAAGATGCGTGCGAGGGTCGCCTTGTCCATTCCGACTCCGGTGTCGGTGACCGTGAGCAGGACGTAGTGCCCGGCCTCGAGCTCGAGGTGGGCTCTGGCGTAGTCGTCGTCCAGCTCGACGTTCGCCGTCTCGATGGTCAACTTGCCGCCCCGGACCATCGCGTCCCGCGCGTTGACGGCGAGGTTCATCAGGATCTGCTCGACCTGGCCCGGGTCGGATTTGACGTTCCAGAGCTCGGTGTCCGGGAGGATCGTCACCTCGATGTCGGCGCCGAGAAGGCGCCGGAGCATCTTCTCCATGCCGGCGACAACCTGGTTCAGGTTCAGCACCCTGGTCTGGAGCACTTGCTGCCTGCTGAACGCCAGGAGCTGCCTGGTGAGGTCGGTCGCGCGTAGCGCCGCGGTTCGAATCTCCTCGATATCGGCATGGAGCGGCTCGTCCGGCTTGAGGTCTTCGCCGATCATCTCCGCGTAGCTCAAGATCACCGACAGGACGTTGTTGAAGTCGTGCGCGACGCCACCCGCCAGTCGCCCGACCGCCTCCATCTTCTGCGCCTGAAGATACTGAGCCTCCAGCTGTCGCCGCGCCGTCACGTCGGTTTGAACGCCCACGAAGCTGACCACGCGGCCATCCCTGTCCTTGACTGGCGAGATCGCTACGTTGTTCCAGAACGGGGTTCCGCCCTTGCGGAAGTTGAGCAGCTCGACCGTGCAGGGTTGTCCGGTTCGGATCGCATTGCGCAACTCTGCGAGAGGAATCGGGTCGGTGCCCGGGCCCTGCAAGAACCGGCAGTTCCGGCCGAGGACCTCGTCGCGCTCGTAGCCGGTCAGGCGACAGAAGCTCGGGCTCGCGTACACGATCGGATGATCGGGCTTGCTGGCGTCGGTGATAATGATGCCTTGCGATACGGCCTCGATGGCGCGTTCGCGCATCCGTAGCTCGTCCTCGGCTCGCTTGCGCACCGTGATGTCTCGGACATTGCACTGGATCACCTTCTTGTCTTCGATGAGGTAGGTGTTGCTGATGAACTCGACCGAGACCTCGCGTCCATCTTCGGTCTTGAGCGGGAGGTCGTCGTAGCGAATGTAGTCGTTGGCCAGCAGCTCCGCGAAAGCGCTTCTGGACGCGGCGGCATCTCGGAACGGTCCGATCTCCCAGAGCTGCTTGCCCAGGAAGCCATCGTGCGTGCAGCCCGTCAACGTGGTCATGAACGGATTGGCATCGACGACGCGCCCCGTGTTCGCGTCGAGGATCAGGATGCCGTCTTGCGCGGCTTCGAACAGGCGCCGGTAGCGCCGCTCGGACGCCCTCAGTGCGGCGTCTGCGTTGCTCCGATCCGTGATGTTGCGTGCGACGCTGACGATGTAGTCGCGATCGAGCCGGACGTGCTTGATGCTGACCTCGACGGGGAACGTCGAGCCGTCCTTTCGTCGGTGGACCCCGGGCACCATGATCGCTTGAGAGCGCCGCGCTTGTTCTACGTGGTTCGTGAACGTCGCGAGATCGAGCGTCGGGTCGACGTCGAAAATCGTCCTGGTGAGACACTCCTCTCGCGTCCAGCCGAGATCGGAAGAACCCTTTTCGTTGACGTCGAGGATACGCCCCGTCGCGGGATCGATGACCGCGAAGGAGTCGTTGGACTGATCGACGAGCGCTCGAAACAAGGCGAGCTTCTGGGTCTCTCGGGCGCGTTCGGTGACATCGCGATGGATCGCCAAGAAGCCGATGATCTCGCCGTGATCATCGAGGATCGGACTGGTGGTTGCAGCGATGTTCAGCAGCCGGCCGTGCTTGGTCTTGTTGATCGCCTCGTACGGGACGACGGCTTGCTTGCTGACGAGCCGCGCCCAAAACTCCTGGTAGTGGCCGAGATCGTGCGCACCCGATTTCAGGATGCGAGGCGTGTTGCCAACCGCTTCGGCACTCGTGAAGCCGTAGAGCTCCTCGAACGCCGGATTGACGTACGTGATCGCGCCAGCCCGATCCGTCATGAAGATCGCGTCGCTGGCGTGCTCGATGAGGACCGCGAACGGCAGTCCTTTCGGTCCAGAACTTTTGCGCTCTCTATGTTTCACCCCAGCACACCCTCTCCTCGGGAACGAGCAACCCGCGTGTGAACGCGCCCACCCGACTAACCGTTCGGCGATCTAGCCACGCAGACGTCCGAGCGAATCAGGAATCGTACACCCTCGAGCGCCTCGAGGGAGAACCCTCCGCCCCTCTCGCGCGCGTACGCGGATGAGAGCAAACCTCCGAGCGAGCTCACCGCGAGTGGCCATGCTGCGGCAATCGCGAAGCGCGTCCGGCCTGTCGAGGACATGCGGCTTGTCAGCAAGACTCGCGCCACTACGAAACGCGAAGATGTCGCGCGCCGCGCCGCGCGCACGCCAGTGGCGGACGGCCTCGAACATGATCGCGAGCGCGATGATGAGGTAGAGCGGCTGCAGGAACTGGAATGCGCGGAGCAGCGCGATCTCGGTGGCCGTCCAGACGAGCACTCCGGTACCGGCTGCAAACGCCGCGTGATTCGCGAGTCCCGATCTGCGGACGTCCAGAAGCACCGCAACGACGTTGCCGACTCCGATCACACCGCCGAGGAGCAAGCCCGGAATCAAGACCGTCGAAATGGCGAGTACCGCAACTCGGAGGCATGCATGTGCACGATCGATCCGTCGGGTGCCAACACCAGCGCGAAGCTGCCCCCAACTGCCGTGAGCCCAACGAGGGTACACATCACCACGATCGGCCAGCAGATGGGCGGCGCCGCGGGAATCGGCTGCGGGTCACCACACAGCAACAGCCGGTCTGAGAGTTTGCATCGTTCATCGCGGCATGGACCACAGCAAGGCATGTGCCGTGGCCAAATTCAGGTGAGCAGCGAACCCCTGACGACCCGAAAGGCGCAGTGATTGCGGTCGCACCACAACGCGAAGCAAACCGCCACGTCGCCGTTCGCGATGTCGCCGAGCGTGACTTGCACGAGCCCGCTGCCGCCAGTCCAGCTGATCACGAAGTCCTGACCGATCGGAATGCTGAGGCCCATCCCTACGGGTGACGGCGAAGTAACTTGTCGGGGGCTCCCGCGCACGCGGCGAGCGCGATCCGAATGGCCGCATTCGCATCGAACGCCTACCTCACATCAAGCGGATCGCGAAACCGGCCGCAAGTTGCGGCACGCGCGTCCGTGCGGCGAGCCCGATCGACCGTGTCGTCGGAAATCACCTGGGCGTGGGCACGACGATCGTGATCGTCTGCTTGCCCGGGCCGACCTTCACTGGCTGACACTTGATCGGCGCCTTCGAGAGATCGTCGGGCGGCCGGCCCGCGAATGGCGTGACGCACAGCGTGGCATCGCCGAGCTTCACGCCCTCGACCTCGGAGCTCCCGCCCATCACGCCGCGCATGTGGATCGCGATCGGCTTGGGTCCGAAGATGTTGTTCAGCTGGTCGGGCGACATGAGCTCCGCCGCGCTGTGAATATCGACTCTCGCCTCGATCAGGAACAGCCCACCCATCGCGACGGGCTGGCCGTCCTCGGTCCTCGCGGCGACAGTGACGGTGGCCGGCCCTGGTGTCGTGTCGACCTCGATGTGGGCGCGCGTGCCGAGCGCGAGGTCCGACCTCACGATGTAGATGTCCTTCGGCTTGGCCCCGCCGCCGCCGATCATCGGCGATACGAGGTACGCGCCGGGCGCGAGCGCATCGAGTGCGAACGTGCCATCGGGTCCGGTGACCACGAAGAAGTTCGAGCCGATCGCGCCGATCGGCTTCGCGATCACGACGGTGTCGCCGAGCGGACTGCCGTTGCGCGTGACGAGGCCGTCGATCGAGGTCGTCGGCGCGATCACCAGATCGACGGTCGCGCTCGCGGTGCTGGCCGGGAGCTCGATGCTCGGACTTCGCCCTGTCGCGGTCCCGGCGACGACGGTCAGCGGACCGGGCGAGAAGCCGTCGAGGCGAAATCGGCCGTCGGCATCGGACGTGGTGTCCTTCGCGTCGATGCTCTCGTCGGGGATGTACAGCTCCTTGCCGCCGCCGGTGAGCAGCTTGCCACCGGCGACCTTCGCGCCGGCGACGGGGTTGTTGCGCTCGTCGAGCACGCGGCCCGAGATCGAGCGACCCGGCTCGACGGTGATCGTGCCGAGGTCGGTCGGATGCCCTTCCTTCACGACGACCTCGCGCGACTTCGCGGCGAGAAAGCTCGGGCCATCGACGACGAGGCCATGCGTGCCCGCGACCGCGACCAGCGAGAACGACCCGTCGGTCGAGGCGAACGGCGTGCCGTAGCTGTTGCCGAGCCGGACCGTGAACGCGGTCGGCACCTTGCCGTCGGCGAACGCGACCTTGCCGGTGATCTTGCCCTGGTTCGGCACGACGATCCGGATCCTCTCGCCAGGATGCGCGACGACGAACTTCGCGAGCTGCTGCTCGTCGATCGAGGCGCCGGAGCGCGACGCGCGCACGCGATAGCCACCGGGCGGTAAGCCCGAGAGGACAAACCCGCCAGCTTGATCGGTGACGGCTTCCTGATCGCCGCGGACGACCCAGATCGAGAGGTCGGCCGGCTTGCCAGTCGGCTCGGGCTCGGCGAACACCTGGGCATCGCCGAGCGGCTGGCCCGCGCTGTCGACGACGACGCCCGCAATCTCTCCGGCGATGTCGAGCTTCAACGCGACGGCTTGCTTCGCGGTCGCTGCGAGATCCGCGGCCACGATCGCGGAGGAGCCGTGCTCGCCCTGGGCGACGACATCGACCGCGCGCCGGGGGAGCCCGGCGATCTCGAACTTCCCGTCGGCACCGCTGAACGCCTGACGCTGCGCGCGCCAGAACACGTTGCCGCGCACGACGACGCGGACGTTCGCCGACGCGATTGGCGCACCGCTCGCATCCACGACCGAACCGGTGATCGTGCCGCCGGCTTCGAGCACGAGCTTCACGCCGGTCTTCGCGTGCGCACCGTCGAGCGCGATCGGCGTGCTCGTCGTCGGACCGTACGTCGTGCGGGTCGCGGTCAACCGCCACGTGCCGGCGCCGATCGCGGGGAGCTCGAACGTGCCGTCGGGCTTCGCGACCACACCGTCGTGACGAGGATCGACGACAGGGAACGGCTCCGACGCCGAGGTCGCGACCACGCGCGCTCCGCCGACCGGCTTGCCGGCGCCATCGACGACCACGCCGCTCACCGCAGCACCGCGTGCGAGCTCGAGCGCGACCCGCACCGGCGCCTTCGGATCGCCCGACGTGCCGAGCATCATCGCAGCGGGCGCGAAGCCGGGCGCGCTGGCGACGAGCGGTGCCCACTCCGCACCGACGTGCGAGAACATCGCGATGCCTGCCGCGTTCGTGGTCGCGGTCCACAGCACGGTGGCGCGGAGCTCGACCGCGGCGTTCGCGATCGGGGCGGTCCCGTCGGTCACCGCGACCTCGACGCTGCCTCCGGCGTGGAGCCGCAGCGTGACCGGCTCGGGCTTCGCGCCGAGGCGCACGCGGACCGGGCCAGCGTAGCCCGCTTCGGCGCGCGCCTCGACGGTATACGCGCGCGCGATCAAACCCTCGAACACGAACGAGCCGCTCGCATCGGACTTCACGACCGTGGGCGGGTTCGCATCGATCCCAACCTCGGCGCCGGCGACAGGTTGCTCGTGCTCGTCGATCACCTGACCCTCGAGCCGGAACGCGCCGGTCGGATCGTCGTCGTGGGCGACTTCCGGCATCCGCGCGCTGCTCGCGGGCGCGGGCGCGGTCGGTCCGGGCGCGGCAACCGCGGCCGGTTTCGCCGGTGGCGGTGACGGCGCATGACGCCGGGTCACGAAATAGATCAAGCCCGCGGCGACCGCGGCGAGCAGGGCCACTCCCACAAATCTCGGCTTCACACCGCAGCAACGCGGGAGATGCCGCAGCGTGACCGCTAAAACACCACCGGAATCGCGATCGCGAGCGAGTTGGTCTGGTTCGTGATGTTATCGGCCCGTGGATCGTCATCTTGCCGACCTGGAAGTGCAAGCTCGACGCTGATCGCGTCCTGGTGCTCGACGACCTGAAGCTCGACCGTAAGGACCGCATCGCGAAGACGGCATTCTTCGATCGCCACACCCGCACCGAGATGAAGGGGCCCGATCAGGGAGCGATCTCGAGCACCTCGTCCAGCTGGCGGCGTTTCGCGGCGTGACGGATCGGTGCCGCGGGTACGCCGATCCGGAGCACCATCTGCGGATACCCGACGTCGGGCACGATCTCGCCGACGCGGCGGCGCAGCTCGGGGATCTCGAGCACCTGGTTCAGAAATGATGCGGACAATCCGAGCATCGTCGCGCGCACGAGCACGGCCTCGAGCGCCTGACCACACGCGAGCCAGTCGGTCGCCTCGTCCTTCGCCGTACCGATCACGACGATCGCGGGCGCGGCGATCGCACGTTCCTCTTCGAGCTGACCGAACGCACTCGCGAGGTGCGGAGAACGCAACGCGCGCAGCTTGGCGAGCGGCCACGCCGATCCGTATTCCTTCTCGGCGAACGGGATTCCGTCGCGGCGCGTGCTCCCGGATGGCGCGAGCCAACGGCCGAGCTCGTCGCGAAACGCCGCGTCCTCGAGCTGGAGCCGATCCGCGTGGTCGATGAGATGCGCGATCGCGAGCTTCTGTTCGGGCAAGATCCGCACGAGCTTCGCGCCTTCGCGCTCCGCATCGCCCGCCAGCGCATCGCTGTGCTCGGCGGCGACCGGGCGGGCGAGAAACTCGCGGCGATTGGTGTGGCGCACCGCGAGTGCCGTCATGCGCGCTCGATCGTCGTCGCTCGGCACGTTCATGCCGCGAAGGTGCAGGCTCGCGAGGTGATCCGGTTGCTCGGCGTCGACGAGCATCACCGTGACCTCGTCGTGAAACCCTTGCGCGCGGACCGCGACGCGCGCGTTGTACAGCGCGCAGCCACAGCTCTGGACCAGCTGGCGCTGATCCGGATCGATCACGCACAGGTGGCGACCCTTATCCGCGAACACGTCGAGCGTGTCGCCCGCGATCCGGAACTTCCACGGCTGGGTATTGTGGGAGCTAGGCGCCATGGTTGCGGCGACGACCGCATGGCGCAGGATGTCCTCGGGTGGACGTGGGGTGGGCGCTTGCATCGGGACCGCGTGATTGCACTCGTCGAGCCATCGGCCGAACGCCGGCATGGTGGTTCGTCGAGATCCGAGCACCGAATCCGCGCAGACCGCGCGTGGCTCGCGACGCCCTACGCAAGTCTTGCAGCTTCCGACCGCGCACGTGCAGCCGCGACCGGCCTGGCGCTTGCTTCGCGTGGATGCAGGACGATGGCGACGCTGCGTATTCATGGGCCGTGTGGGGTCGTCGAACGCGCCGCGGAGGCGATCCCGGATGCCGCTGTGCCACGCACTCGCACGTGCACCTGCGCCGACTCGGTACCGGTCACAGAGATCATGACCCGCCGCATCGTCTGCGCCTACGCCGACCTCGGTCTCGGCGCGTTGCTGGAGATCATGGTCCAAGATCGCCTGGGCTGCGTGCCGGTCGTCAACGAAGCAGAGCAGCCGATCGGGATGGTGACGAAGCTCGATGTCGTCGAGCATCTCGCAGATGCGAAGCGCAAGCTGGATGTGCTCGTGGCCGACGTGATGATGCCGCTCGCCATCACGATCGAGGACAACGCGACCGTTGCCCACGCGGCGGCGCTGATGGCGGGTGAGGACTGCACCACGTCATGATCGTGGCTGGCCGGCGTCTCGTCGGCCTCGTCTCGACGATGGACATCACGCGCTGGCTGGCGCGCAACGACAGGCTCGCGACGTGACGATGCGATCGGTACCGGGGAACCAGCCGTCGCGGCTACTTCCCGCGCATCATGGGACAGTTCGCGTCCATGCCCGAGGTGCCCGTGGCTTTCGTGAACGCGGCGGCGTCGACGATCTCCTGACGGTAGGTCTCGTGGCACCCGACGCAGGTCCGCAGCGTCGCGTCGAGGGCCGCTGTCACGCCGGCGTGATCGTGGCGCTTCGCCGCCTCGGCGATCGTATCCGCGGTCTTGTGGAAGTGCTCGCCGACTTCGGCGAAGCCCGGCGCGCCGGCTCCCATGTGCTTGCACATCATCGCCTGCTGATCCGACCAACCGATGCGGGCTGCGGACGTACCGATCGCGGCGAAGTCGTCCTTCACGAGCGCAGCGGTGATCTCCTGGACGACGCGGAGGTGATCGCGCATCTCCTGCTTCTGATGCGTGGCCATCATCGTGGTGAGGGGAAGCGGTGTACGCGCGTCCATGCCGGCCGCGGCCGGCGCGGGCTTCGCGGGAGGTGCGGGCGTGTCCTTCGTCGGCGAGGCGGCGGACGATCCTCGACAGGCGGCGAGCGCCGCAGCGAGTGCCAACGTGATGGAGCCGATGCTACGCGTGATCTTCATGGTCCTTGTCCTCGGAGTTGGAGGTCATCTTCTCCAGCGCGGAAACGAGCTCCTGGAGTGCGGTCACGACGTCGCGACGACGCCGCGGCGAGACGTTCTCGAGCAATCGTGCGAAACGGTCTTGGCTGGCTAGCTGCACTTCCGTGGCCACCCGCACACCCTTCTTGGTCAGGCGAATCGGTTTGGCGCGTGCGTCATCCGTGCCGGGCGCGGCCGCGACGTGACCGACCTCGGTCAGCCGAGCGACGACGCGACTCGCGGTGCTCTTGTCGATTCCGAGCCGCGTCGCGAGCACCGACGAGAGCACGCCGTCCTCGCCGGCATCGAGGAGCAGCATCAGCGCGTGAGCGTCTGACGAGGCGAGCGGCTTCCCGCAGGGCGTCCGATCAGCCGCCAGCAGGCCGAACCCGCGGATGAGCGCCTGCATGAGCGCGCGGAACTCGTCGGGCACGGTTCTAGTCATACCCGTTCATAGTTGCGTACGCAACTATAATCGTTGCACACGCAACTATCGGGTGCGTCCGTGCGGCGGCGCGCTTGGAGGGCAGCATGAAGCTGCTCGCGGAGCCCCCCGAGGTGCGGGCTCGTGATCGGAGCAACGTCGCCGGTTACAAACAGCGCGCGGTGCACCTCGCGACCCGCATGGCCATCCGGGTCCACGAACAGATGAGCGACTGTGTCGCCATGCGCTTCGAATCATCCACGCCGAGATCCAGCCCGTGCTGGCCACGTTCGATCACGCCACAGCGGAGACGCGATACTCTCGAGGGACATGGCTCGCCTTATCTATGTCGCCGATCAGGGTAGGCAAGCGATCGAGTTGCATCCGCAGCAGAGTGTCGGGCGACATCCAAACAACGCGATCCAGCTCCTGGATACGATCGTCAGCAAGGAACACTGCATCCTCGAGCAGAACGGCCCGTCGATGATCCTGCGCGATCTCGGCAGCATGAACGGCACGTACGTCAACGCGGTACGCGTGGAGGGCTGGCGAGTTTTGGTTCACGGCGACGAGATCCGGCTCGGGAACACCGCGTTCCGGTTCGACGACGGCGTCACGCCATTCCACTTTGCTCTGCCAACGGCGTCGCCGGGCCTGGTTCATCACACGGTCGCCCCCGCACCCGGAGTAGCGACGACGATCGGAGGAGCGCCGCAATGGGTCGTCAAGAGACGCACGGCAACCCCGATCGACGTTCCGGCCTTCGATCACCTGGTCAACGTCGACAACTCCGCGCGCGCGATCGGGCAGCAGGTGGCTGCGCAGAGCAAGGAGTTCGTCCCGTACGACGAGGCGGTTCGTGATCCAGCGACGCTGCGCCTGGACTACGAGCGGCTCCGCATCACGTGGGAGCTCTTGCGCGAGATCGGGCTCGAGCGCGATCTCAACACGCTGCTCTCGAAGATCCTCGTCGCCATGTTTCGGTTCGTGGATGCCGATCGCGGTGTGATCCTGCTCAAGGAGCTCGACGGGACGCTGAAACCGCGTGCCCACCGTCGTCGCGACAACGGCAACGCACCGATCAACCTGTCCTCCACCATCCTCGCGCACGTGATGAAGGAGCGCGCCGGCGTGATGTCACACGATGCAGGATCGGACTTCGCCGGCGGCGGCAAGTCGATGTTCATGAACCGCATCACGAGTGCGATCGTCGTGCCGCTCCTCCACGACAAGGAGGTCATCGGCGTGTTGTGGCTGGACTCCGAACGGCTCGCCTCGTTCAAGCCCAAGGACCTCGAGTTGCTCACCGCCGTCGGCAATCAGGTCGCGATGCTGATCTCGAACACGCTGCTCGGCCTCAAGGTGCAGCAGGAGATCATGACGCGTGATCGATTCTCGCGGCTGCTCTCGCCCAACGTCGCCGAGCAGGTGATCTCGGGCAAGCTCGACATCAAGAAGGGCGGGATCCAGGTTCCGCTCGCCACCGTCTTCAACAGCGACCTTCGCGGCTTCACGCGGATGAGTGAGGCGACCACCGCCGAAAACATGGTCGAGCTGTTAAACGAGTACTTCGAGCTGATGGTCGAGTGCATCTTCAAGTTCGAGGGCACCTTGGACAAGTTCATGGGCGACGGCATCATGGCGTTCTGGGGCGCCCCCGCCTTCCATGCCGACGACGCGGTTCGTTGCGTGCAATCCGCACTCGAGCAAATGGCTGTCCTCGACCAACTCAACGCTCACCGCGCATCGTTCGGAGAGGTCCCACTCGCGGCCGGCATCGGGATTCACACCGGACCTCTGATCTCCGGCTACGTCGGCAGCTCCAAGTCGCTGTCCTACACGGTCATCGGCGATACGGTGAACGTCAGCGCACGGCTGTGTGGAATCGCGTTGGGGGGCCAGATCCTCGTGTCGGAGGCCACGGCGGCCGCGCTCGGCGGCCGGTTTCCACTCGATTCGCTGCCCGACGCCACGCTCAAGGGAAAAGACAAACCGCTCAAGATCTACGCCGTCCGTCGCTAGACGCGCTGCACACACGCTGCGAATACACCGACGTCGCGAGCCTACATCGGCTGCACCGGCGTTGGGGTCGCGCCGTCGTACGGAGCTGTACATAACCGCAGCCATGCAAAGCTTGCAGGTCTGATTGTTCAAGACTCGAGCAGTTCGTGCACCCGCCCGAACCGCACGCGACCATCTCCTCGTGTGAACAGGGAGTTGGCGGCTGGCGCGAATGTTGATGTTGCGCACGTCGGGGGTAACACATGCGCAGCTCACTGGTGTCTTTGTTGTTCGTCATCGCAGGTTGCGCACAGGATCCGGCGGTCCTGTCCGGCCCAGAAGGCCTCACGATCTCCAATCGCGTGACAGGCACGATCGAGGGGACGTTCGGCACCGGTGACAGTGCCATCCGGTTCTCCAGCGTCGCCGACAAGGTGGTGACCACGCGCTTCGACTTCGGCGCCGCCACGGTCACGTACGTCAACGATAGGGTTGCGGGCACCGGCTCGGTGTCGACGAGCGGAACGCTGTCGGCACGCGATCACGAGGCAGTGCTCGGACTCGTCGATGCGCTTGGTAAGCAATTCATTCAGGAGGTCCAGACCGAAGATGATCTGGCACCCGCGGAGCTCATGCTGGACAAGATGGCGAGCCACCTCGCCATCGCTCCTGTCGACACGGCACTTGGAGACCACAGCTACGAGAGTCTGCGCGACGTGCGCTACATCTCCTGCGCGCGCCAGCCCACATACCTCTACCAGTCCTATACTCAGCAGTGGTGGTACGCGTGGACCGGCCAGGGCGGCAACTGCGAGGGACGCTGCGGCGTTGGCTGTGGCTGGGACAACACCTACTGGTTCCGCTGGGGCACCGGCGTGTACTCGCAAGATTGCGCCCTGCACGACTACGGGTTGCAAGAGTGGACCTATGCGATCGACGATTACGCCGCGAGCTCGAACTGCACGCATGGCATCTGATCGCGTGTGCGCTGCTGGCTAGTAGCTGCGCGAGTCCGACGACATCACGCAGCGACGCCGTGACGCTCGGAACCGTGGATTCCGCGGATCCCGCGATCGTCGCCCTCGTCGCAGCGCCGATCAGCTGCGGCGATCCGTTGCGGGTCTTGTGCTCCGGCACGCTGATCTCGCCAAACGTCGTGTTGACCGCGGCGCACTGCACCGCCGCTTTGCCGACGGCCGACGTGCTCGTCTACTTCGGCACCGATGTGGCCGATGGGATGGGCGTCCTCGTCACCGTCGATCATGTGATCGCGCACCCGGACTACGCATCGCCGAACAACGACGTCGCACTGATCGTGCTCGCGGAGTCCGTGCCGACCGCACCGGCACGCCTTCGCAGCGCGCCACTCGCGCAGACCGACGTCGGTACGACGACGCGGGTCGTCGGGTTCGGACTCGACGAGATGGGTGGGCTCGGCGTCAAGCGCACTGGCACGACCTCGATCACGCAGGTCGATGCGCGCGACTTCGTGATCGGCCCGGCGCCCGCGATGAGCTGCGACGGCGATAGCGGCGG
>JBDUAS010000374.1:0-5954 GCA_040004535.1 Deltaproteobacteria bacterium
CCAGACCGTGCGTTGACGAGCTTGTCGAGCTGGCTCGGATCCAGATGCTCGGTACGCGCGAGATAGGACAGCACACCCGGATCGAGATCTCCCGATCGCGTGCCCATCGGGACTCCGCCCGTCGGCGTGAAGCTCATGCTCGTATCGATCGACGCGCCGTCACGGACCGCGGCCAGGCTCGCGCCACTTCCGAGATGCGCGAGTACGATTCGCCCGCGAGCGACGTCCGTTCCCGCGACTCGAGCGAGCTCCGCCATCAGAAACGTGTACGACAGGCCGTGGAACCCGTAGCGCCGCACACCCTTCGCTTCGTACCGGCGAGGAATCGGTAGCAGCTTCGCGACTCTCGGGAGGTCGTGGTGAAACGCGGTGTCGAAACAAGCGACGTGTGGCAGCTCGGGAAACCGCTTGCGGAACGCGTCGATCAGCTGGAGCTCCTCGGGGAGGTGATCCGGATCGAGCGGGACGAGACCTCGGAGCTCGTCGCGGACATCGTCGGTGATCCGCACCGGCGCGCTGAACGTCGGCCCACCGTGAACCACGCGGTGGCCCACGCCGATCAAGCGGTCGCCGCGTTCGCCAAGCCAGTCGAGCAGCGCCGCGATCGCGTGCGCGGAATCGGGAGGAGCGATGGGCCGCGACCGTGCCTCGGAATGGTTCTCGCTTGTCGTGCGAAATGCGCAACCCGGCGACCCGATCCGTTCGATCTCGGCCGACCCGGCTGGCCGTAGCCCCGAGGACTCGAACAGCGCGAGCTTGATACTCGAGGATCCGCCGTTGACTGTCAGGATGTGTCGGTCAGCCAGCGTCACGGTCGCCTCCGTGCAGACCAAACGAAGCGAGCGTCGCCGCGGTGGATCGAGCGTCGACGTGATGCACGCTGCGGATTCCCAGGCGCGCCGCGACCTCCACGAACATCTCCGTGTCGTCGATATAGACGACCTGCGACGGTGCCGCCTGGGCGAGGTCGAGCGCGAGGCGGAAGATCTGCAGATCCGGTTTCCGGATCCCGACGAAGCATGACGACACGAATCCGTCGACGAGCTTGGCAAGCCCGAACGTGCGAATGCGATAGGCGTTGAGCTCTCGCGCTTCGTTACTGACCACCACGACCTTCAACGCGTGGACGGCCCTCAGCCGCGCGACGAGGGCGAGCATCGCGGGATGCGGCTGCGACTGCGCGAACATGAAGCGGCGAAATCGAGCGCGCGTGAACGAACGTTTACAATGAAAGACCACGAGCCCGAGGTACTCGTCGAGCGTGAGCTTGCCGGTCTCGAAGACCTCGAACGCCGCGCGATGGCGCTGCTCGAATTCGGCATAGTCGATAGCGAACACCTTCGCAGCGCGCCGCCGGGCGTGATGGTCCCATCCGTTACTGAGCACGACACCGCCGATGTCGAGGAACAGCGTGGTCACTGCGGCTGGACGCCTCACAGCGGCGCGACGAGTTTCGGAAGAGGACATGGCCGGTACAATTCGCCAGGAGTACTGCAAGCGATGATCCTCGATACGAACGGCGCGACCAAGATCGCACTCGCCTCGACGAAGTCGTCGAGCGGTGAGAGGGCGTGCTCGCACGTCGCGGACGCCCGGTGGGCGTGGATGACGCGCGTGAGACTACGTAGTCATCACGCCGCTGGGCTTGCTACCGGAGTTGTGTGTACCTTGAAACATTCTTGAAAGAATCGATCCCGATCACGAGTACCGCTGCCCCGGAATGGCCCGTCGTTGCGCGCGCGCATGTTCCAGCGCGCCGTCTGCTCGCCGAGTTGTTCGGCACGTTCATGCTCACGCTCGTAGCGGCTGGAGGCCCGGTCATTGCCGCGATCACGGGGACTAACCCGGGGCTCGCCGCGCTTGTGGTCGCGCCAGCGCTGCTCGTGATGGCGCTGATCTATTCGGTCGGCCCGCTGTCCGGCGCGCATTTCAACCCGGCGGTCACCCTCGCGTTCACGTTGCGCCAGAACTTCCCGCTCGGTCGGTTGCCCGGCTACTGGCTGGCGCAGGGCGTCGGCGCGATCCTGGCCGCGTTGCTGCTGCGCGTGCTGTTCGGCAACGTCGGCGATCTCGGTGCGACGTTGCCCTATCGTGGCACGCTCGTACCGTTCGTCATGGAGGCCACGCTCACATTGCTGTTGGTCACCGTGATCCTGGCGACGGCCACGGGGCACAAGTCCGTCGGCCACAATGCCGCACTGGCGGTCGGTGCCACCATCGCGCTCGACGGGCTGTTCGCGGCACCAATCAGCGGCGCGTCGATGAATCCGGCACGTTCGTTTGGTCCCGCGCTCGTCGGCGGGCATCTGGATACGTGCTGGATCTACCTTGCGGGACCGGGGCTCGGCGCCGTCATCGCCGTGGGCCTCGCATGGCTCCTGCGTGGCGGGCCTAGCGCGGCGGCAAAGGTCGCCGCCCAGGGCGACGTCACGTGATCGTCGCGCTCTCGATGTGCCGTGATCGCCCCGCTTCGGCGGAGCCGATCATGCATCACGCTCTGACCTCGGCCTTGACCTCGTCGAGCCCGAGCTTCTTCGCGACGGCTTGCGCGGTCGTCGCGCTATCGCAGGTGAGCATCACGATCCGCACTTCCGCAGCATGGGCGATTGAATTGCCTCAGCCGTGCTCGCCTTGATCGGATCGGCGACGCCGATGAGACCGTCGTGGCGTCGGCGTGCACGTGATCCATCAACGCGCGATTGCCGATCGCCACCGCGCGGCCGTCGACTCGTCACATCGCACGCTTGCCCGTGATCGATTCGAAGCGCTCGGCGTTCGCCGGTTGTGGGCGCCATGTCCTGGCTCAGTGTGGAGCGCCTTTGCTGGCGCCGTTGCCGGCGACCAGCTCGTCGGCATCGGTGGTTTCGTACGACCGAGTGCCTTCGCCAGCGCGGTGATCCCGGCAACTCCGAGTTGCATCGTATCGAGCGCGCTGCTCGGGACGAGCACGATCGTCGAATTCGCCTTGAGACCTTCGTACAGCATGTTCATGCCGCGAAGGTGCAGTGCGATCGGATCGTTCGCGTACGTTTTCGCGGCCTCCCCGAACTTCTCGGCGACCTGACGTTCCGAGTCTCCGAGAATGACGCGTGCTTGCCGTTCGCGCTCGGCCTGGGCCTGCATCGACATCGCGTCTTGTAGTCCCGTGGGGATCAATACGTCGCGGACCTCGACGGAGTCGACCTTGACACCCCACGGCGTCGGACATCGGCTCGAGGGCCTTTGGATCGGTCCAGTCCTTCGCTGCGACCTGCTTGCCGAGCGTGGTCTGGCCCTTGCCGTCAGCGCTGTGCCACGTCGCGCATTACGTCGGTCGGCTCGGACTTGGAGCGCGCTGCATTTGCTTCGGCCATGGATTCCTCTTTCACCGGAGACTCTGTGTCGCGCTCGATCTTCTTGACGCGATCGAGCGCCCAGTACGCGAGCAGCTTCACGCGGTCGGCGATCAGGAAGCTCGCGATCGCGAAGCCCCACACGAAGCCGGCCCAGCCCCAACCGAGCGGGGTCATGAACAGACCGTAGACCGCGATCAACGTCGCGATGGCCTGCGTGCCGAACACGGCGATCAACAGCACCTTGGCCGGTCGAATCGACCAGAACGGCCCGCGCGTGCGGGTCAGAAAGATCGTCAGGTGACCCGCGACCGACAGCTTCAGGTACATCAGAGTCTGCAGCTGGGGGTGACCGAGGTGGAATACGCGGTCACCGAGGAAGAACAGGCCGAACGCGGCGGCGACACCGATCACTCCCAGTACGGTGGAGATCCCGAGCACGAGGCGCATGTTCCAGGCTTCTGGCTTGTTCTTGTAGTGAACGTTGTCGTACGCGATCGACAGGATGGCGCCGTCGTTGAGCAGCGCCAGCATCACGATCATCACCGCGGTGACGGGATAGAAGTTGAACACCAGGATCGCCAGCGTCATGAACAGCAGCACGCGAAGCGTCTCGGCGATCCGATACATCGCGTAGCTGTTCATGCGCTGGAAGATCTTCCGGCTCTCCTTGATCGCGTCGATGATCACGGACAGCCCGGGGGTCGTGAGCACGATCGATGCTGCCGCACGTGCTGCGTCGGTCGCGTCTGACACGGCGATGCCGCAGTTGGCCTTCTTGAGCGCCGGCGCGTCGTTCACTCCGTCGCCCGTCATCCCGACGATGTGGCCATGCTTCTCGAGGATGTCGACGATCCGAAACTTGTGCTCGGGAAACACCTGCGCGAAGCCATCGGCATTCTGGATCGCCGCGGTCTCGTCCGCGGTGACCACGTGCTTCTCGTCGCCGAGGATGGCGGCATCGAGGATGTTCGTGCCCAGCCCGAGCTTCTTCGCCGTCTCTTTCGCGATCGCCAGCGCGTCGCCGGTGACCATCTTGATCTTCACGCCCATCTTCTCGGCCGTGTCGACCGTCGACTTCGCGTCTTCGCGTGGCGGATCGAACAGCGGCAGGACGCCGCGGAATTGCCACGTACCGGCGGCATCGGCGCGGGCGACACCGAGCGCGCGAAACCCGCGCGCTGCGAAGTCGTCGACGGCCTTGTCGACGGCCTTCTTCACGTCGGCGGCGTTGGCCGACAACTTCAAGATCACCTGAGGCGCGCCCTTGGTGACTTTGAACGCCGCACCATCGCTGCCCTTGACCTCTGCCTCGGTGCGCTTGTGAACCGGATCGAACGGCTGGAAGTGCAGCACCTGATACGTCTTCAGCACGCCATCGTCTCCGAGCCCGCCGAGCACGGCCTCATCGATCGTGTCGTGGTCATCGGCGCGCGACGCGAGCGCCGCATCGAGGATGATCTGCGCGCCGGTGACCTGGCCGACGGCGAACGGATCGCCCAGCGTGAGCTTGTTCATCGTGAGCGTGCCGGTCTTGTCCGCGCACAAGACGTCCACGCCGGCCAGCTCCTCGATCGCGACGAGCTTGCTCACGATCGCCTTCTTCTTGGCGAGCAGCCGCGCGCCGACCGCCATCGTCACCGACAGCACGGTCGGCATCGCCACCGGGATCGCCGCGACGGTGAGCACGAGCGCGAACTGCAGCGTGGTCAGCAGCGGATCGCCGCGCAGGATCGCGACCGTGACGATGCCAGCGACCAGCACGGCCGCGAGCAGGATCAGGTAATTGCCGATCTTCAGGACCGCGCGCTGGAAGTGGCTGACCGTTTTCGCGCTCTGGACGAGCTCTGCGGTCTTTCCGAAGTAGGTGTTCGTGCCGGTGGCGTAGACCAGCGCCCCGATCTCGCCACGCCGCACGATCGACCCGGAATACACAGCGTCGCCGGGCTTGCGCGTCGCGGGCAACGATTCGCCGGTCAGCGCAGACTCGTCGACCTGGATGGGGTCGCCGGCGAACAGCTTCGCGTCGGCGGGTACGATGTCGCCGAGGCGCAACCGGATCGCGTCGCCGGGGACCAACTCGCGCGCAGGCGGCATGACCCACTTGCCGTCGCGAATGACGCGTGCGTTGATCGCGAGCTTCGCCTGGAGCGCGGCGATCGCACTGCCGGCCTGATGTTCCTCCCAGAAGCCGATCACGGCGTTCGCGAGGAGCAGCACGAGGATGATGGCGAAGTCGGGCCAATGCCGGGCGACCCCCGACAAGATCACGGCGATCTCGATCATCCAGGGAATGGGTCCCCACAAGTACGTGAGGAACTCGAGGATGGGATTGGTCTTCTTCTCGGTGATCTCGTTCGGGCCATCGGCGGCGAGGCGCTTGGCGGCTTCGGCCTGGGTGAGCCCATCGGGCGACGACGTCAACCGCTTCTCGACCTCTGCCAGCGATAGTGACTTCAGGTCGTCCGCGGCCGCGGGCTTGGCCGCCCGTGCGGTCACGCCGCGACCATGCCGTTCTCGAGATACTCGGGCGCGTAGCGAAACGTGATGTCGGGATCCGCACGCAGCAGCGATTCGTCCTTGCCGTGGTACTGGAGCCGCGACAGGACGTCTTTGATCACC
>JBDUAS010000375.1:0-5949 GCA_040004535.1 Deltaproteobacteria bacterium
TGCTGTCGCCGATGGCGCGCGCGTACAACAACGTGCTCGCGATGCTGATCGCGACGATCGGTCTCGCGATCCCGCTCACGGCGACGATGCACACGCCGAAGCTGATCGAGATGTTCCTTCGCGATTGGATCAATCGCGTCGTGCTGTCGTTCATGGCGTTCGGTGCCGCGAACGTGCTGTTCGTCGACTACATCATCGGGCCGAAGTTCGCGCCGACCTGGGCGATCGCGTTCAGCGTGTTCTTCGCGCTCGTCGGCTGGGCGTTGTTGCTGCCGTACTTCTTCTACGTCGTGCGGTTCGTGGATCCGTCGCGCCTGATCATCCGCCTGCGAGAGGACTGCCAGCGCATCGTCGAGCGGGTCGCGGAGCGCCGCGAGGACGCGCAGCAGGCGCAGCCCGAGATTTCGCGCCGCCTCCATCAGCTCGGCACGATCATCATCAAGTCACTCGACCGTAACGACCGCGATGTCGCCGCCGAGGGCGTGTGGGCGATCAAGGTGCTGCTCGACCACTACGACAAGCGCAAATCGAAGCTGCCGAAGGAGTGGTACGTCGTCGATCGCGCGGACTTCGTCGGGTTATCCGACGAGGCGCTCGAGATGCTGAACGAGACGCGAACCTGGTACGAGATGAAGTGCCTGCAGCAGGTCGAGCACGGCTTTCTGCGCGCGCTCCACGGCGCGAACGACACGGTGTCGACGTTCTCCGACGTCACGCGCGTGATCGCGATCCGCGCGATCGCGAATCACGAGGAGCACGAGGTCCGCCTGTGCATCCGGTTCTTCAATAACTATCTGCGTGAAGCGATCAAGGCGCGCAACCTGCGCGCGACCTACGACGTGTTCCACCAGTACCGCCGGCTCGGCCGAGACCTCGCGGATCGGCCGGAGATCCTGCGCGAGCTCGCGAAGCACTTCGTCTACTACGCGACGATGTCGCGCACCTACGGCATGGTGTTCGCACCGCAGCTCGTGCTGTTCGACCTCGGCTACGTCGCCCGCCGCGCGTACGAGCGCGCGTCGGCGGCGGCGCCCGATCTGTTGAAGGCGATGCTCGCGCTGCCGCATCGCACGGGCGAAGACGTCCACTCGATGGCGGTCAAGGCGAAGCTGATCATCGGCGGGTTCTTCGTCGGGCGTGGGCTCGACGCCGAGGCCGATCTGGTCCGCAAGAACCTACGCGACGTCGACAGCGCGTTGATCGAGCGCGCGGAGAGCGAGCTGCTCGCCGCCGAGATGTCGTTCTTCGAGGTCACCGATCGCCAGCTCAACCTCGAGTTCGTGCCGGCCGAGAGGCGCGAGCCTTTGAAGACGTTCTGCGCGTCGATCGTACCGAGCTAGCGTTCGGAGCTAGGGCGTCTTCAACGAGCCGGTCTGCGACGCCCACATGAAGTAGGCGATCACGCACAACCCGAGCACCGCGATGACGAGTAGCGCCGAGAACGGCACGCGATCACCGAACGTGCGGCGCGCGAAGAACCGCCCGGCCGAGCGCTTGTGGATCGTCGACGTCACGTCCTGCGCGAACGACGACGGCGCGCGCGCCTTCTGCAGCCCCGACAGTGCGTTGCGCGTTTCGACCATGTCGGCGTGGACACGCTTGTACTCGGGGTCGTTGCTGATCTTCGCTGCGACCGCATCCTTGTCGGGCCCCGCGAGCGCGCCGTCGAGGTAGTCCGAGACCTCGACGATGATGACGTCCTCGGCTTCGCTCATGTCTCGTCTCCTAACTGACGCTGGAGCTTCTTGCGCAGCACCGCTCGGGCGCGGTGCAGCCGCGACTTCACGGTGCCATCCGCGAGGTCGCAAATCTTGCAAATCTCTTCGATCGACAGATCCTCGATGTCGCGCAGCACGACGACGATGCGTTGATCTTCATCGAGCTCGGCGATCGCTTCCTGCAGCACCTTCTCCATCTGCACCGATTCCAGCGCGCGATCGGGAGATTTCGGCTGGGGCGCGCCGATCGCGCCGTGCTGGCCGTTCGACGATTCGTCGAGCTCGTCGCGATCGCGCTCGTGCCGGCGCGCGAGGTACTTGATCCGGTTCTTGCTCTGGTTGATCGCGATCCGATACAGCCAGGTCGAGAACTTCGAATCGCCGCGAAACGTCTCGATCGTCTTGAACACCTGTACGAACACTTCTTGCGCGACGTCCTCGGCGTCGGCCCGATTGCCCAGCATCCGAAACGTGATGTTGAACACGCGGTCCCGGTGAGCCTCGATGAGCTCGCGAAACGCTCTCTCGTCCCGGTCGCGCAGGCGCCGTAGCAACGAGCGTTCGAGGTCAGACATGAGGCGCCAGAAGCATACTCAACCCCTGGATCAGACACCCGATCTGCCCCGAGGGTTTCGCGGTGCAGCTTTCTAGATGGCTTTTCGGCGTACCCCGCTGTACGTTCGATAAGCCACTCCGTCGGTTATGTGTTTCCGTTTGCGTTCGCTACGGCCATTGTTTCCGGTGCTCAGTGGGCAAGAGTTTTGAAACCCGCTTTCGAGCACGGAGGCCCCTCGTGGGGCGGGTCGATACATGCAACTGGGCCGGTTCGAGCAAGCGATGAACACTCGTCTGTATGTTGGTAATCTTTCGTTCAACACGACCGCCGACGGTGTCCGTACTGCCTTTCAGCAGTTCGGCACCGTAAGCGACGTCCACCTCGTGACCGATCGCGAAACGGGCCGCTCGCGCGGCTTCGCGTTCGTCACCATGGGCACCCCCGAGGAAGCCGCCAAGTCCATCGAGGGCATGGACGGTAAGACCCTCGATGGTCGCCCCCTGCGCGTCAACGAAGCCGAGCAGCGCCAGCAGCGCGGCGGCGGCGGTGGTGGTGGTGGCGGTGGCGGCGGCTACCGTGGTGGTGGCGGTGGCGGTTATGGCGGCGGAGGCGGCGGTGGTGACCGCGGCGGTGGTGGCGGCGGTGATTGGGGTGGTGGCGGTGGTGGCGGCGATGGTGGTGGGGGTCGCGGCGGCCGTGGTGGCCGTGGTCGCGGCGGTGGCGGCGGCGGCGATCGCTGGTAAGCGGACTTACTCTTCTGCGCTCTGACCAGGCTGCAAACGCGGCCCGAAGAAGCGCAAGCTCGCGATGAACATGGTTTCGTCCCCGCCGTCGACGGCACGTCGAATGGCGGCATCGAGACCGTACTTCATCCCTGCGAGCCCGACGCCTCCGGAGACGTACGTCACTCCGAGGCCGGAGTCGTGCAGCACGCCCGCGCGTAGAGGGAAGCCCATCTGCCCGCTGTCGTTGCGCAGGAACAGCTCGGCACCGCCACCGAAGCGGGCCGAGTGATCGCCGTCGATCAGCTTCCATCGCGCGTCGAAGCTGAGTGCGAGGATCTGCGCCGGCCGCACGAGCACGCCCCCGCCGGCGGCGCGCGGGAACTCCGGTGATTCGGTACCGAACGCGTTGTAGATCGCGGCGCCAACCGAGACCGCGGTCGCGATCCGGTAGTTCGCCCCGAAGTCGAACGTGAAGCCGCTCGTGTCGTCCTCGCCCATCACGTTCGTCGTGTGGTGGAAGTACTTCGCCGACGTGCCGAGCGAGAGGGCGGGCGAGATCGGGTAGGCGAGCGTCGTGCCCGCGATGTGGGTCGCGCGGTGATCGCTCACGCCCATCAGGTCCGGGCTCGAGCCCGCGTAGTCGTAGTAGAAGCAGCCGGGCAAGACGTTTGTCGAGTCGCACGCCGACGCGCTGACGAGCGACGCCGAGTCCGACGCGCGGTAGCCGTAGCCACCTTCGAACACGAGCTCCTGGTTGAGCGGAAGGCCGGCGGGATTGAGGCCGATCGCGGTCGAGCCCGTCGCGCCGCCGCGCATCGCTTCGCCGACCGCGATCTCGCGTGGTCCGAGCTCGTCGACCAGCGCGTCGCCTTCCGCATGAGCGCTTAATGAGATCGAGACGAGCGTGCCGACGGTGAGACCGATCCGAAGACGCATTGGAAAGTGATGGCCCGGTTCGCGATCGGGGGCAAGAAAGCAGATTCAAGTGCCATTTCGGCACGCCATAGTAGTTCACAATCGCTTTCTCGAATGAAGACGGCCTGGGTGGCGCCGTCCAACGAACGTTCGTCGAAAGAGGCACGCATGCGTTTACGACTGCTCGCAGGAATCTTGTTCGTCGGCTGCACCGTCAGCACGCAGCCGGCTCCCCAGTACGGTCCCGGCTACCAGCAACCGGGCTATCAACAGCCGCCGCCGCAACAACCGGCGTATCAGCCGCCGCCGCAAGAGCCGCCTCCGCAGCAGCCAGCGTATCAACCGCCGCCTCCGCAGCCGCCGCCGCAGACGAGCTATACGCCACCACCCGCACCGGCACCGACCGACGTGCCCGTGATGTACGACGAGCCGACGTACGACAACGTCACCGTCACGCTCGGCGGCGACGCGGTGCCGAACGTCGACGTGTTCTACGACCAGCTCGATCCGTACGGCACCTGGTACGACGACCCGACGTACGGCTACGTGTTCACGCCGAACGCGCAGGGTTACGTGCCGTACTCGAACGGCCACTGGAAGTACACGGACGCGGGCCTATTGTGGGTGTCCGCCGATCCGTTCGGCTGGGCGACGGATCACTACGGCCGCTGGGTGTGGAACAACCGCTGGGTCTGGGTGCCCGACACGACCTGGGGTCCGGCGTGGGTCAACTGGCGCGAGACCAACGGCGTCGTCGGCTGGGCGCCGGCGGGCTACTCGCGTGACACGTACGTGCCGGAGGATCACTGGCACTGGGTCGCGGGTCCCGACCTGTTCAACGTCGACCTCGGCCATCGCTACATCCGCGATCACCGCACGTACTTCGGCGCGAGCGTCCCGATCGATCGCTACCACCATCACGGCAACGACGTGTGGGTCGCCGGTCCGTCAGAAGACTGGTTCAATCGCAACCACGTCACCTACGTGCGCGAGCGCGCCGAGGCAGCCGAGCTCGGCCGGCTCGATGCACAGCGCCGCGCGGAGGCCGAGCGCCACGCGCACGAGCGCCAGCACGAGTGGGACGAGCGCCGTCACCGCGAGCAGCAAGTCCAGAAGGATCTGCAGCAGCGCGAGCAGCGCCAGCGCGAAGAATCGAAGCGGCTCGCGGATCAGCAGCGCAAGCTCGCGGACGAGCAGCGCAAGCAAAATGCCGACCGCCAGCGGCTCGCCGATCAGCGCCGCAAGATGGACGAGGATCAACAGCGCGCGAAGAACGATCAGGAGCGCCGCAAGATCGAGGACGAGCGCAAGCGGCTCGACGAGCAGCAGCGGAAGCTCGACGAGCAGCACAAGCGCGAGGCCCAGGAGCAGCTGAAGCATCAAGAGGACGAGCGCCACCGCCACGACGAGGAAGCTCGCAAGCAGCAGGCCGACCTCGATCGCAAGAAGGCCGAGGATCAGAAGCGGTTCGAGGACCAGCAGCGCAAGCAGCAAGAGGAGCAGCGCAAGAACCAGGCGGAGAACGATCGCCGCAAGCTGGAAGATCAGAAGCGGCTCGACGAGCAGAGCCGCAAGGCCAACGACGAGCAGAAGCGTCGCGACGACGAGATGCATCGCAAGCAGGACGAAGACAACCGGCGCAAGCAGGCCGAGGATCAACGCAAGGTCCAGGAGGACCAGCGCCGCCAGCAAGACGAGCAGCGCAAGCAGCAGGCAGATCAGCAGCGGTTGCAGCAGGAGCAGCAGCGCAAGCTCGACGACGACAACCGGCGCAAGCAGGCCGAGGATCAGCGCAAGGTCCAAGAGGATCAGCGCCGCCAGCAAGAAGATCAGAAGCGTCAGCAAGCTGATCAGCAGCGCGTCCAGCAGGAGCAACAGAAGAAGGCCGCTGAAGATCAGCGCAGGCAGCAAGCGGATCAGCAGCGCGTGCAGGAAGACCAGCAGCGCAAGGCCGCCGAGGATCAGAAGCGGCAGCAAGCGGATCAGCAGCGCGTGCAGCAAGACCAGCAGCGCAAGGCCGCCGAGGATCAGAAGC
>JBDUAS010000376.1:0-5945 GCA_040004535.1 Deltaproteobacteria bacterium
CCCCCCATGCTGGACTACGTCAACGCGAACGGCACGATGATGACCTACAACGGTCATCCCGAGTTGCCGCCCGGCGACTACGGATCAGCTGATCCGTGGACGATGCTCGTCGGTGCGACGCTGAACGGCGATTGGCAGATCGTAGTTACGGATCTGTGGCCCGTCGACGCTGGCGTCATCCATCAGTGGTCGATCGCGTTCGACCCGTCCATCGTCCAAGACTGCTCCGGTCCGGTCATTCAATGAGCTACCGCACAACCTAGCGATCCGTCGGGCATCTTGCCGGCACGCGGGCGCGTCGATCCATCGGGCCGATGTCCGGCTCAACCGCCAGGACGCGACGGAATCAGGCCGCCATCAACAGTCGACAATCCAGATCTGGTCGTCGACGCTATCTTGAAGATGATCGCACGGCTCGCGACACAGCGCTTTCGCCGGCGATAACGTCTTCGTGGAACAACAAATTAGAAACCAATTGAGAGGGTCGACGAGAGTCCGGTGCCACGCCGATACGTCGCCAGATCATCGATCTGATCGACCGGTTCGCTGTAGATGATCGCTTCGCCGATCACGGCCCCACCGACTCCGCTCAGGATCCCCGTGTTCCAGTGGTGGAAAGCGCCGAACAGCAGCGTGACGCCGAGGTTCAATACGACGTTGCCGGCATGCATGTACCAGGCGCGCTGAGCGCCTTGCGCCGCGGCGGAGGCTGCGAGACGGCGCTCGGCGTCGGCAAGGCGCCGGCACTGGTCCGGATCTTGGCGCGCCGCCTCGATCGCTTCGTGATCGTCGATCACGCGCGGCTGCCAGAAGATCAGGGGCACGACGCCGATGATGGTCGTCGCCGCACCGAGCCCGAAATCGATCCGGTTGCTTGTCGTGTTGCCGAGGATCGGGAGCATTGCGAGATTGACCGCCGTAGCGCCGACAATGGCGATCTCCCAGCCGTGCAACCAAAAATGCGCACGGTGCGCAGTGCGCTCGAGTCTCGCGTCGATCCACGCTAGTCGAACCCCGTCATCTTGCATCGCGAGCGCGGCGTTGGCACCTGCCATCGTGGGGCAACCCGCACTCGTGGTGACTGGCGCGAACGAGAGCGCGAACGAGAGCGCCAGCGCGATCAGCGCTTTCATGCTCCTTGGCTTTCGCCCGCCATCGTTCGCCAGACGTCCGCGAAGCGGGCCTGGGTCCACCGGTCGACCATCGCTTGGCGAGCGTTTGTCGCGATCTCAGCGTGACGCTTCGGCGAGTCGAGAACGTCGCCGAGTGTTTGAACGAGTCCGTCGACTCCGAACTCGTAGCAATAACCGGAGCTACCGTGCACGACGAACTCGGCGATCGCCGCCTCGGTGGGCACCAGCACCGGCGTGCCGCTCGTCATCGCCTCCATCGAAGCAAGACCGAGCGTGTCGATCAGGCTCGCGAACACGAATGCGTTGGCGCTCGCGAATAGCCGCTTGAGCGTCTCGCCCTGCTGGAGACCCGCAAACACGACATACGGCTTGTCCTTGCAAACGTGCACCAGCGCCTCACGCTCGGGACCTTCGCCGACGATGACGAGTACCGGCGGGTGCGCACGATCCTGGAGACGCGTGATCGCGTCGATGATCATCGGCAGGTTCTTCTCCCGCGACAAACGTCCGACGCTCAGCACGATCCGCTCGCGACGTGCGCGCACGCCGAGTGAGTGAAACACTTCGGTGCAGACGTGCGCGGGGGAAAATTCGTGCGGGTCGACAACGACCGGCACATGCTCGATCTTGGAAGGCATGACACCGAGATCGATCAATCGTCGGCGCGACAGATCCGAGAACGTAAACACGCGGTCAACCGAGCCGTAGAACCAAGCAGCAAGTGCGCGTGCGCCGTGATGGAGCACCGCGCTGGTCGAAAGGTGACGGAGAAGCTCGGGGACCTCGGTGTGGTAGCTGGCCGTCACGGGGAGCCGCAACAGACGTGCCGCGAGTAGACCGACGAGCCCCATTGGCCCCGGTGTCGCGAGCTCCACGTGTGTGATGTCGTTCCGCCAAAGCCAATCGACCGTGTCGAGTGGTGACGGCACGTGTAGCTCGATACCGTTGTAAACCGTGGTCGAGTGCGACGATGCCGCAGCGAGGCGGACGTAGACGTCGTTGTCGGTCGGATCGTGGGGCGGTGTCGCGCCGCAATACGGAATCTTCACGCTGCGGCCGTCAGCGCGAGCGCGTTTCACGAACCGGCGGACCGAGCTGGTCACTCCGTCGACGTGATCGATCGTATCGGAGAAGATCGCGAGGCAGGTCCGGGTGGCGGGCCTGGGAGACGCGCGCCAAGCTGCGAGGGTCTGGTCCGCCTGTCGACGCTGCCGCGCGAAGTGATTCGCTGCGAACAGGAACGGCACCATGGTCGCTGCAGCCGCGGCGCCATCGCGGATCGCACCGAGCACGCGGTACATGTCCAGATCGCCGAGCCCGTCGACGAGCTCGTCGAACGCATGCCCGATCAGGCCATCGTGAACGCGCCGGAACACGTCTGCGAACTCGGTTGCGGAAGCGTCGCCGTCGAGATCGAGGTGCGGCCCGAGGGTCTCGTTCGCCCGCGCAGCGCCGACCAGAAAGCTGCGTACGAGCTCGTCGCGGATTCCGGTCGGCTGATCGGTACCTCGCTCGCGCCCACCAAGTACGTCGACAAGATCCAGGAACGGGTCGCGATACGCCGGTTTTTCGGTCTTGCGGGCATTCAAGAACCCATAGGTCACGCGGCCTGCCGTCATGCTCATGACATCGAGGCTCGCAGACTCGCCGTGACACTGCGCCCGCCCATTCGCAACGAGGTCGAGGTAGTCACCGGCACCGAACACCGCGCCGTCGACGCTCGTGAAGCACGACGCACACTGACGCGACGTGTGGGAGTCGGAGCCCGCCACCAAGATCGTGTTAGTGGCGACTGGTGCGAGACCGTGCCGCCGTGCAATCGCGATGCGTGCAGGAACGTCGAGCCCTTCGAGCAGGCCAACCAAGTCGCACTGCAAGCGGCGATCGGTGAGACCGTTCGTTCCCTCCAGGATCGGAAACAAGGCCACGATCCGTTCGAGGGCTTCTACCGTCAGCTTCCAGTTCGGGCTGAACAGCGGATGCGCACACGCATGCGCGATGCCTTCGCGGCGCAGCACTTCGACTACCGCGTACACGCTCGGGCGAGCAGCCTGAAGTCGTTCGTGCTGCGCCGCCGTGATGTTCCACGCGAGGATGTGGATCTGACAGCCGTCCTCTGGAAACTCGGCGGAGACCTCCTCGGAGAGGAAGAAGTCGGAGTGTTCGACGAGCTGCAGCCCGCCCGAGATGGTGTCGTGATCGGTCAGCGTGACGAGCGACATCCCTCGGGTCTTGCAGCGCGCGTACTGTTCGCGCGGGTCAGCAAAGCTCTCCGGACATCCGAACTCGCGCGAGTACCATTCGTCGTTGGCCGCCGATGCCGTCGAATGGAGATGAAGGTCGCAACTCGAACGTACCACTCCGTTGCGGTACTGCATTCGCGAGGCCAGCACCACGGCGAATGCGGGCAAAACAACGAGCCGACCTTAACGCGACACTAACGTGAACCTCATTAGATGATCCCTCGATGACGACGCTCGTTCTTTCGCCACACTTGGACGACGCGGTCTTGTCACTTGGCGGCTCGATCGCAGCGTGGGTCGCGGCAGGAGCTCGTGTCGTTGTCACCTCGATCTACACGACTGGCCCACCGTTCGACGAGGTCGCGCCGCGGATGCGAAAGTTTGCAGATTACGTGGCCCGCCGTGGAGAGGACCGAGCGGCTTGCACGCTGCTCGGCGCCGAACCGCGGTACCTCGATCAGGTCGAGCGCGCGTTCCGGCGACCGTATCTCAGCGGTTGGGGGTTCTTTCGTACGCCGCCCACTCGCGCGGGTTTCGCGACGCTCGCGCAGGTCACGCGGGCTCTCGACTCGTTATCGAAGCTCGAACCGGACCGCATCGTGTTGCCCCTCGGCGTCGGAAATCACGTCGATCACGTCGAGACACTGGTTGCGGGCACAGATTGGGCGATCGCGAACGGCGTGCTCGATCGCGTGTGGTTCTACGAGGACTTCTACGCACTCTCGACCGCGATGCGCACCAAGCATCCAGTTACCGCGCTCCGTAGTTGGAAACGTTCGCAGTCGCCGCTCGTCGGCGCATCGAGGCTGAACGTGATCATGCGGCTCATCGCGGCCGGTCGCCGAGGCCCACCGGTCGACGAGTTGCTCGCGCCGCAGTTTCGCGCCGCCCACTGGGCGGCTACCACGACCGACGTGCGGCCCCACGAACAGCTCAAGCTAGATGCGATCGAATGTTACGCGTCGCAGATACGCGCCTTCGGCGGCTTCGCCGGGATTGCCCGCGCGATTCGCGCGTATCACGCGTGGTGGAAAGGTGGCGAGCCGCTGTGGCGTGCCGACGTGTCCAGATCGTGAACGAAGTTTGCGCTGCCGAGCTCGCGGACGAAGACTCTAATCCCGTCGCCGCGTCTGTATTGTAGACGCACGCGAAGCGGCCGCGACGCAACGGTCGCTAACCCGTTCTCGTGATCCCCGAGCGGACGAAACAGGGTCGCAAGCGCATCCCGGGAACTCTCCGAGTAGCGGTCAGGTCCCGTCGAAGTTGAGCCGGTCGGTGCACGTCCGCGTGATCGTGCCACCGAGGCCGCGCGTGTACCGGCGCGGTGAATACGGGCAAGTCGCTCTGGCCGTGCGCGTCCTCGATGCCCTTCGCGTTTTCAAACACGGCGCTGGGTCATGGAGGTTGCCAGCACTACTTGTGGCAACCCGCGGTCGACTTCGCGGGATCCGACAAGCTGCACGACTTCTCCCACGTCTCGACGATCGCCTCGGCGCCGGCGAACAACGGACCGAGCTGCTCGTTGGTGAGACCGTCGGCGCGCGTGTCTTGCAGCATGTCTGGCAACATGCCGTAGTTGGCGAGGCCGTCGTAGTTGAAGTCGAACGTGCGGCCGTTCAGCGAGGTCAGCGCGTGCAGCGGCGGTTGCGTGCTGAGCATCGACATCGAGTTGAAGTCGAGCGAGCTCACGTGCGAGGCGCTCCACAAGTGCGCCGCGACGTCGCTCTCGTAGCTCGGCGCATCGCCTAGTCCAAAGAACTTCGGGCCAAGGCTCGCATTCGGCGGAACGTGGTTGTAGTGGGCGTAGTTCAACCCGAACGACATCGTACGTTGGCGGAGCCGCTGCGCGCCGGCCGTACCACCGAGCGCCGAGAACAGCTTCGACTCGTCGTAGTTGAACGGGATGAAGCTCAGCTGGCTGATCAGCGCCGTGCCGGTATGAGCCCACTGCACGATCCACGGCACGTTGCCTCGCGCGAAGCAGCCCATCGAGCCGAAGCGCGGGTTGAGCTGTGCCTCGAAGCCGTTGATATCGGTGCCGAGCGTGATGCCCTTACCGGCCATCCGGCGCAGCACGTACAGGTATTCCTGCGCGAACGTCTTGCTCGAGCCGGCGCAGTCGTTGGCCACCGTCGTCGAGAAGATGCCGGGCCAGAACCCGCCCCATCCTTCGTCGACGCTGTGCGAATCGCCGCCCGCTGTCCCCACGCCGATCGTGCCGCCGGTAGCGCGGATGCGCTCGATCACGGCCGCGTCGATCGCGCCCTCGTCGCGCGTGCGCTGCATCTCGCGAAGACCCGAGTGACTCGAGATCACCGGGTATGCCGTCGCCAGACAGTCCGGCTGCCCGGCGAGATCGCAGCCAGGATTGATGATCGAATCCGTCGACGGCGTCGCGTGTAGGCCGAGGACTTGGTCGCGCGCGGCGTCGCTCATGTGCGAGACGTCGAGCAGCATGCCGCGCGCCTTCATATCCATCAGCACGCTCACGCCGGCCGGATTGAGTCCCAGGGCGTTCTCGTGGCCCTGCGGATGTGCCGGATCGAACACCGGCAGCGGGGTCATACCC
>JBDUAS010000377.1:0-5920 GCA_040004535.1 Deltaproteobacteria bacterium
GCGAGCAGACGCTCGACTCGCTGCGGCCGTTCCTCGTCGAGGAGACCTACGAGGTCATCGACGCGCTCGCCCGCCACGACGTCGCCGGTCATTGCGAGGAGCTCGGTGACCTCCTGATGCAGGTGGTGTTTCACGCCGCGATCCGGCACGCCGAGGGCGCGTTCGACATCGACGATGTCGTCAAGGGCATCTCCGACAAGCTCGTCCATCGCCACCCGCACGTGTTCGGGACCCAGCAGGGCATCGACACGCCGGACCAGGTCCTCGCGCAGTGGGACCAGATCAAGGCGGCCGAGAAGGCAGCCAAGGGCGAGTCGCGCAAGCGGACGCTCGACGGCATCCCGGCCGGGCCGGCGCTCCAGCGCGCCCAGAAGATGGGCTCGCGGTGCGGCAAGATCGGCTTCGACTGGCCCGGCTGGGAAGGCTCGTTCGCCAAGGTCCAGGAAGAGGTCGAAGAGGTCCGCGGCGCGATCGCGAGCCGGGCTCTGCCCGGCGGACCCGCATCGCCGGAGGGCGATGCGGAGTCGATCAACGCGAAGGCGCAGGCCGAGATGCACGCCGAGCTCGGCGACCTCTTGCTCGCCTGCGTGAACCTGGCCCGCAAGATCCACGTCGACGCCGAGAACGCGCTCGTCGATGCGACCCTTCGCTTCCAGCAGCGCTTCGAGGTCGTCGAAGATCTGCTCGCGGAGCGTGGCAAAACGCCTGCCCAATCCAATCTCGAGGAGATGGATGCGCTGTGGTCGGACGCCAAGCGAACGGTCGCGGCCCGGCGCTAGCCGGAATCGCTCGGCGCAAGAAAAGTGACGCTTTTTTGTGCAGCCGCGATCGAGTGGAGGCTTTCTCGACGAGATCTCGTCACCGTCCCGCCATCCGTCCACGACTTATCCACAGAACAGTCGGGTACTCCCGCGCAAATCCACACGAATCCAGCTCACGGTCGCCGGCATTGACACCCCCCCTCCGGACGGGGTAAATGCCTGCACCCCTTAGGAGAACGCAGTGGCGAACATCGCATCCGCACAGAAGCAGCACCGCAAGATGATCAAGAATCGCGCGCGCAACCGCGCCGCGATGGGCGCGATCCGCACCGCCATCAAGGCGGCGCGTGGCGCCGTCGACAAAAAGGCCGGTGATTCGGCCGCTCTCGTGAAGAAGGCGATCGCGACGATCGACTCCGCCGTCACGAAGGGCATCCTCAAGAAGAACACCGCGTCGCGCTACGTCTCGCGCCTCGCGACTCGCACGCCCGCAGCGTAGTCAGTCGCTCCGGGGGGAGCGCTACAAATCCGAGCGAGCCGATGTTTCGGCGAGCTTCTCCGCGCCGCGAGAGCGGCGCGATGCGATCGCTCGACATCTAGTTATCGTCTAGTTATCGTCGTCGGCGCCGCTTTGATCGGTGATGCCGTACTTGCGGAGCAGCTTGTGCAGGTACTTCCGATCCATGTCGGCGTCGCGCGCGGCCTTCGAGATGTTGCCGTCGGCGCGTTTGATCAGCCACGTCAGGTAGCGGCGCTCGAACAGCTCGTTCCACTTCTCCTTGGTGTCGCGGAACGAGACGCCTGGCTCGAACTCGATCGCATCCTTGAGCTGCACGCCCCTGCCGCTCGAGCTCCCGGTGTCGCCGAGCGGCGCCACCAGCATCCCGGGATCCGCTCCTAGCGCGAGCGCGCGCTCGATCACGTTCCGCAACTCGCGCACGTTCCCCGGCCAGTCGTGTGCCATCAGCGCCGCCCGCGTCTGGTCGGTCAGGTGGGCGCCATCCGGCGCGAGCTTCTTCAACATCGAATCGATCAACAGCGGGATGTCTTCCCTGCGCTCGCGCAGCGAGGGCGCCGTGATCGGCACGACGTTCAAGCGAAAATACAGATCCTCGCGGAACTTCCCCTTCTCGACCTCCGACCGCAGATCCTTCCGCGTCGCTGCGACGACCCGCAGATCGACCTTCAAGATCTTCGTCCCGCCGACCCTGCGTAGCTCTCGCTGCTCCAGCACGCGTAGCAACTTCGGCTGGAGATCCAGCGACAGCTCGCCGAGCTCGTCGAGGAAGATCGTCCCGCCCGCGGCGAGCTCGAACGCGCCCTGCCGCGCGGACGACGCGCCCGTGAACGCACCCTTCTCGTGGCCGAACAGCTCGCTCTCGATCAGCGTGCCGGCGACCGCCCCGCAATCGACGACGATGAACGGCTTGTCGGCGCGCGGCGACAGCTGGTGCAGCGTCCGCGCGATCATGTCCTTACCGGTGCCGGTCTCGCCTTCGATCAACACCGTCGCGTCGGTCGGCGCGATCTTCTCGACCAATCCGAAGATCTCCCGCATCGCGGGTGAACGCCCGACCATCTCGCCGAGCGCCTCTTTCTCCGACGGCAAGATCTCGATGCGCTCTTCGAACGGCGTGAACTTGAGCTCGACCTCGCCCGCCTTGATCACCGAGCCGGCCCGGAGGTACGCCTCTTTGACCTCGGCGCTGTCGAGGAACGTGCCGTTCGTGCTCTTCATGTCGCGCACGAGGTAGCCCTTCGCGTCGCGCACGATCTCGAAGTGGACGCGCGACACGGTCTCGTCGGCGAGCACGAGATCGTTCTCGGGAGCCTTGCCGATCCGGATCACGTCGCCCGCGATCACGAACTCGGTGCCGCGCTGCGCACCTTTGATCACGACGAGCTTGCAGCGGCGCAGGTTGACGGTCGCAGGTGTCGCCTCGCGACGGATCCGCGTCCCCGTCAAGTGCTCCATCGAGGCAAATGTATCACGCACGCTGCGATCGTTCGGGAGGCCCGGTTGTTGTGTCCGCAAAGCACCTAGGCGTACGCTTCTACGAGGCAATGCGACCAATGTGGGGTCTCGCAATCGCCATCCTCGCGCTCGCGCTTGGAGGTGGAATCGCTCGCGCGCAGGCACCGGTCGCTACCGCAGGTGCGGCCGCGGGATCGACCTCCGCCGCCGGCACAGAAGCACCGGCGAAACCGTCGGATGCACCACTGCCGTCCTGCCTCGACCAGACGATCGCTGGCGAGCTCGGGGAGACCCTGAAGCCGCGCGGTGTCCAGAAGAAGAACTTCCTCAAGCGCCACAAGATCAACCTCGTCGCCCACGGCGGCCTCTACGCCGGCGACCTGACGTCGTCGTCGTGGATCGCGGGCGGCACGCTCGGCTACTTCGTCACCGAGGATTTCGGCTTTGCCGCCGAGCTCGACCTGACGCCGCTGACGCTCGATCTCGACAAGCCGCTCAACCAGTTCTTCGGCGACAACCGGTTCAAGGCGGGCATGGCGTACCTCGCACTCGGTAACGCGATGTGGGCGCCGATCCACGCCAAGCTCAAGCTCGGCGGCGGCATCGTCCACTCCGACATCATGTTCTTCGCCGGCGGCGGCCGGATGATCCACGACGCGGTTCAAGGCCTATCGTTCGATGCCGGCGCCGCGATCGACTTCTTCGTCTCGGGGTTCGCGACGATTCGCCTCGATACCCGCGACCTGATGGCGATCGAAGAGATCGCCGGCGATACGCGCTTCACCCACAACATCATCGCGACGGCCGGTCTCGCGCTGTGGATCCCGTTCCTGTGAAGCACGCTGTCATCGCTTTACTCGTCTGCATGCCCGCCCTCGCGTTCGCCGAGGACGCGGCGAACCTCAAGGACGCCGACGCGCCCGCGCCGAAGAAGGTCGAGACCGCCAATGCGGCGATCCAGCGCACGACCGAGATGTGTATCGACCAAGAGATCGCCGATCGCCTCGCGATCAAGCGCAAGCGGCGCGGCGCGGTCGATCGCTTGTTCGTCAAGCAAGGCCGGCACGAGCTCACGCTCGGCGGCGGCTACTACGAGAGTGATCTGCTCTCGGGCACGTACATCGTCGGCGCGTCGTACACGTATCACATGACCGACGAGACGGCGGTCGAGTTCGCGGGCTGGTTCACGCACGCGAACGCGGACATCATCCGCGCGCTCGAGGACAAACGCGGCGTCGTCCTGACCGATACGTACGAGCGCGAGTATTTCGCAGAGTCGTTGCTCGTATGGAGTCCCGTGTACGGCAAGCTGCGACTCGGCGGCAGCATCGTCCACTTCGACCTCCATGCCGACCTCGGCGTCGGTGTGATCGACTCGAAGACAAGCCGCGGCGCGGCTGGCGTCCTCGGATTCGGCATTAAACTATTCACGGGGCAAGCGGTGGCGTTCCGGATCGACGCACGCAATCGCACGTTCCGTCAGGACCTGCTCGATGAACGTTTCCTGGTGAACGACAGCGCGATCACGGCTGGGCTGTCGGTGTTCTTCCCGTTCCACAATTGAGTGTCTGGAGATCGTCCGATGGCTAGCAACTCTCGAGTCGCGTTGATGCTGCTTGCCGGCCTCGGCTCTGTCGCGCTTGCTGCGCCGAAGCGGAACAAGAAGAAGACGACGCCCGCGCCGGCCGCCGACAAAGACAAAGACAAAGACAAGGACAAAGACAAGGACAAGGCCGTACCCGCGGACGCGACCGGCTCGGGCTCCGGATCGGGCTCGGCTGGCGAGGCGTTGTCGACGACGCCGAACGCGATGATGCCCACCGGCATGGGCTCGGGATCCGGCAGCGCGAGCGCGCCGGTCGAGACGACGACGAAGACCGAGCCGAGCAAGGACGAAAAAGAGCCCGACGTCGATTCGCTGCGCCAGGAGTATCTGTCGCTGCGCGACGAGCTGTTCAAGTCGCGCGCGCGTGCGAACGCGGTCGCCAGTCAGCTCTACTCGACGCGGATCACGATCAAGTTCAACTGGGCGTCGGGACGCTACTACGGCGTGACCAAGGCGAGCGTTCGACTCGACGGCGCGACCGTGTACGACGACGCGGGTGGCGGCATCGCGGCCGATGACGGCGTGCGGTTCGACGGCTACGTCGCGCCCGGCCGCCACCTCGTGACGTTCCACGTCGAGGCGACGGGCAAGGACGACGACACGTTCACGTCGTCGACGGAATCCCAGGTCGTCGTGAAGGCCGTCGCGCAGAAGGATCTGGTCGTCGCGGCGAAGGCGCACGACAGCGGTGACATCGCGTACGAGTGGAAGAAGAGCGAGCACGGCAACTACGGGCTCGGGATCGATGTCTCGGTCAAGACGGCGAAGCCGGCGGCCGGCGATGCGCCCGCACCGAAGGGCAAGAAATGATCAGGCGCGTCGCCATCGTCGCGCTGCTGCTCGCGTCGAGCTCCGCGCTCGCGAAGGGCAAGGACGACGCGTCGAAGAAGGCGCCGGAAGCGAAGACGGCACCAGCCACCGATGTCGACGATCCGCTCGCGAAGTACTTCTCCGCGCTCGAACAGATGAAGTTGATCGACGTCGAGAGTGGCAACCTCGAGACGCTTCGCCGCGAGCTGCAGACCGGCGAGAAGCTGATCGCCGACGGCGCGTACACGAATGCCGCGGTCGCGCTTTACGCGATCGTGAAGTCGCCGCGCTACGCGTCGTTCACCGAGTTCGTCGAGTACCAGAACGCCGAGTACGACCTCGCGGTCGCGCTCGCCCGGGCCGGTGCGTACGGCGCGTCGCTCGAGGTGATCGAATCGATCCTGAAGCGCGGCCCCGCGGCCCCGTACTGGGGGCCCGCGCATCGCCGCGCCGTCGACATCGCGATCGAGACGCGCGATCACGCCGGCGTGCTCGCGCGGCTCGAGGCGATCCACACGAACGATCCGATTCCACCGTCGGCCGCCGGCGAGCGCAGCTATCTGCGCGGCCGCGCCGCGTACGAGAACGGCAACCTCACGGACGCGCAGGGCGAGCTCGCGTTGATCTCGAAGAAGTCGCGCCTGTACTCGTCCGCCGTTTACCTGCGCGGCGTGATCTGGGCGCGCAAGGGCGAGCTCAAGAGCTCCGCCGAAGCGATGTGCGAGATCGCGGCGACCGAGGACAACAGCAAGTTCACGTTCGTCGTCG
>JBDUAS010000378.1:0-5920 GCA_040004535.1 Deltaproteobacteria bacterium
CGTTGCCGAGCGCGGTCGACAACCGCTCGAGCAAGCGGGTCTGCGGATCGGCGACGAGGATCCGGAGATCCGCCGCTTGCTTCTGCGGCGCGTGACGCTCGAGCAAGCGCGCGACGACTTCGAGGAACTCCTCGTCGGCCGGACGCACCGGATCGCGAAACATCACGCCCATCCCGGGGAACCGGCCGAGCGCGCGCGCTTCGGTCTCGCCGAGGCTGTGCGTGACCTGCGCCGTCATCACGTGGCGCTGGCCGTTCGGCGCCAGCACGATCTGGACGACCGTGCCGGGCGGCAGCGGCGGCGACAGCCGCACGAACATGCCGAGCGGCGAGATGTCCTGCGAGACGGCGCGGACCTTCTTCCCGTTGGAGATCAGCTCCACGGGCAGGTTCATCACCACTCGATCATTGCGCCGCCGCACGACTCTGGTGCGTACCGCGTTTCCGTGGCCGTTACTACTTGGTAAGAACATGCGGTGTGGGTGGAGCTCACCTCGGTCGACGTCGCGCTGGGTGGCTCACCCATCGTTCGCGGCGTGACCGCGGGAGTCGATGCCGGTGACCTCGTCGTCGTCGTGGGCCCGAACGGCGCCGGTAAGACGACGTTGGTCCGCGCGATCGCCGGGTTAGTCGAAGTCAGCGCTGGTGGCGTGCGTTGTTTCGGCCGCGACCCCGGTGCACCGGAACGCCGCACGCTCGCGAGGGAGCTCGCGTACTTGCCGCAGCACTACGAGCTCGCGTTTCCGTTCGTCGTCGAGGAGGTCGTGCTGCTCGGCCGCTATTCGCGCCAGCGCGGCCTCGGGCTCGCGTCGGCCGAGGACCTCGCCGCCGCCGAGCGAGCGATGGCCGCGACGGATGTCACCGCGTTGCGCGCGCGCCGGTTCGACGAGCTGTCGGGCGGCGAGGCCCGCCGCGTGATCCTCGCGCAGGCGCTGTGCCAGGGCGCGCGCTGCTTGCTCCTCGACGAGCCGACTGCCGGGCTCGATCCCGCGCACGCGCGCGGCGTGTTCGAGATGCTGCGTGCCCATGCCGATGGTGGTGCCGCCGCGATCGTCGTCACCCACGATCTCGATCTCGCGCTGCGCTACGGCCGCACGATGTGGCTCGTCGCCGGCGGTCGGTTGTCCGCGCGCGGTACACCGGCCGACGTGCTCGCTTCGGCGGCGACGCGCGAGGCGTTCGAGCTCGACATCCACGTCGGCACGTTGCCGTCGGGCTTGCCGTTCGCGGTGCCCGCATGACCGCGCGCGGTGCGTTCGTCAGCGGCACCGGCAAGCGGCTGACCGGTGCGCGGCTCGCGCTGATCCTCGCGGTCGCCGTCGTCGCGACCGGCGTGATCGCGATCGTCGCACCGATGATCGGTCGCGGCACGAACCTGCACTTCGAACTGCTCGGCAGCGACATCTTCACCGCCGGCACGATGGATCACGACGTGTTCGGGATCCGGCTGCCGCGCGTGCTCGCGTCGCTGCTCACCGGCGCGGCGCTGTCCGGCGCGGGCTGTGCGCTGCAAGCGCTGCTGCGCAACCCACTCGCAGATCCGTTCACGCTCGGTATCTCGTCGGGCAGCTCGCTCGGTGCGGTGATCGCGATCCGGTTCGGTGCGGAACGCGCGTTCGGGTTCGGTGCGATCGGCATCGCGGCGCTCGCCGGTGCGTTCATCACGATGCTCGTGATCTGGAAGCTCGCGCAGGTCGGCCGCCACCTGCCGCCGGCGACCTTGATCCTCGCGGGTGTCGCGATCGCGATGTTCTGCTCGTCGGCGTCGCTGCTCGTCCAGTACACGAGCAGTCTCACCGACGTCGAGCACATCCTGCAGTGGATGATGGGCGGGCTCGATGTCGTCCGGCTGAGCTGGGTCCGCGCGGCGACGCTACCGATCTTCGGCGGCCTCGTCCTGCTCGTGCTCTACAGTAAGGAGATGAACGCGCTCGCCGCCGGCGAAGAGGTCGCGGCTTCGCTCGGCGTCCGAGTCGCGCGCACGCAGGTCGTGCTGTTCATCGTGTCGTCGCTCCTGGTCGGTAGCTCGATCGCGGTCGTCGGGCCGATCGGGTTTGTCGGGCTCGTCGTGCCGCACGCGCTCCGCGCGATCATCGGCCCGGATCACCGCGCACTCCTGCCCGCGTCGATGTTCGGTGGTGCGATCGTGCTCACGATCTGCGACACGCTCGCGCGCACCGTGATCCCGTGGCACCTGCTGCCGACCGGTGCGGTCACCGCGGTGCTCGGCGTGCCGATCTTCTTCACGATCCTGATCGCGAACAAGCGCAAGGCGAGCCTGTGGGGCCGCGCGTGAGCGAGGTGACCAGCGCGGTGATTCGCCATGTCGCCGAGTCGATCGGTACGGCATCTGCGGCCCAGGCGCAGGCCGCGCGCGCTGCCGTTGCCGGTGCCGGCGCGCCGATCCTCGAGCGGCTAGCCGCCGCGCTCGGCGGCGCACAGCACGCACCGCGGCCACGCGCGCAACGCCGGTTGATCGTGGTCGCGGCCGGCGATCACGGTGTCGGTGATCCGGGGATCGCGATGGGCGCGGATCACCCGACGATCATCGCGGCGCGCGAGATCGCCGCCGGGACTGCTGCTCTCGCCCAGCTCGCCCGCGCGGCCCGCACGCCGATCGTGTTGATCGACGCCGGCGCGAAGGAGCCCACGTTCATGCCGGCGTCTGCCGTCGCGCTCGGCCGTGGCGCGACCCGCGACCTCACGCGCGAGCCCGCGATGACGATCGTCGATGCGACGCTCGGGCTCGAAGCCGGCATCGCGCTCGCGATGTCCCTCGCCGAAGGTCCGACGCGCACCGAGGGTTCTGCTCCCGATCCACTCGCGCTCGTCGCGCTCGGGGCGCTCGGGGTCGGCGCCGAAGTTTCAGCGGCCGCGCTGATTGCTTCGCTGACCGGTCATGTCCCGGTCGGGCTCGGCGATCCCGAGGCCGAGCTGGCGGCTCGCCGCGGCGCCGAGCTGGTAGGTGCGAGTGCGCTCGAGCTACTCGCGTACTTCGGCGGCTCCGAGACCGCGGTGCTCGCCGGGCTGATCCTGGGCGCTGCGTCGATCAACGTACCCGTCATTCTCGATAGCTACGCGACCGGCGCCGCCGCTCTGGTCGCCGCGCGGTTCGCCCCCGCGGTCACTGGCTACTTGATCGCCGCTCATTCCGGCAGCTTCGTCATGCCGCAGATCCTGCGTTACCTCGCATTGGAGCCGATCTTCGCGGTCGGGCTGGGCCACGGCGAGGGCAGCGGAGCCGCGATGGTCCTACCGCTCGTCGATCAGGTGTCAGAGCTGGCGAACGCGAGCTAACCGGCGCGAGTCTCGTATAACTAGGTGATGGGGGAGCGAAGGCGCCATACCGGCAGCTTCGAGGTGGAGCGCACGACTGGATCGCACGAGGTGCTCGATCGGCTGTTCGTGTACGGGACGCTGCGAGATGGCCAGACGGCTCGCACGCTCGTCGCGAACCAGATCACGGACGCGGCGCCCGCAACGACCGAAGGCTCGATCTACGCGTTCCCGATGGGCTACCCCGGCTATGTCGAGGATGGTGCCGGCACGGTGAAGGGCGAGGTGCTGTGGCTGATCGAGCTCGCCGCTACGTTCGCGCTGCTCGATGCCTACGAGGGCAACGACTTCGTGCGGATGATCCGCCAGGTCACGCTCGCCTCAGGCGAGGTGATCTGGGCATGGGTCTACGTGCTGTCGGATGCGGCGGCGGTAAAGCACGGCACGCGAATCGACGATGGCGACTGGGTTCGGTACTGGACCGAACAGAGTTGAAACCAGATCCCCTCGGATCCGGTCCGCTCGGACCCGACGCTCAGATAAAGAAGTGACCGAGGACAGCCATCGAAAGGGCGGCAAGGGCCGCGGCGATCGTACCGGGCCCGATCTTGGTGCTGTGGAGAGACAAACGTTGCTGCACGCCGCAGAGATGCCTCTTTTGCCAACCAAGAGCAAGTTCCTCGGAAGGGGATCGAACACCCTTAACTTGGTGAGTTATTCCGAGTAGATAACCCATAGATTTGCTCGGGGGATCCCCCTTGACTCCCGGCCGCCGTGCCACATGCGGGAGGCCAGCCAGTCCCTAGGAACACCAACTATACGGAGCCGCGGGTCTGCCGGATCAGGCGTAGATACGAGGTCTGAGCGCGCGCCGCGAGGTCCTGGAGCTCGGACACCAGCATCGTCGGCGGTGTACCGCCCAGCGTATGCGTATAGATGAGGTTGACCGCGCGCTGCTTGACCTGCACGGGCACCACGACGACCTCGATCGGTGCCGGATCCGCGCCGAGCACGGCCCACAACTGGGTCTCGACCGGCCGCGCTCCGGACGGCGGCGGCCCGATGAACACCTGGCAGGCATCGTGCGCGGCCTGCAGCGACGACGCACCGCCGAGCGGGAGCGAGAGCTCTTCGACCGGGCGCGTCAGCTTGATCGGCGGCGCCACGTAACCGCGCCAGCCGAGCGCGTTGCCATCGCGGATCAGCAACACGACGAGCGCATCGCAGCGGCCCTTCGCGTAGTCGACGAACGCGTCCGCGATCTGCTCGCGCCCCGCCGCCGTGTCGATCCGATCGCACGCGTCCGCGAAGCTGAGCGCGGTCGGTACGGCGTGGGTGAGCGGCGCTTGCGACGCGCGGCGCCGGCGCGGCTCGAGCGTGAGCGTCGGCGGCATCGCGATCCCGCCTGCCGGCTGGCTGCGCCGGCGATCATCACCGACCAGCACCTCGCCCGGATCCGTGCCCGTGCGTGCGGTCCGCACGAACCGCGCGCGCCGCGGCGTGCCGAAATGCTTCTCGAGGTAGTAGAGCGCCCGCAGCTCGGGCACGACGTACGGCGTGATGTCCGTTCCGAGCCGCGCGCGGAGCTGCTCGAGTGCGTGGGCATCCGTCGGATCGACCATCGCGACCGCAGCGCCAGCCGACGGGCCGTGGGTCTCGAGCATACCGAGCGGTATCGCCCGCAGGCGGTGCGCTTCGTCGGCGCCAAGCTTGTCGAGGAGCGCGCGATCGGCGTCGTCGAGCAGCGTCGGCGTCGCGACCGGCAGGCCCGTGAGCTCCGCGAGGTACGTCGACAGCAGCTCGAGATCGAGGAACCCCAGCTCGACGAGGTTCGTGCCGAGCCGGCCGCCGTACAGCACCTGGTTGCGCAGCGCTGCCTCGAGCTGGGACAGCCCGATCGCCGCGTTGCGCAGGAGCAAGGTGCCCAGCTTCATCGCGACGATTGTATCGCGTTGCGCGCCGCGACTTCACGCGTAGCGGGTCGGATCGGCGATGCCGGCTTCCGCGAAGCCCTTCTTGCGCAGCGCGCACGCATCGCAGCGGCCGCACGCGAGCACGCCGACCGGGTCGTAGCAGGAGTGAGTCGCGCCGTAATCCACGCCGAGGCTCGTACCGAGCTTGATGATGCCGGCCTTGTCGAGATCGATCAGGGGCGCATGGACCCGGAAGCCACCGCTGCGGGTCGCGACCTGGGCGAGCGCTTCGAACGCGCGGATGAACTCCGGTCGACAGTCCGGGTAGCCGCTCGCATCGAGCACGTTGACGCCGACGACCAGGTCCTTCGCGCCGAGCGACTCGGCCCACGCGAGGGCGAGCGACAAGAGCACCGTGTTGCGCGCGGGCACGTACGTCGCCGGCACGTCGCCGGGTGCACCGATCTCGGCGAGCGTCCGATCCTTCGGGACCGCGACGTCGCGGCGAGTCAGCGCGGACGCGGCGAGCGACGCCAGATCGATCTCGACGATCCGGTGATCGCGCACGTTCGCCCACGCGGCGGCGCGACGCGCGGCTTCGAGCTCGACCTCGTGGAGCTGGCCGTACTTCACGGTCAGCGCGTAGCACGTGAAGCCTTGCGAGCGCGCGACCGCGAGCGCGGTCGTCGAATCGAGACCACCAGACAGGAGGACGACGGCGTCGGGCACGGC
>JBDUAS010000121.1:0-19944 GCA_040004535.1 Deltaproteobacteria bacterium
GGAGGACCCAAGTGAGCAAGATCGTTCTTTGCGTCGATGACAGCCAGACGATGCAGCAGGTCGCGGACATCACGTTTCGCGGCACGGAATTTCAATACGTCGGCGCACGCACCGTCGACGAAGCCATCTCGAAGGCGAAGTCGCAGAAGCCTGTGATCGTGCTCGCCGATTCGGCGATGCCGGGCAAGAACGGCTACGACTTGTGCATGGCCCTCAAGCAGGATGGGGCGACCAGCGACGTGCCGGTCGTGATCCTGATCGGCAACGGGGCGCCGTACGATGCGAACCGCGGCACCCAGGTGGGCGCCGACGCGAACCTGCCAAAGCCGTGGGACACCCAGACGATGCTCGAGAAGGTGACCGAGATCATCGGCAAGGGCGCGACCGTAAAGCCCGGTCAGAGCGCCGCCGCTTCGGCGCCCGCCGCCGCCGCTCCCGCTGCGAAGCCGGCCGCGGCCGCCGCGCCGAAACCGGCTCAACAGCAAGAGCCGCCGCGCTCGGCGACGATCATGGGGATGCCCACGATCAAGATGCCGGCCGGCGTCGCCCCGCCCGTCACGGCACAACCGACGAAAACGACTGCGATGGCGGTACCGCCGATCGCGCCCGAGATGGCCGCGACCGCACCTGGGGCAGCAGCGCCCGGTTTGCGCCCGCCTGCGAAGTCTTCTTCGGCTCCGGCCAGCGCCCCAGCCGCAGCTCCCGCAACCAGCACGCCCAGCAACGGAGGTATCGGAGGTATGAATCGCGCGCCCATGGTTTCTGGGACCCCGACGAAGCGCTCGGCGCTCGTCGATCGCACGCTCGCGAAGATGGCTGCTCGGCTCGCCGAAGCCGCTGGGATCGAGCCGGGGTCGCCGGAGCTGCTCGCGCTGTTGAAGCTGTCGACGGAAGTCGTCGAGCGCATCGTGTGGGAAGTCGTGCCGGAGCTCGCGGAGCAAATCATCCGCGAGAACCTCGGCACGCTGACGAAGCGCCAATAACGCGGCGTGCTAATTTCGTCGACGTATGACGTCGACGTCCGCGCTTTCGAAGCAGTACGAGCCCACGGAGGTGGAGGCTCGCTGGATCCGGTATTGGATCGAGAACGGGTTCTTTCACTCCGACGAAACGAGCCCCACGGTTCCGTTCTCGATCACGCTGCCGCCGCCGAACGTGACCGGCTCCTTGCACATCGGCCACGCGCTCGGCTCGACGATGCAGGACATCCTGATCCGCTGGAAGCGGATGCAGGGCTTCAACGCGATGTGGATGCCCGGCATCGACCACGCGTCGATCGCGGTCCACGTGCTGCTCGAGAAGGACATCAAGCGCCGCGAGAACAAGACCCGGTTCGACCTCGGCCGCGACGAGTTCATGGCGCGCGCATGGAAGTGGAAAGAGCGCTCGGGCAATCGGATCAGCGAGCAAGAGAAGCTGATGGGCTTCTCGCTCGACTGGGCGCGCGAGCGGTTCACGATGGACGAGGGATCGAACCGCGCGGTGCGCGAGGCGTTCGTCCAGCTCTACGAAGAGGGCCTGATCTTCCGCGCGAAGCGGATGATCAACTGGGATCCGGTCAGCGAGACGGTGGTGTCGGACCTCGAGGTCGATACCGCCGAGGAGAACGGCTCGCTGTGGTCGATCAAGTATCCGATCGTCGGCGCCAAGAACGGGGAAGCGATCATCGTCGCGACGACGCGGCCCGAGACGATGCTCGGCGATACCGCGGTGGCCGTCCACGCGAAGGACGAGCGGTACCTCGAATTCCACGGGAAAGAAATCGAGCTGCCGTTGACCGGCCGACGGATCCCGATCGTGCCGATCGACATCATGCGCGAAGGCAAGGTCTGGCCCGATCCGGCGTTCGGCTCCGGCGCGGTGAAGGTGACGCCGGCGCACGATCCGAACGACTACGAGGTCAGCCAGATCGCGAATCTGCCGATCCTCGAAGTGATCGATCGCACCGGCAAGATGGCCGGCGAGATTCCAACGAAGTACATCGGCATGACTGTCGAGACCGCGCGCAAAGCCGTGCTCGCCGATCTCGAAGCGGCGGAGCTGCTCGTCGAGACCAAGCCGTACAAGGTGCCGCGCGGGCGCAGCCAGCGCTCGGGTGCGGTGATCGAGCCGATGCTGATGGAGCAGTGGTGGGTCAAGGCGAAGCCGCTCGCCGACAAGGCGCTCGCCGCGGTGGAGCAGGGCAAGACCAAGTTCGTGCCCGAGCACCACACCAAGACGTTCATGCACTGGATGACGAACATCCAGGACTGGTGCATCTCGCGCCAGCTGTGGTGGGGCCACCAGATCCCCGCGTACTACTGCGAAAACGGCCACGTCACCGTCGCGCGCGAGGCGCCGACCGCGTGCAAGGAGTGCAACTCGGCCGCGCTGAAGCAGGACGAGGACATCCTCGACACCTGGTTCAGCTCCGGCTTGTGGCCGTTCTCGACGCTGGGCTGGCCGGACAAGACCAAGGCACTGCGCACGTTCTATCCGAACGACGTGCTCGTCACCGCGCCCGACATCATTTTCTTCTGGGTCGCCCGCATGATGATGATGGGCCTGCACTTCATGAAGAAGGTCCCGTTCAAGACGGTGTACTTGACCTCGACGGTCACCGACGAGAACGGCAAGAAGATGTCGAAGACGAAGGGCAACGTGATCGACCCGCTCGACGTCGTGAATGGCGCGACGCTCGAGGTGTTGCTCGACCGCGTCGACGTCGAGAGGCCGCCCGATATCGACGGCGTCAAGAAACAGCTCAAGAAGCACATGCCGAAGGGCATCGAGGCGATGGGCTCCGATGCGCTGCGGTTCGCGCTCGCCGCGCTCAACACCGGCGGCTCGTACATCAAGCTGTCGATCGATCGCGTCGCGATCTATCGCAACTTCATCAACAAGCTGTGGAACGCATCGCGGTTCGCTTTGATGAACTTCGACGGCTACGACCCGGAGCGGTTCGAGGCGCAGATCAACGCGCCGTCGGGCCGGGCAGCGCTCGGCGTGCCGGAGCGCTGGCTGCTCGCGCGGCTGCAGGCGACCTCGGGCGACGTGCAAGCGTCGCTCGAAGCGTTCAGGTTCGCAGATGCGGCGAACGCGATCTGGCACTTCATCTACGACGATCTGTGCGACTGGTATATCGAGATCGCGAAGCCACACCTGCGCCAGTCCGATGACCTGGTGCAGGACCCGCAGAAGGCGGCGTACCGCCACATCGTGCAAGGCGTGCTCGCGTCGACACTCGAGACCACGATGCGCCTGTTGCACCCGTTCGCGCCGTTCGTGACCGAGGAGATCTGGCAGAAGTTGCCGAAGCCGCAGCAGCTGCCGGAGTCGCTGATGATCACGGTGTTCCCGCGCGCCGACGAAGGCTGGCGCGACCCGGCCGCCGAGGGCGAGATCAAGGTGCTCCAGGATGTGGTGACCGCGTGCCGGATGTTGCGGCAAACCTACAACGTGCCGCCGAAGCAGCACGTCGACGTCGAGCTCCGCACGAGCGATGACTCGCAGCGCCGCACGCTCGAGACGTTCCACGACTTCATGCAGAAGATCGCGAGTGTGCGGGCGACGATCACCGGGGCGGGTGCTGGCAGCGCAGCCGGTTCGGCGAAGGCGATCGTGAGCTCGACGTTGGAAGTGGTGATGCCACTTGGCGGCTTGATCGATCCGACGGCGGAGAAGGCGCGGCTCGCGAAGGAGATCGAGAAATCCAAGAAGGAGATTTCGAACATCGAGACCAAGCTCGCGAAACCCGAGTTCATCGCGCGTGCGCCGGAGGACGAGGTCGAGAAGCAACGCTCGCGCCTGGTCGAGGAGCAGGCGATGGTGCAACGGCTCACCGAAGCGCTCCACACGGTCGAGAGCGCCCGATGATCCAGCCGCTCACCCACACGCGCGCGGCGCTGCTCGTCGTCGACATCCAGGAGCGCCTCGTCCCCGCGATGCCGGAGGCGGCGCTCGCGCAGGTGATCAAGAACACCCGGATCTTGATCACGGCCGCGCGCACGCTGCACCTGCCGATCGTCGTGTCGCAGCAATACCCGAAAGGGCTCGGCCCGACGATCGCGCCGATCGAAGATGCGCTCGACGGTGCGGCCGTGCATCGCTTCGACAAGCTCGAGTTCTCCGCCGAAGCTGCACCCGGGTTCGCCTCGCTCGTGCCGAAGCTCGGCCGCGATCAGTGGATCGTGTGCGGGATGGAGACGCACGTGTGCGTCTATCAAACCGTGCGCGGACTCGTGACGCGCGGCTATCAAGCACACGTCGTCGCAGACGCGGTGTCGTCGCGGACGAAGGCGAACTGGAAGATCGGCCTCGGCCTCGCCGAGCGCGCCGGTGCGATCGTCACGTCGAGCGAGGTCTGCGTGTTCGACCTCCTCGAGCGCGCCGGCTCCGACGAGTTCAAGCTGCTGGCCAAGGCGATCAAGTAGCGAACGGACTGAGGCATAGTACCTCGCACCGTGAGTCACGGATCGACCAGCGAAGTCATCAAGTCGCTCGCGGTGAACCTCGCGATCGCGATCGCGAAGGGCATCGCGGCGGTGGTCTCGGGCTCGGGTGCGATGCTCGCCGAGACGCTGCACTCGTTCGCCGATTGCGGCAACCAGGTGCTGCTCCTCGTCGGCGCACGCTCGGCCAGGCGGCCCGCGGATGACAAGCACCCGCTCGGCTACGGCCGCGCGATGTATTACTACTCGTTCATCGTCGCCCTGCTGCTGTTCTTCGGCGGCGGCGTGTTCTCGGTGCGCGAGGGGTGGGAAAAGATCCGCCACCCCGAGCCCGTCGAGAACATCACGCTCGCGACCGTGATCCTCGCGTTCTCGTTCGTGCTCGAGGGCTGGTCGCTGTACGGCAACATCAAGGAGATCAGCAAGCGCCGCGGCGCGAAGCCGTTCGTGCAGTACTTGAAGGACACGACGGACTCCGACTTGATCGTGGTGTTCGGTGAGAACAGCGCCGCGGTCGTCGGCCTGGTGTTCGCGATCGGCGCGCTCGTGCTGGCGAAGGAGACCGGCGATGGCCGCTGGGATGGTGCCGGTTCGCTCGCGATCGGCGTGGTCCTGCTCGGCGTCGCGACGTTCCTCGGCCGCGAGGTCAAGAGCCTGCTCGTCGGCGAGTCGGCCGATCCGTCGCTCGTCGAGGTCTGCGAGGAGCTCGCGGCGAGCGATCCGAACGTCGAGCGCGTGCTCCGCGTCCTCACCCTCCAGCAGGGCCCGGGCGAGATCGTCGTGGCGCTGAAGCTCGAAATGCGGGCTGGCATGCTCACCGACGAGCTCGTCGACGCGATCAACAGCTACGAGCGCCAGCTCAAGCTGCGTGTACCGGAGGTCCGGTGGTCGTTCATCGAGCCCGACAATCAGGACTGAGCGCTAACCGTCCGGCGACGTACGTTCAGCTTTTAAATCCTCGTCGCGATCGCGTAGATTAACGCACGGTGTCACAAGCCTTGCCATCCACCCCCAACGAACTCTATGCGCTCGGGGAGGTCCCCGAGCTCGGCCGGGTCCCGGCGCAGATGCTCGCGCAGGTCATCCGCGCCGAGCGCTTCGGCGAACCGCGCGACGCGTTCAAGCAAGAGGCGCTCGCGATTCCCGCGCTCGGCGCGCGCGACGTCCTGGTCTACGTGATGGCCGCCGGCGTCAACTACAACAACGTGTGGGCGGCGATGGGGATCCCGATCGACGTCATCAAGACGCGCCAGAAGAAGGGCGAGGTCGCGGACTTTCACGTCGGCGGTAGCGATGCGAGCGGTGTCGTGTGGGCGGTGGGCAAGGACGTCACGAACGTCAAGGTCGGCGACGACGTCGTCGTTCACTGCGGCATGTGGGACGCCGACGATCCGTTCGTGCGCGCAGGCAAAGATCCGATGCTGGGGCCGACCCAGAAGATCTGGGGCTACGAATCGAACTGGGGCAGCTTCGCGCAGTACACGCGGGTCCAGGATCACCAGTGCGTGGCGAAGCCGGCGCGGCTGACCTGGGAAGAAGCCGCGTCGTACATGCTCGTCGGTGCGACCGCGTATCGCATGCTGCATGGCTGGCCGCCGAACACCGTGCAGCCGGGCGACCCGGTGCTGGTGTGGGGCGGCGCCGGCGGCCTCGGCTCGATGGCGATCCAGATCGTCGCGGCGGCGGGTGGTCGCCCGGTGGCGGTCGTGTCGGGCGATTCGAAGAACGAGTTCTGCAAGAAGCTCGGTGCGGTCGGCGTCATCGATCGCCGCAAGTTCGAGCACTGGGGCAAGCTCCCGCGCTGGTCCGACGAGCTCGAGTACAGCGTGTGGCTGAAGGGCGCGCGCGCGTTCGGCAAGGCGTTCTGGGACGCGCTCGGCGAGAAATCGAACCCGGCGATCGTGTTCGAGCATCCCGGCGAGACCACGCTGCCGACGTCGTGCTTCATGTGCGAGACCGGCGGCATGATCGTGATCTGCGCCGGTACGACCGGCTACAACGCGACGCTCGATCTCCGCTACCACTGGATGCGCCAGAAGCGCCTGCAGGGCTCGCACTTCGCGAACGACGAACAGGCGCTCGGCGTCAACAAGCTCGTCGACGCGGGCAAGGTCGATCCGTGCATGTCGCGCGTGTTCAAGTTCGACGAGACCGCGGAGTGTCACCAGCTCATGCGCGACAACCAGCATCCGAGCGGCAACATGGCGATCCTCGTCAACGCGCCGCGCACCGGCCTCCGCACGCTCGCGGAAGTTCGGGCCGCGAAATGATCGGGCTCGCACCAGGTTCGAGCTCGATCCCGAGTGAAGCGAGGTCGAGTTGATGCCGCGGCCGTTCAAGATCCTCGGGATCCAGCAGATCGCGATCGGCGGGCCGAGCAAGGCCGCGCTGCGCGGGTTGTGGGTCGACCTGCTCGGCGTCGCGTCGCAGTCCACGTTTCGCAGCGAGCGCGAGAACGTCGACGAGGACATCCTCGCGCTCGCCGGCGTCGAGATCGACCTGATGGAACCGATCGATCCGACGAAGTCGCCGAAGGTTCACGAGCCGGCGCTCAACCACCTCGGCCTGTGGGTCGACAACCTCGCTGTCGCAGTCGAGTGGTTGACGCAGCAGGGCGTGCGGTTCACGCCGGGTGGGGTTCGCAAGGGCGCGGCGGGTCACGACGTCTGCTTCATCCATCCGAAGGGCAACGACGCCGCACCGCGCTCCGGCGAGGGCGTGTTGATCGAGCTCGTGCAGGCGCCGCCCGACGTGATCGCGAAGCTCGGGTAACCCGGGGCATTCTGCAACTTCATTGCAACTTCATAATCGTCGCGTGCCACCGGCATGCATGCTCGAAGCGTGCGCAGGTCGACGGTCGTCAAGCTCACGCTCCTGCCGATGCTGGCGACCGTCGCGGTGGCCGCGGCTGATCCCGGCCCGCCGCCACAGGCGCCGGCAAGCGCGATCGACGCCTTGCCACCCGACTTCGCCACCGCGCTGTCGCCGCCCGGGATGACCGAACCGATGTTGTCGCCACCCGGCCTGACCCCACCGCGCGACTGCGCCGACGATGACGACTGGGAGTCACGCCCTGAATGCACCGTGCGCGGTGGTGTGATCTACGGCGGCTTTGGCCACTACTTCTGGATCGGCGGCGGGTGATCCGGTGAAGCGGCGCGCGATCGCGGCGCGCGATGACTGGCGGGCGCGGGTCGAGGCGCAAGGCCTCGTGTTCCACACCGCCGAGAGCACCGGGGTGTACTGGGGCGAAGGCACCTACTACGAATTCACGGCCGCGGAGGCCGACACGATCGCCGCTGCGACCGCCGAGCTCCACGCGATGTGCATGGCCGCCGTCGGCCGCGTGATCCGTGATCGGCGCTACACCGAGGTCGGCCTCGATCCGTTGTCGGCGCAGCTCGTCGAGCGCAGCTGGAATCGCCGCGACCCCGCGCTCTACGGCCGCATGGATCTCGCGTTCGGTCCCGACGGCGTGCCGAAGCTGCTCGAGTACAACGCCGATACGCCGACGAGCCTGCTCGAGGCTGCCGTGATCCAGTGGACGTGGCTCGAGGACTGCGCGCAGGCCGATCAAGCGAACGCGCTGCACGAGCAATTGATCGCGCGGTGGCGAGCGTTGCGCGCGCGGCTCGGCCCGCGCGTTCACTTCGCGTACGTCGACGATCTCGAGGACAAGATGACCGTCGGCTATCTGCGCGACGCCGCCGAGCAAGCTGGGTTCGAGACTGCCGCGATCGAAATCACCGAGCTCGGGTTCGACCCAGCGCGCGGCCAGCTGATCGATCTCGAAGGCCGGACCATCACCGCGCTGTTCAAGCTCTACCCGTGGGAAGGCTTGGTCACCGACACGCTCGCGCCGGCACTGATCCAGTTGCCGACGCTGTGGCTCGAGCCGGCGTGGAAGCTCGTGTTGTCGACGAAGGCGATCCTTCCGATCCTCTGGCAGCTGTTTCCGGACCACCCGAACTTGTTGCCGGCCTCGCGCGAGCTGACGGCCGCGATCGGCGACGCGTGGGTGAAGAAGCCGCTGCTCGGCCGCGAGGGCGCGAACGTGACGATCCGCGCGCCCGGCGTCGACGACGCAACGAGCGGTCCGTACGACGAGCGGGGCTTCGTCTATCAGGCCTACACCGACCTCGGCGATCACGACGGGATGCATCCCGTGATCGGTTCGTGGCTCGTCGGCGATGCTCCCGCCGGCATCGGGATTCGCGAGACGCTGTCCCGGATCACGAATAACACCGCGCGCTTCGTGCCTCACCTGATCGCCGGCTGATCTGTACTGCTCGTGGCGCTAGCGACTCGCTTACGCTGCAGCCATGTTCGACGTGATCGACGTTCGAGGCACCGCCCTTCCGATTGCCGACCAACGCGCTGCGATCGGGCGAGGCGAGGCGATGCATCGCGAGCTACGCCAGGACCTCGACGCCGACTACGTCGCGCAGATCGAGCGGATGTTCACCGAAGGAGCGCATCTCGTACAGCTCGTCGACGGCGGCGAGCCGCGCGCGCTGGCGGTGTGGCGGTTGTTCCACACGACGTACTGCGGACGCCGCCTCGAGGTCGAGGACCTCTTGACCGCACAAGCGACTCGCTCTCGCGGCTACGGCAAGACGCTGATCGCGTGGCTGGAGACGCGGGCGCGCGACGCGGGCTGCCCGACGATCACGCTGCACTCGGCGACCCACCGCGATCGCGCCCATCGGTTCTACTTCCGCGAGGGCTTTCACATCCTCGCGTTTCACTTCAGCAAGCAGCTCTGACGGCAGATCGCAGCGAACGTTTCGCGCCCGGGTGGCAGTCTACCTGTGATGGAAATGGGGCCGGTCAAGCCACGCGAGCGCCTCGTCACACTCGACATCCTGCGTGGGTTCGCACTGCTCGGCGTGTTGCTCGGCAACCTCGCACATCTCTTCAGCGGCCATTGGGCGCAGTGGCACCCGGCGCAGGACGCGAGCGACACGTTCGCGCGCTACTTCATCACGCTCGTGGTCCAGAGCAAGGCGCAGACCCTGCTCACGTTCCTGTTCGGGTTCGGGTTCGCGAACCAGCTCCTCCGTGCCGAGGCCCGGCACGAACCGATCCTCGGCCTGTACGCACGCCGGATCGTCGCTCTGCTCGTGTTTGGAGTCGCTCACGTGACGCTCCTGTGGTGGGGAGACGTGCTGTGGACCTATGCCGTCACCGCGCCGTTCCTGTTGTTGTTCCTGCGCGTCTCGAATCGCACGCGGCTGATCGTGGCGGTGGCGTTGATCTTGATCCCGTCGGCGATCTTCGCCGTTCCTGGCGTGTGGGAGCACGTGTTCGGATTGTTGTTCGACCCCGCACGCCATGACTACACCGTGCCGTTGCTGCGCGCGATGCATGGTCCCAGTCATGCGGCGGTGATGATCGAACAGACCCGCTACGCCGTGGTGTTCACCGCTGCATTCTGGCCACAGTACTTCGCGTGGCTCGTTGGCAACTATCTGCTCGGTTACATCGCAGGTCAGCTGCGCTGGTTCGAGCGCGACGGTGCCGACCATCTCGTCGTATTCCGGCGGATGTTCCGGATCGGGCTCGTCCTCGGCGGCGGCGCGACCGGGTTGACCTTGTTCGGTATGCGCGGCGGGTGGAACGGGTACGAGCTCTCGACCCTCGGCATGGCCGCGCTGGGCTTGATCGACCCGCTCGACTACGCGGGGCTTGCATTGATGTTCGTGGCCGCAGTCGTCCTGCTCGCACGACGCCCGGCATGGAGGCGAGCGCTCGCCGTGGTCGCGCCGCTCGGCCGGATGCCGCTCACGACGTACCTCACGCAGAGCCTGGTCTGCACGTTCATCATCTACGGCTGGGGCCTCGGCGCGATCGAGTGGCTGCACGAGATCGACTACCTCGTGCTCGGCGTCGCGATCTTCATCGCCCAGATCTTCGCGAGCATGGTGTGGCTGCGCTACTTCCGGTTCGGCCCGCTCGAGTGGTTGTGGCGATGGGCGGTCTACGCGCGCCGGCCCGCGTTCATGGTCGCGCCATCAGAGTGTACGGGCGCGCCGTGAGCGGAGGCGCACCCTTTGGTGATATGCCAATTCATGATGGCCGATATGCCTCGATAATGCATTCGTGCTATACTGGATCATGCATCGCACCACACTCGTGCTCGACGTGAAGAAGTTGGCGAAGGTGCGCCGGGTTCTGGGGACGACCGGGATCAAGGACACGGTAGAACGCGCGTTCGACGAGATCCTGGCGATGGAGGTCCGCAAGCGGGCGGTTGCGCGGCTCGTCAGCCAGGAGGGACTCGACCTGGCCGATGCCGATGTGATGGCGACCGCATGGCGCTGAAGTACTTGGCGGACAAGAGCGCCCTCGCGCGCATGCATCACTCAGCCGTCGCGAGCCGACTGACGTCATTGCTCTTGGGTGGGGACGTCGGAACGTGCAGCATCATCGACCTCGAGATCTTGTACAGCGCACGCAGTCACGCCGATCTCGTCGCCGTCCGCGCCGAGCGCGCGACCTTTCCCCAGCTCGCGATCTTACAAGCTGATTTCGATCGCGCAATCGACGTGCTCTCCGATCTCGCTCGGACAGGGCACCATCGCGCGGCTAGCATTCCGGATCTGTTGATTGCAGCTATCAGCGAGCGGCACAAGTTGACGATCCTGCACTACGACAAAGATTTCGATGTCATCGCCGCCGTGACCAAGCAGCGCACCGAGTGGATCGTACCGGCGGGCGGCGTGCCGTAGGGCGTCATCGCACGAGGTCGGGCAGGGCGTCGGCCGCGAGGTCGAGCAGCGTCGCCATCGCGATCACCGTCTGCTTCTGCCACGCGGCGAGGTCGCCGGTCGTCGGCGACGGGTGTTCGGCGTCGAGCACGTCCGTGACCTCGCGCAGGATGATCAGCGGCACGCCGTTCTTGCGGGCCACGAACGCGATCGAGCCGGACTCCCAGTCGCCGACGGTCGCGTGATACGTCGCGTGGAGCTTCGCGACCTCGCCGGGCACGAGGTCTCGATCGCCCGAGACGATCGGGCCCGGTTTCACGCGCGTGGCGAGGCGCGCGGGCCAGCGCGAGGTATCGACCGGCGACGCGTAGTCCGCGATCGTCTCGGCCGCGTCGCCCATCGCCTCGTAGATGTCGTAGATCGTCGTCTTCGTCACGAGCACGACGTCACCGACCTTCGCGTCGGGCCCGAACCCGCCGGCGGTGCCGAGGTTGACGAGTACGCGCGGGTGCCAGCGATCGATCGCGTATTGCGTCGATCCGGCCGCGGAGGTCTTGCCGTAGCCGCCGTGGAGGATCACGACTGGCTCGCCGCCGAGCGCGTGAACCGCGAAGTCACCGTATGGCGAGTGCTGGACCTCGAGCGGCACGTGCTGCAACACGGCCTGCCACTCGGCGTTCGCCGAGATCAGGATCACCGCGCGCGGCGCCGGCGCGGTCGCACACGCTGCAACGGCCACCACCGAACCGAGCAGCGTGCGCGTCACGCTAGTCCTGGAACAGGTTTTCTTGCTCGGTCTCTTCGCCGTGCTTGTCGCCGTGCAGCGCGTCCGACAGATCGTTCGTGGTCTTGCGCAGGCGGTGGCCGAGGACCTGGACGAACGCCCACAGCATCTTCACGGCGCTGGCCGGCTCGCGCTTGATGATGTCGTAGAAGTCCTTGCGCTGGATCGCGACGAGCCGCGCGCCCTCGGTCCCCGTCGCGACCGCCGACAGCGAGCGCACCGAGCGATCGACGAGCGACATCTCGCCGAAGTGCTGGCCGCGGCCGAGCTCGGTCACGGTGACGCCACCCTTCACGAGCCGCACGGACCCCGCGAGCACGACGTACATCGCATCGCCCGGCTCGCCGGCCGCGAAGATCGTCGCGTCGGGCTTGAAGTCGACCATCTCCGCGATCGCGCCGATCTGGACGAGCTCCTTGAACGACAGGTAGCGGAACATCTGCATGCCCTTCAAGACCTCGAGCTTGAGGGACACCTCGGTGCTGCGCGGCGCGAGATCGGCCTGCGTGTTCTCGCCGACCCGGATCACGACCGCGGTGATGTTGTCGTGGCCGCCGCCGGCGTTCGCGATTTCGACGAGCCGCTTCGGCACTTCCTTGACGTCGGGTTGCGCGAGCTGCTTCGGCAGCTCGGCGTCGTCGATGTACGCGTACATCCCGTCCGACGCGATCAAGAACCGATCGCCGGGCAGGATGTCGAAGTCGAACGTGTCGACTTCGACCGAGCCGTAGACCCCGACCGCGCGCGTGACCGCGTTCTTGTACTGCTTGTACGGCGAGGTCTCGATCTGCTCGCGGTTGAGCTTGCCGCGGCGGACGAGCTCGTTCATCAGCGAGTGGTCCTCGGTCAGCACGTGCGCCTGGCTCTGGCGCGCGAGATAGACCCGCGAGTCACCGACGTGCGCGATGAAGCCGCGCAGGTGATCGCCGGAGCCGGCGATCAACAACACCGTGGCGGTCGTACCCATGCCGCGCTTGTCGGGCTCGGCCTGCGCACGCGCGTAGACCGCGCTGCACGCGGCTTGGATCGCGTGCTCGAGCACCTGTAACACCTCGTACGCCTGCACGGCTGGGTGATCGACGCGATAGCGATCGATCAACTCCCGGCTGTTGTTCACGGCATCGCGGATCTCGTGCACCGCGATCGAAGAAGCGACCTCGCCGGCGGCGTGACCGCCCATCCCGTCGGCGACCATGAACAGCCGTAACTTCTTGTCGATGAGGAAGTTATCCTCGTTGTGGTTCCGTTGCCGGCCGACGTCGGTCGCTGCGGCGAACGAGAGCTCCATCGCGCTGATCAGATATCACGGCCAGCGACGAGAAGTCAGCGCCGGAGCCATGTCGGAGCGTAATCGTCGAGGCGCACGCAGCCGGGGCAATCTCCCGGCTCGAGCTCGGCGCCGACGAGCTGTTGCAGTGCGTTGGCATCGGTGATCGACGGATAGATCCGACCGCCGACGACGGTGCTCGGTGAGGTTCGTACACCTGCGTGTCGCGCCGCCTCGATCCACTTGATCGCGGTGCCCGCTTGCGCGGCGCGGCACGTCGCGAACGCTTGCTTGTCGACGTGGAGCTTGTCCGCGACCTTGTCGAGCAGCTGGTCGACGGGGACGCGGCGATGGCGCACCGTGCTCTCGCCGAGCATCGTCTCGACCCAGCGCCAGCCCTGCGAGCCCGGGCTATCGAGGTCATCCGACGACGTGCCGAGCTTCTCGGCGCACAGCGCGGCGTCCGATAGAAACCCGAGGTCGGCGGCATCCTCGCGGGTGACGTCGAAGAACGGCGCCCACACGATCCGCACGGCGTCGCTGTAGAGCTCCTGCGCGGCGTGCGCCGCCTTCACCGCCTGCGAGCAGTTGAGGCTCGCGGGGCTGCACAGCACCGCGATCGTGACCTGTGCGTTCGGCGGACCGACCGACGGCATGCCGCGCAGATCGAGCGCCGGCGTCGCGAGCGGCGGAATCACCGGGACGTCGTCGAGTGTGTCATCGGTGTTACCGACCGGGACGTCGAGGTCGAGTGGATTCGGCGCTGTTGCTTGCTCGAATGCCTCGGGCAGGAGCCGCGGATCGGCGCCGCGATCGAGGAGCTCGTCGGCCGCGTCCTTCGCGGTGTAGTACTCGGCCTCGAGGTCGCTGACCGAGCTCCAGTTGTGCGGGATCTTGCCATTGATGAGGATCAGCGGCTGGCCGCTTCCGTGCGCCTTCGTCCGGAACCGGCGCATGTTCGCGTCGAGGACGCGGTCGTAGCCGGGCGGCGGGTTCGTGATCGCGATCGCGAGCTGTTGCGGATCCATGCCGACGCTCTTGCCGAGGTCGAGTAGCGCCTGGTCGGTGAGGCCGCGCACCTGCGACGGATTGTTGAGCGCGGCCATGAACGCGTCGAACTTGCCCTCGGCCCACGCCTCGAGCACCGCGTAGTGGAGGCGCGACGTCCCGACCGCCTTGACGATCCGATAGATCACGCGGATCCGGCTCGGGTGCTTGGCCTGCAGCTTGTCGACGATGGCGAGCTCCTGGCGCCGCGAGCTCTGGACGGGTGCAAAGAACAGCTCGATCGTGACCGGTGCGGTCCGCGGCCCGCGCGCGGGCAGGGCATCGGGCGCGTGGTGCTCGACCCGAACGACCTCGCCCGCGTGTGGTTCCGGAGCCGCGTCACTGACCGCGACCAGCCCGACGAGCGCTAGGGCCGCGAGCTTCATGCGGCTTTATCGTCCGCTTCGTCTTCGTCGTCCGGCTCGACCTGCGGCCACAAGTACGCGAAGTACAGGCCGGCCGAGACGAGCAGTCCCAGCACCAGCGCGAGCACGAAAGGGCCCCAGATCACATCAAGCTCCTGACGGGATGATAGCGCGGCGCCGCGTCTGTTGTAGGCTCACGCCGGATGTCTGCCGCCGCCCTCTGCTCGTCACTGCCGTACTTCCACCTCGGGGCCCTCGATGTCGGGATCCCGATCCAGTCGTTTGGCATGATCGTCGCCGCGGGCGTCTTGATCGGAGCGGCGTTGCTCCGGCGCTACGCCGAGTGGCACGGGGTGTCGGACGAGCACATCCGGGGCCTGACCGGATGGATCACGGTCTCGGGCTTCATCGGCGCCCACGTGTTCGACGTCCTCGCCTATCAGTGGAACGACTTGAAGGAGAGCCCGATCCTGTTCATCGAGCTCTGGAAGGGTATCTCGTCGTACGGCGGCTTCATCGGCGGTGCGATCGGGTTCGCGATCTACGTGTGGTGGAAGCGGCTGCCCGTGCGCCTGATGGCGGACATCGCGATCGTCGGTCTGTTGCCCGCGTTCTCGATCGGCCGGATCGGCTGCACGGTCGTCAGCGATCACATCGGTGCCGCGGTCGATCGCGCGGCCTGGTACGCCGGCCTCGCGATGAACTATCCCGCCGACGGCTCACTCGCGCCGATCACGGAGCTCCAGCGCGCGCATCCGGAGATCGTCGCGAACAAGCACGTGCTCGCGTGGAACCTCGGCCTCATCGAGTTCTTGTACCTGGTGCCGGTCAACGCACTCGTCCTGTTGCTCGCGTTCCGCAAGTCGAAGCAGGGCGAGACCGCAGGCACCTGGCTCGGCCGCACGAACGCCGGCCTGCTCATCGTGCTGACCGGCGTGCTGTACGCGCCGGTCCGGTTCGGCCTCGACTTCCTGCGTCCCGAGGAGACCGACCCTCGCTACCTCGGCCTGACGTTCGCCCAATGGGCGTCGTTTCTCGTGTTCGGCGCCGCGGCGTACGTCGCGGTGAAGGTCTTCGCGAACGGCACGCCCGCCGAGACAGTGACGCAGACCAGCGGCGAGGCGGCGCGCCGGCTGAAGTTGATCCTGAAAGAAGAGAGCGACGCGTCGCCGAATGACGTGAAAGACGACGACGGCAAGAAGACCGCCGGCAAGCCCGGCAAGAAGAAGGACTAGCCGCGCTCGTCCACGAAGTCGAAACACGAAGCCTGGTTTAGAACCCGAACGGTTCGAAGCGCCTCAGGCGGCTTCGCCGCTCGCGCGCGGGCCATTCATCGCAGATCGAGCGTGCGACGCCCCGTTACGGGCGGCGGAGCCGCCCAATGACGGTTCGAAACCTTCGAGATCTAGAACCAGGCTTCGTGTTTCGACTTCGTGCGAGCGCTCGGTCAGCGCTTCTTCGCCGCGGGCTTCTTCATAGGCTTCTTCGGGGCGGGCTGCTTCGAGGCGAGCTTCTTCGCGACGGGCTTCTTCGCGACGGGCTTCTTCGCGATCGCCTTCTTCACGATCGGCTTCTTCGCGACGGCGGTCTTCGCGGCCGCGTTGTCCTTTGGCTTCTTCGCGACCGGCACGATCTTCTTCACGATCGCTTGCGGCGTCGCTGCGACGGTCTGCGCGCGGCGGCGCTGACCGCCACCACCACCACCACCGCCGCCGCCGCCACCACCGCCGCCACCACCACCGCCGCCACCGCCGCCACCGCCGCCTTGACGATGCATCGGCACGGCGCCCGATTCATCCCGGCGGTCGCGTCGCGTCTCCATCTCGGCGACGATCTCGGCATCGTCCTCGGGCGTCAGGGCATCTCGCGCGATCACGAAGATGTGATCCTCGCGCGCGACGTGCGTGCGGTGGGCGTTCGCGAGCTGTTCGGCGACTTCGAGCAACGACTTGCCCGCTCCCGGCCGGCTCTCGCCGTCGAGCACAGCGGCGAGCTCGCCGATCTTGGTCTGGAGCTCGACCTGCGAGGGATGTTCAGCGGACAGCGCCGCGAGCTGCTCGGCGAGCTCGGGGCGGCGGGTCGACAGCCGCGGGAACAGCGAGCCTTCCTCGTCGAGGAAGTGGCGTGTGATGGAGCGTTTGAAGTATGCGACCGCCTCGTGGACGGTATCGACATCTCCGGTATCCGGGCGGCCGGCGGCGAGGCGGCGGGCCGCTTCGAGCAGGCCCTCCATCACGTCGTCGTGGCGCCGGTGGCACTTTTCGAGCTGCGCGAGGCTGGCGAGCACATCCGACATTTCTAACAAAGCATCCATGTTTGCAGCGGGACGGACCACTGTCCTCGGCGAAAAAACGCTGGTAAACAACCACGACCATGTCGTCTGTCGAGAACGTCGTCATCATCGGTAGCGGCCCCGCAGCGCATACCGCCGCGATCTACGCGGCACGCGCGAACCTGTCGCCCGTGATCTTCGAGGGCTTCATGGCCGGTGGCATCGCCGCGGGCGGCCAGCTGACGACGACCACCGACGTCGAGAACTTCCCCGGGTTCCCGGATGGCATTCAGGGTCCCGAGTTGACCGAGCGGTTCCGCGCCCAGAGCGAGCGGTTCGGCACCCGGATCATCACCGAAACGATCAACAAGGTCGACCTGGCGGTCCACCCGTTCAAGTTCTGGTCGGACGAGCAAGAGGGCTCGGCGAAGGCGCTGATCATCGCGACCGGCGCGACCGCGAAGCGCGACGACATCGTCGGCACGCGCGACAACGAGCTGTGGCAGAAGGGCGTCTCGGCCTGCGCCGTGTGCGACGGCGCGTTGCCGATCTTCCGCAACAAGCCGCTGTTCGTCGTCGGCGGCGGCGACTCCGCGATGGAGGAGGCCAGCTTTCTCACCAAGTTCGCCTCGAAGGTCTACATCGTCCATCGCCGCGACGAGTTCCGCGCGAGCGCGATCATGGCGGACCGCGCGAAGAAGAACCCGAAGATCGAGTGGCTGCTGTCGAGCAAGGTCGTCGCGGTCGAGGGCGGCAACGGCGTCGAACAGGTCCGGGTCCACGACCTCAAGTCCGGCAAGGAGACCACGTACCCGGCGGCGGGCCTGTTCTTCGCGATCGGTCACGTTCCGAACACCGGGTTCCTCGCCGGCCAGATCAAGACCGACGAGTCCGGTTACATCATCACGACACCTGGCACGACCATGACGAACGTCCCAGGCGTGTTCGCGGCCGGCGATTGCCAGGACAAGAAGTACCGTCAGGCGATCACCGCCGCCGGCACGGGGTGCATGGCCGCACTCGAGGCCGAGCACTTTTTGAGCGGCCACCACGCCTCGTAGTGGCGTCAACGCCACCCTTGACGTTGACTTCGACCCGCGCGCCGAGCACCGATCCGCGATCGGACCGGCGCGAGCACGTAGGTCGTCGATGTCCAAGGGCGTTCAGGTTCACGTTCAGGTTCACGTTCAGGTCAAGGTCAACGATCCTGCTCCAGGTTTGCTCGAGTCGGGAATGACCCCACCGTCCCCGGCGGTACACGCCGCACGGTGCCATGTCACAATCGGTGTACCCCGTGAGTAGAGAGTCCACCCCCGTCCGCGATTCGAGCATGACCAAGGTGCTCGCCGTGTTGCTGCTGGTGGTCGCCGCAGCGCTGGTGTTTACGGTCGTGCAACAGCGCAGATCCAAGGTCACCTACACGTCGTTCGAGCCGAGACCGATCGCGCAGCGGCCCGACAAGCTCGGCGCCGACGAACAGACCACGATCGAAGTGTTCGAGAAGTTCTCGGGCTCGGTCGTTCACATCACGAGCCTCGCGTCGCGCCGCGATCGGATCACGATGGACGTGTCCGAGATCCCGCAGGGCACGGGCACCGGGTTCGTGTGGGATCAAGACGGCCACATCGTCACCAACTTCCACGTCGTCCAGGAAGGCGATCGAGCGAACGTGACGTTGAAGGATGGCTCGACGTACCCGGCGACGATCGTCGGCACCACACCCGACAAGGACATCGCGGTGCTCAAGATCGACGCGCCGCCGTCGAAGCTGTTGCCACTCCCCCTCGGCCAGTCGTCGAACCTGAAGGTCGGCCAGAAGGTGCTCGCGATCGGCAACCCGTTCGGTCTCGACGAGACGCTGACCACGGGCGTGATCTCCGGTCTCGGCCGCGAGATCAAGAGCGTGTCGGGCCGGCCGATCCAGGACGTGATCCAGACCGATGCATCGATCAACCCCGGCAACTCCGGCGGCCCGCTGCTCGATAGCTCGGGGCGGTTGATCGGCATCAACACCGCGATCTATTCGCCGTCGGGCGCGAACGCCGGCATCGGCTTCGCGGTGCCGGTCGACACCGTCAACATGATCGTGCCGCAGCTGATGAAGTTCGGAAAGATCACGCGCCCGGGCCTCGGCATCAGCATCCTCGCCGACCAGATCGCGCAGCAAAACCGGATCGACGGCGTCGTGATCGTCCAGGTCGTCCCCGGTGGCGCCGCCGATCAAGCGGGCTTCGTCGGCGCGAAGTCATCGCAGTCGGGCGTCGAGATCGATGACGTCATCGTCGGCCTCGAGGCGACCGAGATCCATCACGCGAACGATCTCTACAAGGCGCTCGACACCCACAAGGTCGGCGACACGATCGAGGTCACCGTCGAGAACCACGGCAAGCGGCGCACCGCGAAGGTGACACTGCAGGCGGTGCAGTAGCTCAGACCTGGCGCTGGAGCAGCTGCACGATGTCTTCGAGCCACGCGAGGATCGCGCGGTTGACCTCGGCATCGTCGCTCGCGCGGGCTGCAGCTTCGGCGTCGCATCGAACAAACGCTGGTTCCCGTCGTCGGTGCAGCCGTCGAGCAGCGCGCGGGCGATACGCTGCTCGCGAACAAGATGGTGCAACTCATCGAGTTGCTCGAACAACTCGATGCGCGCCTGACCCGGTGACCGTGGTACCCTTTCAATCCGTTCAGTGCCGCGCCGAAGTTTAGCGACCACCGCCGAGAAACTGACCGAACCGGCGATCGACGGACCCACGCCGCGCGTCTGGCGCGACACGTTCTATCGGCGGGCGCGCAGCTTCCTCGCGAACGCGTTCTTCGAGTCGCTGTCGGCGACGGGCCGGCTGCATCCGGCAGCCGCACCGAAGCGCCACGGCGTCGAGCTCGAGTCCGATGTCGCGTACGGCCCGGACCCGTATCACCGCCTCGATATCTATCGGCCGATCCATCGGCCGAAGCCGTGGCCGGTCGTGTTCTACGTCCACGGCGGTGCGTTCCACCTGCTGTCGAAGGACACCCACTGGCTGATGGGCCTCGTGTTCGCGCGGTTCGGCTACATGGTGGTCAACATCA
>JBDUAS010000122.1:0-19845 GCA_040004535.1 Deltaproteobacteria bacterium
CGCTCCGCGATCCGGCGCTGGTTCTCCATCGCCTCGCGGTCCTTCTCGTTCGCCGTGTACCAGGCGGTGCCCGGCGCGTACTTGGTCGCGAGCTCGGCCGCGGCCTGATCCGCGGCGAACTTGTCGCCCTTGGATTCGAACGCGTTGACGATCTCCTGGTGAACGAGCGGGTCGTGCGGATCGAGCTCCCACGGTGGGCCGATCGCGATTCGATACGAGTCGACCGCTTGATCCCACGCCTGGAGATCCGCGAACGCGTGGCCCATCGCGACCCATACGTCACGGACGTGCTTCTCGTTCTCGCGGCCCTTGTAGAAATCCTTCGCGCGCTGGAATGCCTTGACCGGATCGGTATCGGTCTGGCCTTCCCACGGATCGGTGAACGCGACCGCGATGTACTGGATCGATTCGTCGCGGAGCTCGAGCGGCGGTTGGTTCCCCGCGGCGACGGTGTCGTCGTAGAGCTTCACGCTCTGATCGAAGCGCTTGATCGAGTCGAGCAGGAAGTCGCGCTTGTAGTAGCTCCACGCGAGCTTGTAGAGCGACTCGGCGTAGAGCTTGGAGTCGGGCGCGCCGTTCGCGACCTTCAAGTACGCGGCGATCGCGTCGTCGAGCTCGCCCTGGATCGCGAAGTGCTCGTCGGCGATGCCGCGAACCCACGCGTGGTGAACGAGCTCGGACTCGGCACCCGGAATCGGCGTGCAGTCGGGATACGGATCGCGCAGCGTCTTCTGCTCGACCCGCTTGATCGCCTCTGCCTTGGTCGGGATGGCCGGCGGCTTGTCGTTCCACTTGTACTTGTTCGCGCACGCCAGCGACAGGAACGCCTGGAGCGACTTCCGGTCGTCCTTCGGCTTCATGTAGTACGCGTACAGATAGAGCGTGGACGGCGTCTGCCGGTACGTCGGGAACTTCGTCAGGATCTGTTCCCACAGATCGAGCGACTTCGAGTAATCGGCGACGAGCGCGGCCTGATCCTCTTTCGCGTTCGGATTCGCAGGCGCGGCCTCTTGCGCCGCCATCCGCTGATCGAGGTCCTCGTTCGCCTGATCGATGTAGAGATCGGCGAGCCGGAACATCGCGTCGGGCGTGAACTGCTCGTGGTTCGGATGGTTCTGGAGGAACTTCTCGAGCAGCGCGATCGTCTCGCTGTGACGCTTGACCTGATCGGCCTCGGTCTTCGCGATCCGCTCGGCGTAGCGACGCTCGAGCTCGCCGGTGCGCTGGTCGTACTCGCGGCGCGCGATCGTGCGCATCCGCTTGTCGTTCTCGTCGGCGGCCTTGACGAAGTTGTCGTACTCGGCTTCGACGTCCTTGAGCTCTTCCATCTCCTTGGCGTCGAGCTGGAGCGGCGGCTTCACCGTGAACGGCTTGGCGCCAGGGTTCGGAGCGGGCGCGGGCACGCCGAGACCGGGACCGTTCGGGCCGGGCTCGTTCGGGACCGGCGAGCCGGTCGGCGACGGAGCCGGCGCAGGCGGTTGCGTCCCGGGCTGCGCGGTGGCGACGCCGCCGAGCAACGCGAGCGCGAGGATCGACGCCAGCGACGTCTTGCTGAATCGCGGCTTGTTCACGCGGACCTTCACTTCGCCCCGCCCTTCTTCGGCGCCGGCGTCTTCTTTTGCTCGTCGGGTTTCACCGACGGTGTGGCCGGTGACGTCGGCTGATCGCCGATCGGCTTGACGCGCTGATCGGTGTTCGCGCCGGCCTTGTCAGGGCTCGTCGATTGCTGGCCCTCGCTGGTCGCGGGCGGCAGGTCCGACTTGCGCGGAGCGCTCGGCTTCTTGGTTTGATCTTCGAGCACGTCCTTGAACTCGTCGTGGAGCTGCTTGAGCTCGCGGCTGCGCGCCAGGTTGAGGCGCTTGAGATCGTCGTCGTTGTCCTGGCGCTGCGACCACGACACGTCGACCGTACCGACGTCGGTCCGGATCACGACATCGTAGAGCTTCGCTTTGACGTCCTTGAACGACGCGGCCAGCACCTGAGCGCCGACCGAGCGCGCGTCTTGCTCGTCGCTGTCGAGCTCTTGCTTGTAGGTCTCGAGGTTCTGCTTCTCGGCCGCGAGCAACACCTTGACCTCGTCGAGGCCCTGGCCGACCGAGCGATCGATCGCCTGGTCGGTACCGTCGAGGTTTGCCGCGAGGCTGGCCGCGCGATCGGCGAGTGCGGCGAGGTTCTGCGAGCGGCCACGATCGCGGCTCGCCGACGCGAAGCCATCGAGCATGCGCTGCTCGTTGTCCTGCGCCGTCTTGAGCTGCGCGCGCAACGCTCGCGCCGCCGCGATGCCCTCATCGCCGACGCCGGCGAGATCCTTGCCGAGCGCGACCTCGTTGCGGATCGCGGTCAGCTCGTCCTCGATCTGCTGCGCTTCGGTCGCGCCAGCGTCGAGCGTGGTCTTCACCGCATCGATGGTCGGCGGATCGACGTGGCCGGTCAGCGCGTACGTCCGCATCGCGACCGCCATCGCCTCGGTCGAATCGAGCGTCGCCGACACCTCGTTGAGGCTGTTATCGATCTGCTCGTACGAGCTGCGGGTCTGCGACACGCGATCGGCGTACGCCTTCTCCGGATCGCCCATCGCGGTGTACTGCTGCGCGAGCTGCTTGCGGGTCGCCGTCGCCTGCGCGAGGTCGGCCGAGCTCGCCACCAGCGACGCCTCTTGATCGGCGAGGTCGGAGCGGACGCGGACCAGGTCGTCTTGAATCGCCGCGATCCGATGCCGGCGCGACGCGAGCTTCGGATACACGGTCGTGCGATCGCCGGTCGCGAGCACGCCCTCGAGCCGGTTGATGATGGTCTCGGACTCGACGATGTTCGAATAGATCTCGCCGAGGTCGGTCTCGACGCCGACGACGCGCTGGACCTCGGGTTGATCGCGGAGCCACTGCGCGGCGGCATCTGGAATCGGCGCGGCCGTCATGAACACGTGCGAGCTCCGGCCTGCGATCTGTTCGACGAACGACGCGGCGTCGAGGTTGCCATCGACGAGCGCCGCGAGCGTCGTGTATGACGGCAGGTAGAGGTCGTGGGTGTCCGCGAAGATCTTCGCGGCCTTGTCGTACTCGGTCGCCGGATCGCTCGTATCGCCGGTCGCGATCGTGCCGTTGACCTGCGAGAGCCGGATCGCCTGCGCCTTGCGGATCCGGAGGTTGCCCTCGAGGATCCGCGTGGTCGGCGTCTTCTGCGACTGCGGGTCGCTCTGCTCGAGGAGCTCGAGCGCGCGCAACGCCTTGTCGTACTGCTTGCTCTTCACGTAGACCCAGGCGGTCTCGTAGAGCGCATCGGGAAACAGATCGCTGTGGCGATCGACGAGCAGGTACGAATCGATCGACTTCGACGGCTGCTCGCGTTCGTAATACAGCCGGCCGAGCGCGAGCTGCGCGAGCTCGATCACGCGGCGGTCGGCCGCGGTGCGCGGATGGCGCGAGATCAGATCGGTGTAGATGTCGGTCGCCTTCGCGAGATCCTTCTTCGCGACGTTCGTAGCGCCCGCGTAGTAGAGCGCCTGGAGCTCGTAGTCCGAGCCCTTCGCGACCTGCGCGAAGGCGGCGAGCGCGTCGTCGTACTTGGCTTGCGCGAACGCGAGCTTGCCGGTGACGTACGGCACGGCCGACGCCTGCTGGCCGCTACCGATCGCGGTGAGCTTGGCGAGCGAGTCCTGGGCGTCTTGCCAGTCCTTCTGGACGATCGCGATCTCGACGAGCCGCACGAGCGACAGCTGGTAGTACCTACTCGTCGGGATCTGGGCGACGTCGACGAAGTACGTGCGCGCCGCGCCGCGATCGCCTTTCTGGAACAACGCCTCGCCGAGGTAGTACGTCGCGGTCTCCTTCTCGGGGCCGACCGACTTCGCCGACAGATCGAACAGGATCAGCGCCGCTTGATCGTAGTCGCCGAGCTGGAACGCGACCTGCGCGTCGACCAGGCGATGCGAGCTCTGCGCCGCACTGCGCTCGTTCGGTTTGGGCAGATCTGTGCCGAGGTTACGAGCCTCTTGCTCGTAGCTCGCCAGCTTGTTGCCGATGTCCTCGGCAAACGCCGCGCTCGTCAGGAGCGCGAGCGTCGTCGCGATCGTTCCGAGAGACCTGGCCGGTCGAAGCATGAGTTATTTCCCCGCGGCCGGTGCAGTCGGCGTGGTCGCCGGCCCGCTCGCCGGCATCGGCGTGGTGCCCGGCGTCGTCGGCGCGGGCGCGCTACCCGGCTTGTCCGGAGCCACGTCCGTCACCTTGCAGTCGATCGCGGCGCGCTTCTCCATCGGCGTGGCCGCGCCACCCTTCTCGAAGCCGCGGCAGTCGACGCGCGAGATCTTGCCCTCGGTCGAGGTGAACGAGCTCGTGTTGCGCGCGGTGAACGTGAACTTCGAGAGGTACTCGAACACGCCGTAGCCGTGACCCTTGTAGGTCGCGACCATCGCGAGCTGGTGCGAGCCCGGCGAGATCGGGCCGGTGAAGATGTCGAACGCCTTGGTCTTGAAGAGGTTCTCGCCGCTGTCGTCGGTGCGCGCGAAGATCTGCGTGCCGTCGAGCGTGTACGTCAGCTTCACGAGGCGGAACGAGCTGCCCATCTCGTTCTCGTGCGAGATCAACGCTTGCGCGCCGACGCCGCCGCCGAGCATTTGCTCCTTGAGCGTCTGGACGCGGGCCTTGAGCTGCCAGGCGCGTTCCTTCAGCGCTTGCGTGCGCTGCTCGATCCGGCGCATCCGCACCGCGGTCGGCATGTCCTCGGGCTTGACCGAGGCGGGATCGATCGCCGCGTCGGAACCCGTTGCAGGAGCCGGCGCTGCGGCAGAGCCCGCGCTCGGTGCGCTCGATCCGGATCCAGCGCCCGGCATTGGAGATGGCGTCTTCGTATCGCTCCCTGCCATGGCGGCAGCAGCAAGCAGGAGCGAAGAAAGAACGACGACGTTCGAGAGTGCTCGCATAAGTCTCCAGCCAGCCCGTTTGCCGGCCCGCGTTGCGTCAGGGTGCCTGGCGCAAATCCTTAGGAATAGAGCGGTTGTAACACCCGGCCAGAGGCCGTTCAACTCGCGGACGGGTGAAGCTTTTTCCACAGTGCTTCGAGCACGGCGGGCACACCTTCACCCGTCGCGGCGGACATCGCCAACAGCGTCACACCTTGCGCCGCAAACTCGCTCTGGATCTCGGGAACGTCCTTCGGATCGATCGCGTCGCACTTATTCAAGACGACGATTTGCGGCTTGGTTGCGAGATCCGGAGCGTAACTCTGTAGCTCGCGGTTGATCACGCCGAAATCCTCGAAGGGTGTGCGCTCGGGCCCAGTGGTGAACGTCGCCTCGACGATGTGCAGCAAAACGCGACAGCGCTCGACGTGGCGCAGGAACTGGTGTCCCAAGCCTGCACCGTCTGACGCCCCTTCGATGAGACCGGGGATGTCGGCGATGATGAACTGGCGGTCGCCCGTGAGCTTCACCACGCCGAGGTTCGGCACGAGCGTCGTGAATGGATAGTCGGCGATCTTGGGACGCGCGCGCGAGACCGCGGCGATGAACGTCGACTTGCCGACGCTCGGATATCCGAGGAGCCCGACATCGGCGAGCAGCTTGAGCTCGAGCCGAACCGTCCGTTTCTCACCAAGCGTGCCCGGCTCGGCGTGGGTCGGCGCCTGGTTCCACGGCGTGGCGAAATGGATGTTGCCCTTGCCGCCGATGCCGCCCTTCGCGATCACGAACGTCGCGCCGTCGGAGTCGAGATCGACGAGCAGGTCGTCGTACTCGTAGATCACCGTGCCGACCGGCACGCGGATCGTGAGGTCGTCGCCGCCGGCGCCGTACTGATCCTTGTTGCGGCCGTCCTCGCCGCGCTCCGCCTTGAAGTGGCGCTTGAACTTGAAGTCCAACAGCGACGAGAGATGGCTGTCCGCTACGACGATGATGCTACCGCCGTCGCCGCCGTCGCCGCCCGAGGGTCCGCCGTACGGGACGCCGTCCTCGCGGCGAAACGCCGCGGAGCCATTGCCGCCGTCTCCGGCTTTGACCTCGATGATCGCTTCGTCGATGAACTGCATGGGGACGGTAACTACTTGGTCAACTTGTCGCGTGGAACTGTGCGTGATCGCTAGGCGACCGAGGGACGGTTACAACTTTAGCCGGGACTTCCGTGACTCCGGCGCGGGTATATACCAGGCCGTGACCTGGGTGGACGTGTGGATCCGCGCCGTGATCGTGCCGGCGATGCGTAGGGCAGTCCCCGTTTGGATCGGAGCGGGGATCGTCGCCGCGGTCGTGTTTGGGGGCACCGGGATGATGCCGCACGACCTGACCCAGCTGGCGCTCCACGTGCCGCTCGCGGGCGCGGCGCTCGGGTTGACGTGGGTGCTGCTGTTCGTGCCGACCGCGCGGTTGCTCGTACGCGACGACGCGACGAGATATCTGCGGTCGTTGCCGTTCGCGCCGTGGCCGCCCCGTCTGCTCGCGGGCCTCGCGCTCGTGCTGTTCCAGTTGCCGTGGCTCGTGTTGTGGTTGCTCGGCGAGCACGGCCTCGGCGCGGTGCTGGCGGTGGCCCTGACGCCGATCATTGCGATGATCTCGTTGTGGCGAGCGAAGCCGGCGCGGGTCGGTCGTGGTCGCTGGGGCGGTCCCGCGCGCGCGTTACTGCGGGTCTACATGCGGGCGTTGCCCCGGCGGGCGGCGGATTCGCTGATCCGTGCGTGCGGGCTGGCGGTGCTCGCGGGAGGCGCCGCAGGTTTGTTCGCGCGAAACAATGACCTCGCGCCGCAGCAGGCGAGCGTGCTCGCGACCGCGGTGATCGCCGTGGTCCTCGTCCCCGGCTGGGTCGGATGCATGCTGCCGCTCGTCGAAGCGCATCGCGGTAGCGCGTGGCTCGCGCAGTCGCTAGGGATTGGAGAACGTACTCGCGTCGCGGTGCTCGCTGCGGCGATCTTCGTCGTGTACGTCGCCGCGATGGTGATCGCTGTTGCGGTCGCTGCGGTCGTGATGGACGATCTAGCGACCGCGGGTTGGCTCGCCGCGCTCGGCGTGCCGAGTGGAATCGCGCTCGCGATGCTCGCGACCCGCGCGGTGCTCTGGGCGGATCGATCGAACGCGCCGGCCGCGAAGGTCGTGATCGGGACGATCGTCGCTTCGGCCTGTGCGGTGCTGCTGATCGGTTGGCTCGGCGCAGCCGGAGCGGGTGCGTTGGTGACGCTTGGCGTGCTCGCGATCGGAACGGCGCCGTGAGCGGGACTGTCCGAACTTGTGAAAAGTGGAGTACGTCCGCTTTGCTGAACGCGGTGGCTAAAGTTGTAACCGTCCCTCGGCGCTCGAATGATCACGGCAACATCGAGAGCGGAAGTTGAGCAAGTGGTTACCGTCCCTCTTCTGAGAGCACAGCAGCTGGTGGTCCGGCGCGGTGGACGCAACGTGATTGCGGGGCTCGATCTCGAGGTGGGGGCGGGCGAGTGCGTGGGGATCGTGGGCAAGAACGGGTGCGGCAAGAGCACGCTGCTGATGGCGATCGCGGGCGTGCTGATCCCGACGGAGGGGCGCGTGACGATCGACGGCGCGGACGTGTGGGGGACCAGCGGCCAGCGGCAGCGGGCGCGGCGGGCGCTGGGCTACGTGCCGGAGGGCGCGGACCCGCCGGGGTTTCTGCTCGCAGGAGAATTGTGGGCGATGGTCGCGGCGAGCCGGGGCTGCGAGGCTCCTGGCGCGGTGCTGATCGACGCGATGGGGCTGGACGAGCTCAGGGAGCTCGCGATCGAGCGGATGTCGCTCGGCCAGCGGCGACGCGCGTGCATCGGCGCGGCGATGCTGGGGCCGCCGAAGTTGCTCGTGCTCGACGAGCCGGATAACGGGCTCGATGCGAAGCGCGGCGCGGCGCTCGTGGATCTTCTGAGGGCCCACTGCGCCGAAAATAACAGCGCGATCGTGGCGACCCACGACCGCGAGTTACTGGAGCGCGCAGGCGCGCGCGTCGTTGCGATTTAGGCGGCGGCGGTCGTCGGAGCAGCGGCGGCGGGATAGACCGCGACGCGCATCTTCGACTTGCCGTGGCGCTCGTACTTCACGACGCCGTCGATCTTCGAGAACAGCGTCCAGTCGCGGCCGATGCCGACGTTCGTGCCGGCGTGGAACTTGGTGCCGACCTGACGGACGAGCACTGCACCACCCTTGACGACCTCGCCCGCGAAGCGCTTGACGCCGCGCATCTTCGGGTTGGAGTCGCGACCGTTACGAGTCGAGCCTTGTCCTTTTTTATGAGCCATGGCGGTTCTCTCTCTCTACGCGTTGATCGCCGCGATCTTGACCGCGGTGAGATCCTGGCGATGCCCGTTGCGGCGGACGTAGTTCTTGCGATGACGGAGCTTGAACACGACGAGCTTCTCGCCGCGCGTCTGCTCCACGATCTCGCCGGTGACCTTCGCGCCCGCGACGATCGGCTTACCGACCGTGACGTTTGCGCCGTCGCCCGACGACACGAGCAGGACTTGGTCGAACGTGACCTGGGCGCCCGCGTCGCCTTCGAGCTTCTCGACCAATACGGTCTTGCCGGGCTCGACCCGATACTGTTTGCCACCCGTTTGGATTACGGCGTACATGACGTGAATCTCCGCGAAATGCTTTTACGAATCGCGGACTTTACGGATCTTCAGCCGAACGTCAAGTAGTGGTTAGCGCCCAAGTCGTTTGTGCAATAGATCCGAGGTGATCACGGGGTTCGCACGACCCTGCGTGGCCTTCATGACCTGGCCGACGAAGAACCCGAACAGGCCATCCTTGCCCGAGGCATAGGCTTCGGCCTGCTTGGCGTTGGCCGTCACGACCTGCTCCACGATCTCCCAGAGTGCCGCTTCGTCGCTGATCTGCTGGACGCCGCGGCGCTCGACGATCGCGGTCGGCGCCTCGCCGGTGCGATACGACTCCTCGAAGATCTCCTTGCCGATCTTGCCACTGATCGTGCCGTCCTCGACGAGCCGGATCAATTCGGAGAGGCGCTCGGCCGGCATCGGCGTGTCCTCGATCGTCTTCGCATCGGCGTTGAGCGCGCCGAGCAGCTCGGTCAGCAACCAGTTCGCGATCATTCGCCCGGAGCTCTCGCCGGGATGCGCTTTCACCGCTGCGTCGAAGTACTCGGCGAGCGCGCGATCCGAGATCAACGTGCGCGCGTCGTCGGCGGCGAGGCCGTGGCTCTTCTGATAGCGAATGAACCGCTGCGTCGGCAGCTCGGGCAGCGAGCGCAGGACGCCGGCCATCAGCGGTGCGTCGACGACGACCGGCGGGAGATCCGGATCCGGAAAGTAGCGATAATCCTCGGCGGTCTCCTTCGAGCGCATCGACTCGGACGTGCCGCGCTCGGAATCCCACAGCCGCGTCTCCTGGATGATCCGCTCGCCCTCGTCGAGCAGGCGAATCTGGCGCGCGATCTCGTGCTCGATCGCGTTTTGCACGAACCGAAACGAGTTGATGTTCTTGAGCTCGGTCCGCGTGCCGAGCCGATCCTCGCCGCGCCGGCGCACCGACACGTTCGCATCGCAGCGCATCTGGCCCTTCTCCATGTCAGCCTCGGAGATCTCGAGCCAGCGGACGAGCCGGTGAAGCGCGCGCATGAACTCGGCGGCTTCTTCCGAGGAGTAGATCTCGGGCGCGGTGACGACCTCGACGAGCGGCACGCCCGCGCGGTTGAGATCGACGTGTGACACCGCGCCCGTGTGGGTGTTCTTGCCGGCGTCTTCCTCGAGGTGGATCCGCTGGAGGCGCACGGTGCGAACCTCGCCGCCGAGGATCAGATCGAGATGACCGTCCTCGCACAGCGGCTCGTCGTACTGCGAGATCTGATAGCCCTTCGGCTGATCGGGATAGAAGTAGTGCTTGCGCGCGAACCGAGAGCGAGCGCGGATCTTCGACTCGGTCGCGACGCCGAGCCGCAGCGCGAGCTCGAGCGCGTGCTGGTTGAACGCAGGCAACGTGCCGGGCATGCCGAGCACGACCGGATCGGTGAGCGAGTTCGCGGGCGCGCCGAACCGCACGGCCGACGGCGAGAATGCCTTCGAGCGCGTCGCGAGCTGGACGTGGACCTCGAGCCCGATCACGGGCTCCCACTGCTCGAGCAGCTCGGAGAGCTCGCTCACGGGCGACCTCCCGGCCGGCGATTGCCGAGGCCGACCGCGGACTCGATGACCTCGGCGGTGCGGAGCAGCGTCGCTTCGTCGAGCGGCTTGCCCATGAGCTGGACGCCGACCGGCAGCCCGTCGACGGTGAGCCCGCACGGAACCGACAGACCCGGCAGCCCGGCGAGGTTGCACGACAGCGTGAAGATGTCGGCGAGGTACATGTCGAGCGGCGTCGCCTTCGAGTTGAAGCGGAACGCGGCGGTCGGCGTCGTCGGCGTCAGCACGACATCGACGTGATGAAACGCCTTGTCGAAGTCGCGCTTGATCAGCGTGCGGATCTGCTGCGCCTTCTTGTAGTACGCGTCGTAGTAGCCGCTGCGCAGCGCGTACGTGCCGAGCATGATCCGGCGCTTGACCTCGGGGCCGAAGCCGCTGCCGCGCGAGCGTTGATAGAGATCCAATAGATTCTTCGCGCCGGCGGCCGCCTTGCCGAACCGGATGCCGTCGTAGCGTGCGAGGTTCGACGAGGCCTCGGCCGGTGCGACGATGTAATACGCGGGCAGCGCGTGGGCCGTGTTCGGCAGAGAGATCTCGACGAGGATCGCGCCGCGTTCGACGAGCGCCGCCTTGGCCTTGTCGATCGCAGCGCGGATCTCGTCGTCGATGTTCGCGTCGAAGTACTCGTGCGGGATGCCGACGCGCAGGCCCTTCACGTCACCGGTCAACGCATCGACGTAGCGCGGCACCGGCGCATCGAGCGACGTCGAGTCGCGCGGATCGAAGCCGGCGATCGCCTCGAGCACGAGCGCCGAGTCGCGGACCGTGCGGGTGAGCGGACCGACTTGATCGAGCGAGCTCGCGAACGCGACGACGCCCCACCGCGACACGCGGCCGTACGTCGGCTTCACCCCGACGACGCCACAGAACGCGGCGGGTTGCCGGATCGAGCCACCCGTGTCGGTGCCGAGGCTCGCGGCGCACAGACCGGCGGCGACCGAGGCCGCGCTACCCCCAGAGCTGCCGCCGGGAACGCGCGACGTGTCCCACGGATTCTTCGTCTTCTTGTACGCGGAGCGCTCGGTCGACGAGCCCATCGCGAACTCGTCGCAGTTCACTTTACCGAGGACGATCGCGCCGGCGGCGCGCAGCCGTTCGACGACCGCGCCGTCGTAGGGTGGGACCCAGCCCTCGAGGATCTTCGATCCCGCGGTGGTCGCGATGCCCTTGGTGACGAGGTTGTCCTTGAGCGAGATCGGCACACCACCGAGCGGTCCGATCGGTTGGTTCGCCGTACGCTTGCGATCGATCTCGGCGGCTGCTTTGCGCGCCTCGTCGCTCGTGACGGTGAGATATGCGTTGAGCTCGCGATCGACGTTCGTGATCCGCGCGAGATAGTTCTCGACGACGCGCGCGGCCGAAACTTCACCCGTCGAAATCTTCTGCGCCGTATCGGTGACCGACAGCCATTCGGTCGGCCCCGACATGACTACTTGTCCCCGCCACCGATGATCGCGGGCACCACGAACAGATCGCCTTCGCGCGCGGGCGCCGCGCGCACCGCTTCACTCGCCGGCAGTGAAGAAGCCGGCTCGTCCTTGCGCAACCGCAGATCCATCGGCACCGCGTGGGTCATCGCCGGTACGCCGTCGGTCTCTACCGTCGCGAGCGCGAGGAAGTGATCGAGGATCTTCCCGAGCTCGTCTTGCATGCGTATCGCCTCGTCGGGCTCGAGGTGCAACCGCGCGAGCATCGCGATCTCGTCGACCTCTTTGCGCGTCAGCTGTGGCACGTCGTCACTCCGGCAAGGGCTGCGGCTGGAGCTCCGGTCGCCCACCCATGCGCGCGGCCAGCTCCGCACCCATCTTCAAGTACTCGTCGGCGACGCGGCCTGCGGTTGCGACGTCACCCTTCTCGATCGCCGCGATCAGCTCGCGATGATGCTTGCGCACGTGATCGGCCGGACCCGCGAGGTTCGCGAGCAGCGGCATGAACCCGCGCACGCCGTCGCGCACGGTGTTGATCAACAGCAGCATGACCTGGTTGCCACACATCGCTGCGACCGCGACGTAGAACTCGAAGTCGATGTCGAACAGCTCGGCGGCGCCGGTCACGGTATCGGCCTTGTCGGCGAGCGCGCGCAGCCGTGCGGTATCGGATTTCACGCCGCGCGCGGCCGCGAGCCGGGCGATCTCGCGCCCGAAGATCCGGCGAAACTCGAGGAGGTCGCGGATCAGCTCCGGCTTGCCACCGGCGAGCGGCAGCAGGTGCTGGACGAGCTCGATGCCGCCGGTCTCCATGAAGTTTTGGACCCGCGTACCGTCGCCCTGGCGGATCCGGACGAGGCCGAGGTGCTCGAGCTTCTTCAGCGCCTCGCGCAGCGATGCACGGTTGACGCGAAGCCGCTTCGACAGCTCGCGCTCCGGGGGGAGCTTCGACCCTGGCGGGTATTGGCCGTTGAGGATGAGCGAGCGCAGCTGCTCGGCGATCTCTTCAGCTACGCGCTGCTTCTCGACCGGTTTGAGCATTCCTCGGAGCGAGCCTAACCCAAGGGGACTCCACGCTCTAGTGCTTGAGGCGATTGCGGGCACCGTGATACTGCCCGTGTGGTGGTATCGGGTCAGCCAGCGCCGAGCGCGGGTCCGCGCGTGCTGCTCGTCGATGGCGACAAGGCGACCGACATTTTCGAGCTGATCGAGCTCGGCACGACGGTGGTGACCGTCAGGTCCCCGTTCTTGTTCGAGGTCGGCGAGGAGCTGAGGCTCCGGATCGAGGGCGACGGCGACGCTCGCGAGGTCGCCGCCCGTGTCCGCGCCCACCTCGCGACCGGCGCGACCGAGCTCGAGCTCGGATGAACGTCGCCGAGCTCGACGAGGTCCAGTACGACCTCGAGCAGGATGGCGAGCTGTGGCGCGAGCAGCTTCACCGCAGAGTGTGGGAACGCGCCGGCTGGGCGACCGTGGCGATCGCGTTTCGCGAGCGCGACAAGGCCGGCGACTGGAAGGAGCCCAGGCTCGCGCTCCTCCGGTTCCGCCGGATGAACGAAGCCTGGACTCGTCAGGCCTCGCTGACGCTCACCGCCGACGAAGCGCGCGCGCTCGCCGGTGACGTGGCGGCCTGGTTCAGCGCTTCTTGAGGCGGGTCTCGAGCACGCGAATCTCGCTGGAGGCCTCGGCGTGGTTCGCCTTGATCCGTAGCACCTCGTAGAAGTGCTCGAGCGCCTCGCGCTCGCGGCCGAGGATGCGCTCGACCCGGCCGAGGTAGAACCGCGCGGTCGGCGACTGGGTCGATTTTTCGGCGGCGCGTGCGAGCTCGTTGCGGGTCTTGTGTGCGATGGCTTGCTTGTCGCCGGCGGCCGCGAACTTCGCCCACGTGAACAGTGCCTGATACTCGGGCTCCTGCGGCTGGAGCTCGACGGCAGTCGTGAACTCGGTGATCGCCTGAGCGAGCTGCTCGCGGCGCAGCGCCATCTCGCCGCGGCGGAACGCCTCCTCGGCGTGCATCACGCGCATCGCGAGCTCGTCGGCCTTCGCTTCCTCGGCGCGGACCGCGGACTCGCCGCCGCGCGCGACGATCGAGAGGTACTCGGTGCGCTTCAGCGTGTCGTTGAGCACGGCGAACGCGGCGTTGATCTGCGCGAACAGCCGCTGGGCATCACGCGCCGAGTCGATGATGCCGAGCGAAGCGATCCGATCGGGATGGAGCTTGCGTGCGAGCGTGAAGTACGCGGCGCGGATCAGGTCCGGCGTCGCGTCCTGAGAGATGCCGAGCAGCACGAAGTGATCGGCGCCGCGATCGACGAGGGCGAGGCGATCGCGGATCAGCGCGTCGGTCTCGAGCGCCGCCGCGGTGTTCGTGCGCGACCGTACGGGCATCGGGCTCGACGGCCGGTTCGGACGCGGGATCGCCGACGACGATGGCCGAACCGGCGGCCCGGCGGGCAGGACGGACGCACGCGATTGGCTCGTCGTCCGCGAGATCGTCGGCCCGCTCGCGGGCAGCGGACGCAGCGGCGTCATCGTCCGTGCCGTGACCGGACCGGTCGGCGACGGTGCCCGACCGACGGCAGGTTCTTGCGGCGACGGAGCGCGGGTGACCGCGGGATGCTGGGGCGTCGGCGACGAGGTACGGTTCGTCGGCGCGCGCGCGGCCACCGGATCGGTCGGCGTGCGCCCCGTGCTCGGATCCGTCGGCGTACGGCCCGCGAACGGGGTCGTCGGTGCGCGCGAGATCGCTGGCTCGACCGGCGTCTGGGTGCGCGAGACCGCCGGTGGCGTGCGCGGTGGGACCGTCGCGGAGCGGGTGCGATCGAACGCAGGTGCCGAGGCGCCGGAGCCGGGACGATCGAACGCCGGATGATTCGTCGGTGTCGGCGTGCGCGGCGTGTCGAAGCCCGGATGCGCGGTAGGCGTCGAGGTCCGCGGCACCACCGTGCTTCCGGTCGCTGGCGTTTGCCGGACCGGCGGCTGCGAGCTCGCGGGCGGCGAACGCAGCGACATGCCATCGGGCGTCTCGATCCGGTTCGCCGGGCCCGACCCGCGCGTGTCGACCCGCCGCGGTACGCCTTGCTCGTCGGCGATCGGCTGCATCCCGCTCGGTGTGCGCCGCGCCTGGTTCGGGTTCGTGACGGTGCGTGCCTGGGAGATCGGCGGCGAGGACGTCTTTTTCGGCCGATTCGTAGGGACCGGCTTCGCGGCGACCTCGCACGCACCGTACGCCGCGAGCGCGTATACGATCGCGCGCACGCCGCGCTCGCCGACCTCGGGATGATCGCCCTCGATGTCGGCGAGGTTCGCGCCGCCGATCAGCTCCTGGAGCACCGGCTTGTCGGTCTCGGTGAAGCCGAACTGCGAGAGATCCGGAATCGCGTCGGGCAACAGCTTGAACCACGCGCCGAACAGCGCGAGCTCCTGGGCGAGTCGGACCTCGGCGAGGTTGTTGCGCGCGCCCATGTGGATCACGGTGCGAACGTCGAGCTCGCTGCCCGGGACGACCGGAATCGTGATCGCGTCCTCGATCACGAAGTCGCCCTTGTCGAGGGAGAACGTCCGCGCGGCGCGCTGGGCGACGAGCCGGCGACGCAGCTTCTGCGCCTGATCCGCGGCGAGGCGGGCGGCCTCGGCGATCACCTCGATCTCGTCGCGGTGCGGCGAGGCAGCGACACGGCGCGTGATGTCGGCGACCTGCGTCGACGACACGAGGCCGCCGGTCAGCGCGAGACGCACGGCGGCATCGCTCGCGAGCGGCGACGTGGCGCCGACCACCGCGCCGCGTGCGAACGCGATCCGATAAGGCTTCGCCTCGGAGGTGACCGTGACCTGGCCGGTGAGGCCGCGTCGCGACAAGGCGCCCAGGGTTTGCCCCCACGGCCGATCCGTCACCAAGCCTTTGGCCAGGACCGCCACGCTACCGCCGCCACCACTTTCGGGTGACGTATGCGATGGCCGCGAGGACGACGACCGCTACGACGAGACCGATCACGGTCTCGTTGCCCTCGGCATAGCCCGGCCAGGCCGCGATCACGGTCGCGGGCATAACACCACCCATCCCCTAGAGGATGGTCAGGTCCCCGAGTGGAGTCAATCGGTCCGCGGCTGCTACAATGTTTCTCGCGTGAGCAGCTCGTTTCCCCTCGATGGTGCGCGGGTCCGGTTCGCAGGCGATACGAACATCGGTCGTAAGCGCGATCACAACGAGGATTCTATCGCGATGCCCGAAACGGGCGAGCGCCTCGCGATCGTGTGTGACGGCATGGGCGGGCACGCCAGCGGCGAGGTCGCGAGTCGGCTCGCCGTCGAGCTGATCGTCGACCACTTCACCGAGACCGGCAAGCAACAGATTCTGACCTGGCCGTACAAGGTCGACCGCGACATGCGGAAGGACATCAACCGCATGGTCACGGGGATCATGCTGGCGAACCTCGAGATCTACGAGCGCTCGCAGCGCGAAGCGCGGTTCAAGGGCATGGGCACGACCTGCGTCGCCCAGTACTTCTTGGATGATCACATGATCATCGGCCACGTCGGAGATTCTCGCTGCTACCGGCTGCGCGGCACCGAGCTCTCGCAGCTGACCGAGGATCACTCGCTGATCAACGACTACATCCGGATGAAGCGGGTCACGCCGGAAGAGGCGGAGAACTGGCCGCACAAGAACGTGATCGTCCGCGCACTCGGCATGAAGGAGAGCGTGCAAGTCGACATCATCACGGAGAAGCCGCACGTCGGCGATACGTTCCTGCTGTGCTCCGACGGTCTGACCGGCATGCTCAAGGACGATCAGATCCAGCACATCTTGATGAGCGAGCGCGATCTCGACCGCGCCGTCGAGCGCCTGATCACGGGCGCGAATGAAGAAGGCGGCGTCGACAACATCTCGTGCGTGCTCGCCCGGGTCGAGGCGGCGTGAAGGCCCTGTTGCTCGCCGTGATGCTCGTCGCGTGCAGCAAGCACGAGGACGCGGCACCGAAGAAGGCCGCCGTGGCGCCGCTACCGGCCGCCGAGGTCCAGCGCGGTCAGGACGCGTGCGCCGCGTACGTCGCGAAGGTCTGCGCGTGCACGTCGCCAGCGGCGCAGAAGCAGTGTCCGCTCGCGAAAGCGATGCCCGAGGCGATGAAGCTCGCCCTCGATACCGCCGCGAATCCCGAGACCGATCGCGCCGACGCGTTGCGCGCGCAGACCAACGTGCTCGAGACCGCGAAGCAGTGCATCGAGCGGGTCGCGAAGCTGCAGTGCCCCTAAAAAGGCGGCGTACTACACGAGCTCGCCGTCGCAACCTCGCAATACGAAAGGGCTGCGAAAAGGGATGTACGACGGTTTCACGAGCTCGCTACGTGACGATCTCACCGGCGTTGTTCGCATTCGCGGTCGCGCCGGCCCACACCACGGTGCGCGCGATCGAGCGCGAGATCACGGCGCCCTCGCCGACGATCGCGTAAGGCCCGACGGTCACGTTCGGCTCGATCGTCGCGGCCGCGCAGATCTTGACGGGCTCGATGATCTTCGCGGTCGATGCGATCCGCGCGGTGGGATCGATGCCGGCGAGCCGGCCGGGCGGATGGCGGAGCGTCGCGCCGGCGAGCAGCGACCAGTTGGAGTCGAGGTAGCGCTCCGGCGTCGAATGCTCGGCGAAGTAGCCTTGTGCGTGCTCGAACGCGAGTACCGGTTCGCCGGCGCGCAGCCACGGCAAGTAGCCCTGGCGGATCGAGTCGGACTCGCCATCGGGAAGCCGCGCCATCACGGAGGGCCGCGTGACGTGCGCACCGCAGAACATGTGCTCGCCATCGTCGAGGATGTTCGTGATCCGACCGTCGGCGGCGACCTCGACCGCACCCCACGCCTTCGCATCGGGGACGCGGCGCACGACCATCATGCCGAGGATCGGGCCGGCGGCGCGAAACGCGGCGGCAAGCGCAGTGACGTCGAGATCGAAGATCAACTTGCCGTTGATCGACAGGAACGGCTCGTCGCGGCCGTCCGGATCGAGCAGCGGCAACGCGTGCTTGAGGCCGCCACCGGTGCCGAGCAGCGCGGGCTCCTCGATGTACGTGATGCGTGCGCCGAATGCGTGACCGTCGCCGATCTCGCGGCGGATCAGCTCGCCCTTGTGATGAAGGTTGATCACGAGCTCGGTGATGCCGTGCGCGACCAGGTTCGAGATGCCGTACGCGAGGATCGGGATGCCGCAGACCGGCAGCATCGGTTTGGGGCGTTCGACGCCGAGGTTGCCGAGCCGGGTCGAGAGGCCGGCGCACAGGATCATCGCGCGCATGTGCGCGAATGATACCGTCAGCCGATGCGCGTGGGGCCGTTGGACCGTTGCGAGCTCACCGCCGCGACGCAGGTGTTGCGCGAGGCGTGCGCGTTCGATCGCGCCGACGTCGTCGCCCAGGAGAAGTTGTTCGGTCCCGGTCCAGCCGGGCCGGCGAGCCCGCTCGGCGCGTGGGACGGCGATGCGCTCGTCGGCGTGGCGGCGTGGTGCTCGAGGTACTTGCGGGTGCTCGCGGTGGCGCCGGCGGCGCGGCGGCGCGGTGCCGGCAGTGCGCTGCTCGAGGCGTGCGAACGCGAAGCGCGCGAGGCCGGCCAGCCGCGACTGCGCGCGCTCGACCAGCCGGGGAATTATCTCGCGCCCGGGATCGACGAACGCAACGGCGAGACCATCGCGTGGCTGGAAAAGCGCGGTTGGCGGCGCGATGGCGAGCCGCGCACGAACGTGGTGATCGCGGTGCGCGACAACCCGCGCGTGACGGCGGAGCGAGCCGAGGTGCTGGCCGCCGCAGCGCGAACCCGCGGCTACGAGCTGCGGCGAGCGCGGGCCGACGAGCGAGCGTTGATCGATGCGGTCGCGAAAGAGTTCGGTGGCGCGTGGCCGTTCGAGCTCGAGCGCGCGCTCGGTCACGCGCCGGTCGGCGTGCACGTCGCGCTGCGCGACGGCGCGTATTGTGGATTCGCCGCGCATGACGGCAACAATCGCGGGCTCGGCTGGTTCGGGCCGACAGGAACGTGGCCCGAGCATCGTGGCAACCGACTCGGCGAGGCGTTGTTGCTCGCTTGCCTCGTCGATGTCGCGGCAGAGCACGAGCGCTGCGAGGTTGCGTGGATCGGGCCGCGGCCGTTCTACGACAAGGTCGCCGGCATCGTCGAAGATCGCAGGCTCGTCGCGATCCTCAAGGATCTCTGAGCGGCACGCGCTCGGGGCGCTCGTCCAGCGTCTGGTCGACGAACGTTAGGCGACCGGCGGTGGCCCGTACGACAGCGCGAACCAGCTCGCGAGGTTCGTCGCGGCCCAGCCGGCCTGGTAGAGCCGCGGGTAGATCACCCGCGGTTGGTCGGCGGCGATCGCGACCATGATGCGACGAGCGAGCTCGTCGGGATCGCCCGTCGGCACGAATCGACCGAGCAGCCCACCGCCGCCGTAGTCGGCGCGAGCGCCGGCTTCGAGTGCGGACTTCACCGGGCCTGGATAGACCGTCACGACGCGCACGTTGTGCGGCGCGAGATCCGCGCGCGCGATCTCGGATGCCATCGCGAGCCCGGCCTTCGAGGCGCCGTAGTACGCGGCACCGCGAAGCGGCACGCGACCCGCCATGCTCGCGACATTGACGATCACGCCGCGACCGCGAGCGCACATGCCGCGCACGACGAGGTCTTGCAGCCGCAACGGCGCGAGCAGGTCGATCGTGACGAGGTCGCGTGCGTCCGCCCAGTTCCAGGTCGCGACGTGCTGGACCTTCATCACGCCGGCGCAGTTGACGAGGCCTTCGAGCGGCCCCGCTTGTTCGATCGTGTCGACGAGCGCCGGCAACGCATCGAGGTCGCGCAGATCTGCGACGTGCACCGTCGCGCCGCCGGCCCCGTGGTGCTGTCCTTGACTGGCGCCGTTACTGGCCTCGTTACTGGTTTCGCTGCCGAGCTCGCGCGCGAGTCGGCCGAGCGGTTCGGGATCGCGATCGATCAGGGCGAGCGAGCATTCCGGCCACGCACGCCGCATGGCGCGTGCAAGCGCACTACCGATCGCGCCGGCGGCACCGGTGATCGCGACGTGGTGATAACTCGGGCCGCGCGAGGTCGTGCCGCGCGTGGTGCGGGTGCCGTCGCGCTCGCCGCTCACGACGGCCTCGACCGCGCCGCACGGGTCGCGTCGAGACCGAACCACAGGATCATGATCTTCGCGGCGCCGCGCTTCCACATCGCCGGGCCGAGGAACACGCCGGGCGAGACCTCGCGGACCTCGTCGTGGACGTGGCGGATGTAACTGGGGTTCACCGCGAGGTCGTAGTCGAGG
>JBDUAS010000379.1:0-5857 GCA_040004535.1 Deltaproteobacteria bacterium
TGATGGACGGGAACCCCTACAACGTCATCGAGTTCCAGTTCGTGAAGCCCGGCAAAGGTGCGGCATTTACGCGCACGAAGTTCAAGAACTTGCTGACCGGCGCCGTCGTCGAACGCAACATCCGCTCGGGTGAGAAGCTCGAGCCGGCGAACGTCGAGACTCGCGACATGCAGTTCCTCTACAAAGAGGGCGGCGATCTCGTGTTCATGGATCAGACCAACTACGAGCAGGTCACGATCGCATCCGATCTGATCGGCGACGCGCACGATCTCATGAAGGACAACCTGGCCTGCACGGTCGTGTTCTTCAACGAGCGCCCCGTCGACGTCACGCTGCCCACGTTCGTGCAACTCGAGATCACGGCGAGCGAGCCGGGCGTCAAAGGCGACACCAGCGGCAACGTCCAGAAGCCCGCGACCGTCGAGACCGGTGCCACGGTCAGCGTGCCATTGTTCATCCGGGTCGGCGACACGATCAAGATCGATACGCGCACGCACGAATACGTCGAGCGCGTCAACAAGACCTGATGCAACGCGGCCGGGTGGTCGCGTTGCTCGAGGGTGCCGCGGTCGTGCGCACGCAGCGCGGCGCGATCACGATCACCGGTGCGCCCGCGCGCTGGCGCATCGGCATGTTCGTCGATGTCGCGACCCGCGAGATCGTCGGCGGGCGCGAGCACCTGCCGACGAGCGCGTCGGAGGTCACCCGCCTCACGCCCGCGCGGATCGGGTTCCTCGAGGCGCGCGCGCGCGTGCTCGCGACCGTGCGTGAGTTCTTCGCCGCGCGCGGCTTTCTCGAGGTCGAGACGCCGCTGATCGTGCCGAGCCCGGGGCTCGAGATCCATCTCGATGCGGTCGCGGCCGGCGACGGCTTTCTGATCACGTCGCCCGAGTATTCGATGAAGCGCCTGCTCGCCGGTGGGCTCGAGAAGATCTTCCAGGTCTGCAAGTGCTTCCGCGCGAACGAGCGCGGCCCCCACCACGCCGGCGAGTTCACGATGATCGAGTGGTACCGCGCGTTCGACACGATCGAGTCGATCGCGCGAGATACCGAGGAGCTCGTCCACGCCGTGTGCGGCGATCATGCGCGGGTCGGCGGCCGCGCGATCGCAGTCGCACCGCCGTGGCGACGGATCACGGTGCGCGCCGCGATGCTCGAGTGGGCCGGCGTCCAGGTCGCCGGCGACGAGTCGGCCGCGGAGCTCACGACCGCCGTGCGCGCCGCCGGGATCGAGATCGCGGAGGATCTTGCCTGGGACGACGCGTTTTTCACCGCGTGGCTCGCGCGCGTCGACCCGGCGCTCGCGCAGCTCGATCACGCGATCCTCGTCGAAGATTGGCCCGCGCCGCTCGCGGCACTCGCGCGCCGCAAGGACGGCGATCCGCGCACGGCGCTTCGCTTCGAGGCCTACGTCGGTGGGCTCGAGCTCGCGAACGCGTTCGACGAGCTCGTCGATCCCGGCGAGCAAGCGCAGCGGTTTCGCCAGGAACAAGAAGCGCGGCGATCGCGCGGCCGGCCGGTCTATCCGATCGACGCCAAGTTGCTCGCGGCGCTCCATGAGGGCCTGCCGCCGAGCGGCGGGGTCGCTCTCGGCTTCGATAGGCTCGTGATGCTGGCGACCGGCGCCGCGACGATCGGCGAGGTCCAGGCGTTCGCAGATTTTGAACGCTGATCGCGACAACCCTGTCCTGGATCCACCACTGATGGTGGAATGGGATCGTGCAAACCCGCGGACTTCGGACGGGCATGGTGGCTGCAACCAGCGGATTCCACATGCGCACCGCCCTGACCCTCCTCGTGCTCGCCTTCGCCGCTCGCACTGTCCATGCGCAAGCGCCGGGCATGACGATGTCGTTCGATCGGCCCCCGCCGCCGCCCGCCTTGTCCGCCGAAGATCGGCAGATCCTGGAAGACGGTGAGGTCAACGACGGCCAGTGGATCGGCGGTGTGGCGGCGAGCATCGGGCTCGGGTTCGGTACCGGCCAGGCGATCGAGGGTCGCTGGCGCGACACGGGCTGGATCTTCACGCTCGGCGAAGGCGCATCACTCGTCACGATGATCGCTTCGCTGTCCGCTGCGATCGGCGAGTGCTGGGACTGCAGCGCCGCCGAGACGCACCGCCAGGACCAAGCCGCCGATGTCTTCATCGGAAGCATGATCGTGTTCGCGGGTCTTCACATCTGGGAGATCGGCGACGCGGCGATCGGGCCGAGCGAGCACAACCAGCGCTATCACGCGGTACGGGCGCGCCATCCCGAGATGTACGGCGTGATGCCGTACGTCGTGCCATCGCGGTCCGGCGGTGGCGGTGGCTTCGCGGGTGTCTCGCTGCGTTTTTAGTGCGCTGATCGATGGTCCGCTCGGCGCCATCGCGATCCCGTCACTCGATGCCGGAGGGCATTCGTCTCGTCAGCGGTTTCCCTATCGAGAGACCATTCGAGGGAGCTCGTCGAGAGACGCTCTACGTGCGCGCTCGTGTACGGTCCAGTGATGAAGCTAGGATTTCTCGTGGTCGTCGTAGGTGGGCTTGCAGCCTGTCCCGCGCCGGTTGGAAGCAGAGCGCCCGTGCCGTCAGACTCGACGGCGCAGTGCAGAGACTACTGCCAGAACATCGGCCTCCCACTCGAGTCGGTCGTGATCATGGCGAGCAACGTCGGCTGCGTGTGCGACGCGCGCCCGCCGATGGCCGGGCCCGCGCCAATGGGGCCGCCGGCGATGGCGCCCACACCGGCGCCGCCGACGAGCTCGAAGGGCGCGTCATCGACGGCGGGTGGGATGGCCGCGGTGATGATGGAAGAGGCCGAGGAACAGCAACAGCACAATCAGCAGACCTCGACGACGATGATGCACCCTTGATCGCTAGGAGCACATCTCGACGGCGATGATGCACCACTGATCGCTAGGAGCAGACCTCGACGACGATGATGCACTACTGATCGCCAGCGCCCAGACCTTGACGACGACGGTGCAACACCGATCGCTCAGCGCCCGGACCTCGACGACCATGATGCACCACTGATTACCAACGCGTGACGCGGGCGCATGTCGCACAAAGCGAGCGAGCGGTCGGAGCGGTCGCCGAGCGCGCCTTCAGTGATGGCCAGGACGCGGGCCGCGGCCGTCACGATGCGCGGGCGTCGACGTCATCGCTGTCGTCGACGGGCCGCTTCGGAGCACGCTTCGTCCCGCCGCTTCCGTTGCCGCGCGAAGCGGCGGCGCGGAGCTGCTTCTCGCGCTCGAGCAACGGTTTGACGTGCTGGCCGGTGAAGCTCCGCGGATTCCTCGCGACGTCCTCCGGCGTGCCCGCCGCGATGATCTCGCCACCGCCCGCGCCACCCTCGGGGCCGAGATCGATGATCCAGTCGGCGGTCTTGATCACGTCGAGGTTGTGCTCGATCACGAGCACCGTGTTGCCGTTATCGACCAGCCGGTTCAGTACCTCGAGCAGCTTCTTGACGTCGCCGAAGTGGAGGCCGGTCGTCGGCTCGTCGAGCAGGTACAGCGTGCGGCCGGTCTGGACCCGCGCGAGCTCGCGCGCGAGCTTCACGCGCTGCGCTTCACCACCCGATAACGTCGTCGCGGGCTGGCCGAGCGCGACGTAGCCGAGGCCGACGTCGACGAGCGTGTCCATGATCCGCGACAGCTGCTTGTGGTGCTTGAACATCTCGGCCGCTTCTTCGACCGGCGTCTCGAGGATCTGCGCGATGTTCTTGCCCTTGTACTCGACGCGCAGCGTGGCGTCGTTGTAGCGGCGGCCTTTGCACACCTCGCACGTGACGAACACGTTCGGAAGGAAGTGCATCTCGACCTCGCGCACGCCGGCGCCTTCGCACGCCTCGCACCGGCCGCCGCCTTGCTTTGCCGAGACGTTGAACGAGAACCGCCCTGATTGATAGCCGTAGGTCTTCGCCTGCGGCATCTGCGCGTAGAGCTCGCGGATCAGATCGAACGCTTTGGTGTACGTCGCCGGGTTCGAGCGCGGCGTGCGGCCGATCGGCTGTTGATCGATCACGATCGCCTTGTCGACCTTGCCGAGGCCGGTGAGCTCGTCGTACGGCCCCACCCGATCCATCGAGCGATGGAGCATCCGGTTGAGGGCAGGGTGGAGAGTCGCGTTGATCAGCGACGACTTGCCCGCGCCCGACACGCCGGTGACCGCGACCATCACGCCGAGCGGAATCTCGGCGGTCACGTTCTTCAAGTTGTGCTCGCGTGCGCCGCTGAGCTTGACCCAGCTCGACGGCGTGCGGCGCTGCGTCGGCACTTCGATGCGCTCGCGCCCGGCGAGGTAGTTGCCGGTGATCGACGATGTCACGGCCTTGACCTCCTCCGGCGTGCCCTCGGCGACAACCTTGCCGCCGTGACGTCCGGCCCCCGGACCGAAGTCGACGATCCAATCCGCGGCTTCCATCGTAGCCTCGTCGTGCTCGACGACGAGCACGGTGTTGCCGAGGTCGCGCAGGCGATGCAGCGTGCGCACGAGCCGCTCGTTGTCACGCTGATGCAGGCCGATCGACGGCTCGTCGAGCACGTACAGCACACCCGACAGCTCGCTGCCGAGCTGCGACGCGAGCCGGATCCGCTGCGCCTCGCCACCCGACAGCGTCCCCGCGCCGCGATGCAGCGTCAGGTAGTCGAGGCCGACATCGAGCAAGAACGTCAGCCGGTTCTTGATCTCCTTCAGTACCTCGCCCGCGATCTGCAGGCGCGAGCCGGCGAGCTTCATCGTCGTGATGAACTCGTACGCGTCCTTGACGGTCATCCCGGTGACCTCGCTGATCGGACGCTCGCTGACGAACACCGCGCGCGACTCGGGGCGCAGGCGCGTGCCGTTACACACCGCGCACGGGATCGCGCGGAAGAACTGCTCGTAGTGCTGCTTCGTGCGATCGCTCGACGATTCGCGGTGGCGCCGCTCGAGCTGCGAGAGGATGCCCTCGAACCGCATCGCCCACTCGCCGGTCGAGTGGCGACCTTCCCACTGAACGTTGACGCGCTTGTCGCCGGTGCCGTTCATCAGCACGTCGCGCTGCTTCTCGCTGAGCTTGTTCCACGGCTTGTCGAGATCGATCTTGAACGCCTTCGCGAGCGCGTTGACGATGTTCGCGGTCCAGCCGGAGTCTTTCGCGATCGCCTCGCCCCACACCGCGACCGCGCCTTCGCGGATCGTGCGGGTCGCATCGGGCACGACGAGATCCGGATCGGCGGCGAGCCGCTCGCCGAGGCCATTGCACTCGACGCACATGCCGAGCGGCGAGTTGAACGAGAAGCTCTGCGGCGACAGCTCGGGGAACCCGATGCCGCACTTCGGGCAGGCGTTGTCCTCCGAGTAGGTCCGCGGGACCTTCTCGTCGCCGACCTCGACCATCAGCTTGCCCTTGCCCTCGCGCAGCGCGGTCTCGACCGAGTCGGTGAGCCGGCCTTTGTCCTTGGAGTTGATCGTGATCCGATCGACCACGAGCTCGATCGAATGCTTCTTCTGTTTCTCGAGACCGGTGCTGACCTCGTCGAGCCGCACGATCATGCCGTCGATCCGGACGCGCACGAACCCGGCCTTCGCCAGCTCCGCGAACAGCTCGCGGAACTCGCCCTTGCGGTTCTCGGCCTTCGGCGCGAGGACGGTGACCTGCGTCTTCTCGGGCAGCTCCGCGAGCTCGTCGACGATCTGACCCGCGGTGCGAGCACCGACCGGACCGTCGCACTGATAGCAGCGCTGCTCGCCGGCGCGCGCGTAGAGCACGCGGAGGTAGTCGTAGATCTCGGTGATCGTGCCGACCGTCGAGCGCGGGTTCGACGACGCGCTCTTCTGCTGGATCGCGATCGTCGGCGACAGCCCGCGGATCCGCTCGTACTTCGG
>JBDUAS010000608.1:0-1764 GCA_040004535.1 Deltaproteobacteria bacterium
TCGATGTCGACCTCGCCGTAGACCTGGCGCTTCGCCGACGCGACCCACGCGTTGCCGGGGCCGACGATCTTGTCGACACGCGGCACGGTCTGGGTCCCGAATGCGAGCGCGCCGACCGCCTGGGCGCCGCCGATCTCGAACGCGCGATCGACGCCGGCGAGTCGCGCCGCGAGCATCGCCTCGGGTGACGCACCCGGCGTCACCATCACGACCTCGCGCACGCCCGCGACCTTCGCGGGGATCGCGGTCATCAGCACGCTCGATGGATAGCGCGCCGTGCCACCGGGCACGTACAACCCGGCGCGTGCGAGCGGCGTGATGCGGAGCTCGAGCCGCACGCCGTCGAGCACGAGATCGAGATCCGGCTCGACCTGACGTTCGTGGAACGCGCGGATCCGATGCGCCGCGAGCTCGAGCGCGTGGCGCACCGGCGCGGCAACCTGGGCGGCGAGCTGATCCCAGCGCGCGCGATCGATTTCATACGGCGGCTCGCGGCGATCGAACTTGCGCGTGTAGTCCGCGACCGCCGAGTCGCCACGCGCGCGGACGTCGGCGAGGATCTTCGCGACGGCATCGTCGACACCGTCCTCGAAACGGGTGCTGCGATCGAGCAGCGCCGTCGCTTCGACCGTGCCCGCGCGGACCATGCGCAACATCTCTACTCGTCCTTCGACTTCGATCCCTTGGCGGGGATCTTGGTTTTCTTCGGGTCGTACTTGTCGAGATCCGGTTTCGGATTGGTCGCGTCGTACGGCTGCTTCTCATCTTTGGCCTTCGTCGGATCCGGGTTATCCGGACCTGCCGGCAGCGGACCTTCGAGCACGCCGCCCGGCAACACCGACGGATAGCGATCCGCGTAGCTCGACACCATCGAGTCGGGCACGTTGTCGCGGCCGCGGCCGCCGACCTTCACGACGTGCTTCTTCGCGGCCCACATCACCCACGACTCGCCGTGGCCGTTGATCCGGAGGGCGCGTGCGCCGCCGACCTTGTCCTCTTCGACCTGATAGCCCTGCTCGGCGGCGAGCCGGCGCGCGAGCTTGACGGTCTCGCGGAGGACGCCGTCGTCCTTTTCGTAACGCGTAACAAAAACGTTCACGACGTCCTTGTCCCCGACGTGACCCTGCCTCTCGGCGGCGTCCGCGACGTAGCTCGCGGTGTAGGCCTCGGCCTTGTTGTTCTCGACCCAGACCTCGACGTCGAGGACCGGCTGAAACCGGCGAAAATGCCACGAGCCGAGGTCACTCTCGACCACCCCGCGCTTGGGTTGCGGGGGGGCGCCACCGCAGCCGGTCGTGGCGCCACCCACGGTCATGGCGAGTGTGATGGCAACGGCAAGACCGAGCCAAACGCGCGCGATACCCACGGGATTATCGTACCGCGTTCCGTCGTTGACAGCGGGGGGGCATCGCTGAATAGTCCCGCCACCAACATGGCCAGTTATCTGTTCTCGTCCGAGTCCGTCACCGAAGGTCACCCCGACAAGCTGTGCGATGCGGTCAGCGACAGCATCCTCGACGCGTGCCTCGCGGCAGATCCTTATAGCCGCGTCGCGTGCGAGACCGTGGCGAAGACGGGCTTCGTGCTCGTCGCCGGCGAGATCACGACCAAGGCGCAGCTCGACTACCAGAAGATCGTGCGCGGCGCGGTCCGCGAGATCGGCTTCACGAGCTCGGACATGGGCTTCGATGCGACGACGTGCGCCGTGATGACCGCGGTCGAGCACCAGTCGCCCGACATCGCGCAGGGCGTCGATCGCGGCGA
>JBDUAS010000380.1:0-5849 GCA_040004535.1 Deltaproteobacteria bacterium
GCTTTCCTAAAGCGTAGGTCACACGTTCGATTCGTGTAGGGATCACGAGTGGCGGGGGCGTCGCGGCCGCCAGTGGAGGGAATGCACGCACGGCGTCGGTGTGCAGGACTTCCAGAACGCGGCCACGAGCTGGTCGCGTCGTCACGCAGCGCGTGACGATCTTCAGCCACCATGTCCATCTCCGTCGCGAGCTGGTCGCGAGCTGGTCGCGAGCTTCACCCATGATCGACTGATAGAGCGAACCGCGTTGCTCGAGAAGGGAGGTGCTGTGGCGCGCTCGTGCCGCGCCGGTTCCACCACCGCGATTCGGGTCGGTCAGCTCACGCTTCGCGTGGAGCGAGAGCCCTGCTCGTTCACTGGGCCGGGGGCTGCGCCGCGGCTTCGGCAGCCTTCTTGGCCGCGCGCTCCTTGGCGGCGTTACTGAACGCGGTGCAGGTGTTGTTGTTGATGATCCAGACCGAATCGTTCAGACACAGATCGAGGTTGTCGACCTCGCAGGACACGTTGGTCTCGTCGATCAACTTCGCGTCGTACGTGCTGCAGTCGACGCCGAGCCGCAGCGTCTCGCCGGGGTTGAGCGTGTCGCCGCTGATCAAATTTGGACCCCACGACGACGATCCGATATCGGTCAGGTAGATCTCGACGATCTGGAAGTCCGAGGCGTTTTCTACCGACAGCGTCGCAGCGGGACCCGAGCTGGTGGTGCACGCCGCGAGCGTGCAAGAAACGGCAAGACCAAGTAGTACGTTGCGCATGGCGCAATGCCTCAGCAAGTCGGATGCCGTACGGACGTCCGCGCACTTGACTGACCGCGACAGTGTCACTCGCGCACGGCGGGGCCTGCGGCGTGCGTGCTAGCGCGCTTCGTCGTCCGTATCGTGCGAGTTGTCGATGAGAGTGGTGATCGCGCGGCGCACGAGCTCCGCGGATGCACCGTCTTGATAGATCGCGTGGATCCCGCCATGAGACGGCGTCAGCGTCGCGATCGCACGCAACCGGCCGCCGACCACCGCATCGCGCGCGACCGAGGTCGGCACGAACGCGACGTAGCTACCACGCGCAGCAGCTTCGATCAGAAACAGCGAGTCGTCGGACTCGGCGGCGATAGTCGGCCGCAGGTTACGCTCTTCGAGGAACTCTTCGACGTCCCAACGGAACGCGGAGCTCGGCCGATAGTGGACGAGGGAAACATTGCTCCAATCGTCGGCGATCGCGAGCGCCGGCGTGGCGACCGCGACGAGCTTCATCCGCGCGAGCACCGAGACCTCGAGGCCGTTGAGTGCCGAGTCCGGCGGCTCGCTCTCGCACAGCACGAGGTCGAGCTCGTTCGCGCGTAGCTCGCGGATCAGCTCGCCGGCGTCGCCACCGCGAATGTTCGGCACACAGCCCGGAATCGCGAGCAGCGGCAACAAGAAGTCCGTCGTCGTGGCACGTCCAACCGCGCCGGTCAGGCCGATCCGCAAGGTCCGCGGCATTTGACCGTGGTCGTGACCGAGTGCTTCCGACAAGCGCTCGCCGGCGCGGAACATCACCGCCGTGTGCTCGAACGCGAGCCGCCCCGCTTCGGTCAGCTTCAAGCCGCCGGGCTGGCGCTCGAACAACGAAACACGCAACGTGCGCTCGAGCGTCCGCACTTGTTCGCTGACGGTGCCCTGCGAGACCCCGAGGCATTGCGCCGCACTCGCGATCGAGCCCTCGGTCGCCGCCATGTGGAAGTAGTAGAGGTGGTTGTAGTTAAGCATTGATCAATCTCTCGAGTCGTCTCGCATCGATCGGCTTGACGACATAGTCGTCGAACCCGGCCGCGCGTGCTCGATCGAAGGCGGTCGATTCGCCGAACCCCGACAGCGCGATCAAGCGCGGGCACCCGACGCCCATCTGCTCGCGCAACGCGCGCGCGACGCCGAAGCCGTCGACGTGCGGCAGCTTGATGTCGACGAACGCGACGTCGGGGCGAAACGCGAGCGCGGTCTCGATTCCGCTCGGGCCATCGTGCGCCTCGGCGACAAGATGACCGCGCAAGACGCAGAGCTCGCGCAACAGCTCGCGCGCATCTGCATGATCATCGACGAGCAGGACCCGACGCTGTGCCACCAAGATGCCGACCCTAGCAATGCCGCCGGATGAAAGCGACGGGTTCGAGCGAACGGTCCCTGCCGCGCTGGAATTTCCGAACTAGTTTTTCTCGGGCTCGAGATGCTTCAAGCAGTCGGCGAGCGGTCCGCACTCGGTCTCTTCACGATCGCAAACCTCGAGCACGCGGACCTGCCGCGACGACATCGCGGAGCCTTTGCACTCCTTGAGGAATTTCTGTTTGTGCGCCGACAACAGCTCGTCGGGTTTGAGGTCCGCGAGCTCTTTCGGGGACATCGTGGCCTTTGCGTCCGCTAGCGCGCATTGCGTGAGCTTCGGCTGGACGTGCTCGCAGGCGGTGTCACGACGCTTCTCGAGCGCCGACCGCGTGTCCTTGTAGACCGGCACCGGGTCCGAATTCTTCGTCGTGTCGGTGTGCTGACCGCCACCACAGGCGGCAAATCCGAAGATGAGAACGGTCGCGATGCAGATCTTCACTTTCGATCCCCCTCGGTCCCCTCGTCATCGAGCGGGATTAAGCACGTCTTTTCGAGCTCTGCGACCGTCGCGACCTTCGCGAGGCACGGTACGAGCTTCCCAGGATCTTTCGTACAGTCGTTCATCGCCATCGTCGTGTTGTCCGAGACTGCCTCTTCGACACGCGTGGGTTCCTTCTGTTGCGCTTCGCCCCGGTATAACGCCTCGACCCGCGGCTTCACGCCTTCGCACGTGGTCGCGTTGACCGGATCGATCGACGCTGCGCTGCCACTGGCGGCGCTCCCACTGCCCGTGGAGGTCGTCACCGGCGCCGGCTTCGCGGGGCACGCGCACGCCATCAACAAGACGAGCCACACTCTCATCGCCGCGAGCCTACCTCGCCCCGGTGATCGCGCGATAGCCCTCGAGGTGCCACGGCGGATGCGCGACGCGGCCGCGATCGGTGAGATCGAGGTGCATCGGCGTCAGCGAATTCCAGCCGCGCTCGATCGCGACGCAGTCCGTGCCCGGAAGATCATCATGCCCGGTCGGCCCGCCACCGACCCAGTAGTACGGCCGGCCGCGCGGATCGAGGCGCTCGGCGACGTCGTCTTCATAGATCCGGCGGCCGAGCGTGGTCCATTGATACTGGTCGCTCGCGGTCCCCGGCATGTTGAGGTTGAGCACCGTGCCCACCGCCATCGGCTCGGTGATCGCCGCGTGGATCACCTTCGCCGCGAAGTCGAGCGCGTGCGCGACCTCGGGTGCGCGCGGTGCGAGCGAGCACGCGATGCCGGCCGCTCCGCGCAACGCACCTTCGACCGCCCCGGCGACCGTGCCCGAATAGAACACGTCGCTACCGAGGTTATAGCCATCGTTGACGCCCGACACGACGACGGCGGGTTTGCGATCGCACAGCTTCAACATCCCGACGTACACGCAGTCCACCGGCGTTCCGGACAGCGCGTAGCGGCGCGGGCGCTTCTCGGTCAGCCGCAGTGGCTTGTGGAGCGTGATCGCGTGCGACGCCGCCGAGCGCTGGCGTTCCGGAGCGACGACGATGACCTCGGCGAACGCCTCGAGCCGATCCGCGAGCTCGTTCAGGTGAGGCGAATCGACGCCGTCATCGTTCGAGCACAATACGAGAGGCCGCGACGACATCGCGCGAAGCCTAGTCGAGATCGCCGCGGCCGAGCAGCCGTTACTTGGCCTTCTTCATCGCGTCCGCCACCTTCGCGTTCTGCCCGCACTTCTGAAGCCCGGGCATCATCTTGTTTCCGACCGCTTGCATGCGTGCCTTGTACTTGTCGGAGAACTCTTGCTTCTGTTTCGCGGTGAGGGTGGCGCCCGCGTCCTTGAGGCGCTTGAGCTCGGCGGCGTTCTTGTCCATCCAGGTGCCGAGCGCGTCACCCATCGCGTCGCAGTTGTCCTTGTGCGTATCGATGAGCGTGCCGACCTGCTCCATCATCACGACGGCGCGCTCTGCTTGCTGAGCACTCGTATCGGCTCCGGCGAGCCGCATCGGGAGCATGGCGAGTACGAACACGAGTGCTGCGGTCTTGATCATCCGCACCAACCTACTCGCGTATCGCTGCGAGCATCGCGACACGGCCGCGGCATTCGCCAAAAAAAGGTGGACGGCTTGGGGGAGCCGTCCGTCCCGGTCGAGGCGACAGGATTCGAACCTGCGACCCCCAGACCCCCAGTCTGGTGCGCTACCAGGCTGCGCTACGCCTCGGGTGGAGCAGGGGTGTAATCGAAACTCAGACGGGAGGCAACCCGTTGAGAATGTTCTTGAGCACCTGACTCGGTTTGAAGGTCAAAACGCGACGCGCCGGGATCAGGATCGGCACCGCGCGCTGCGGATCGCGACCCATGCGGTCCTTCTTGTCGCGCACGACGAAGTTACCGAAACCAGAGATCTTGATCTTCTCTCCGCGCTCCAGCGTCTCCTTGACGACGTTGAACACGGTCTCGACGATCTCGGCGGCCTCCTTCTTCGAGAACCCACCGACCTTCTCGTAGACGGACTCGATGATGTCCGCCTTGGTCATTCTGGCCATGCCCAGTTGTATCACAGGGTTAGAGCACTGCCGTTACAAGATCCTGGAATCGTTCAGATCTCGGCGTAAGCCTAATGGACGCTTAGACATGCGTCAGTTGCTGGATCCCGCCGCAGTGCGAGCAGAACGACGTGAACGCCTGGATCACCTGATCGGGCGGCACATCGGGAAACCGGACGTGCGCCATCACGCTAGGCGGATCGAAGCACTCGCTCGCGCCGCAGCGATCGCACGGGGTGATCGTCCAGTCCTCGCGCTCGCGCAGGTAGTCATCGGTGACGTGCAGCGGATGCGGTAGGCCGTGCACCGAGATCAACTTGATCCGGTCGCCCTTCTTCACCGTCGTCAGCGTGTGCGGCTGGTTGAGCAGCTCGCCGACGAACACGTGACGGCTCGGCTCGTAATCGGCGCGGACCTGGCGGGTCGGCGCGCGATCGACCTTCTTGATCCGGACCCAGCACAGCTCCGGACCGCGGCGCATGCGGCGCGGATCGCCGTCGTGGACGAACGTCTGGATGTCGTCGGGATACTGCGCGTGGAACTTCCCGGCGAGCAGCGGATCCTCGTGCCACGGCGAGCGCGCGTCGGGTTGTGGACCGTACGTCGCGACCCAGCTCGGCTTCGCGGGCAATTTGCGCGCGGTCAGCTCGGCGGTCGTGAGCTCGCGCATCGCGACCTGCGGCGACAGCCGGATCGTGCGCGACGGCATCATCGCCAGATCGTGCTGACTCGCGAGCCCGCCCTTGGCCGACGGGCCCGCGTGCGGATCGAGATAGACGAACGCGATGATGGGCTCGTCGGGGAGTCGGTCGATCATCACCCAGGCCCCGAACGGATAGCTCACACCACGACCTTAGCAGCGAATGAGGCCGTGGTAGACCTCCGGCGTGAGCGACCAGATCACTGTGACCTTGCCCGACGGCAGCCAGAAGCAGACCGCTGCGGGCACGACGATCGGCGACTTCGTGCGGGACTCGATCGGCCCCGGTCTGGCAAAGGCCGCTGTCCTCGCGAAGGCCGATGGCGACTTCGTCGATCTGTCGCGCAAGCTCGATCACGACACCAAGCTCGAGGTCGTCACCGCGAAGCAGCCCGAGGCGCTCGAGACGATCCGCCACGACGCCGCGCACATCGTCGCCGATGCGGTGCAGCGGTTGTTCCCCGGCACGCAGGTCACGATCGGCCCGTCGATCGAGAACGGCTTCTACTACGACTTCGATCGCGGCCAGCCGTTCA
>JBDUAS010000381.1:0-5844 GCA_040004535.1 Deltaproteobacteria bacterium
CAGCGTGCTCACCCCGCGCCTGCTTGCCCTCGAATACTGCGCTCCTGCTCACGCGTTCGGAAGCGGGCACCTGGCGAAGTTGGTCCAGAGGCACCGGCCCCAGGATGCAGTCGCAGGGACAAACGTCGACGCACGCTGAGTCACAGGTGCCGACGCATTTCTGAGTAATGATGTATGCCATGGACTCTCCAACAGCAGACGCCATGCCGTCTGTAAGTCGTTTAAAGTTAGTGGGTTGAATCGCGAGATCACTGATATTTCAGTGGTCTCATTGCTATGTCAGTGGCAAGATGGGCACATGAAGGATGGTTCGATCATCCTGGTTTCGGAGCTCCTGGCATCCACCGCGACCGCCCATTCGCCGCGGGCGATCGTGCGCGCGATCGCGACGACGCTCGCCGCGAGGGTGTCAGTCCAGCGCGTGGAGTTGCGACCGCCCGCACCGAATGCAATCGCGGTTCTGTCGCGAGGCGAGTGGCGTTGCGTCGAGTCAGAACCAGCATCGCCTTCGGCGCGGTTGATCGCGCCCGGTCTCGCCGTGGTCGCGGCGTCAGCGCTACCTGAATACTTCAGCTGCGCAGAGTTTCGTGCGGCACTCGGTCAAGTCGTCGCGGCCGCAACGCGGCATCTCGACGTCATCAAGCGCGTCGCACAGGTGTCGCGTCGCGCACACGCGGAAAACCGCGAACTGCGGGCGGATCTTGATCGACTCGGGCACCATGGCGAGATCATCGCGCGTAGCGCCGCGATGCGAGCTGCGCTGACGCGCGCAGAGCTCGTCGCACGCCATCCGACCACCGTGTTGCTGAGCGGCGAGTCCGGAACCGGTAAGGAAGTTTTGGCGCGCGAGATCCATCGGCTGTCCCCGCGCTCACACCGCGCGATGATCCAGCTCAACTGCGGTGCGATTCCGGAGGCCCTCGTCGAATCCGAACTGTTCGGTCACGAGCGCGGCTCGTTCACGGGTGCCGATCGTGTTCACGTGGGTGCCTTCGAGCGCGCACACCGTGGGACGTTGTTTCTCGACGAGATCGGAGAGCTGCCGTTGTCGGCGCAGGCCAAGTTGCTGCGCGTGATCCAGGAGCGTCGGTTCCGACGCATTGGTGGTGAGGCAGAGATCGAGGTTGATGTTCGAATCATCGCCGCGACGAACCGACGACTCTCGGCGATGGTCGAGAACGGCACGTTTCGCGAGGACCTCTACTACCGGCTCGATGTGTTCACGATCCAATTGCCGCCGCTCCGGGAACGACGCGGGGATCTCGGTCCGTTGGTCGCATCCCTAGTCCGAGAGCTGGCGCAGAAGCTGGAGCTGCCTGTGCCTTCCATCTCGCGCTCGTTGCTGTCGCGTCTCGAGGCACACGACTGGCCGGGGAACGTTCGGGAGCTGATGAACTCGCTCGAGACCGCGATGATCCTCGGTCGCGGGGCCGGGCTCGAGCTGCCCGACGAGTTCTCGCGCCGGGCGAAACGAGAGCTCGCATCCGGTGCACCGCGTTTCGAGTCGGCCGTGCGCCTGGCGATCGAGGAGGCATTGCGAGCAACGAGAGGCAAGATCTACGGCTCCGGCGGTGCAGCGTCACGGCTCGGGCTGAAACCGGGCACGCTTCAAAGCAAGATGCGGAAGCTGGGCATTGAGCGGAACAACTTCGTGTAGTCCAACGCGAGTCCGAACAGCGAGCGCTGGCGTCGGAGATCCGCGGCTGGCCAAGCAGTTCATACTCGAAAGGCGACGCGCCGTTTCAATACAGCGACCAGCTGCATGGCGCGACGCTGCACGCTCACGTCGCGTTCGTCGGACGAGTCCACCAATTGGGGCGACGCTGTCGCACGTATTGGCGAACCGAACTGAACGACGAGCCATTCGATACGCGGCTCCAGCATCGTAGCCCGCGCAGTCGCATCCTTGCTCGCGATCTTGCGGCCGATGTGTCAGAGACGCTTTCGGCATCGCGTGTTGATCATTCGCGTTGCCGAGCCACGGGATTCGACGAGGATCTCGGCCATAGGACCGTAGAGTTGGTCGAGGCGCTCGCTGTCGTTCTCGTTAGCTATGCCGGAGTCCTTCGACAAGAATCTCCCAGCGAATCCCTGCTGGCTCGAAACCATATGCGGTCACGCGGTAGGCGCCAGGACCGAAGCGGCTGACGATCTCGTTGATGTCGCACGGCCCCGAGACGTGGAAGCCTCCGAGCTCGGTAACACTCAGGAAGTCATGATCACCGTACGCGAAAGGATCGCGTGCGCGCGCGACGCTGATCCGTGTGATCTGGTTTGCACTGAGACTTCCAAGCAGTGCTGCGAGCTTCTCGGGCCGAACGCGCTCGACGTCACCTGCGCGCGGCGCGCTTGGTTCGCGATTCGTGCGCTGCTGACCTTCAATTAGCCCGAGCGTCCACTGATCGAACATGGCTCGCACGAAGTCGGGCGTGACACGGAGCCCGATCACGATCTCGGCGAGCGATTGACGCTGTTCGAAACGTTCGAACACGAGCGCCGCCAACTCGCCCGGCGACTGCCCGACAACGTTACTCGCGACCGATGTCTTCGTCGCCCGTCCAGCCATCTTGGCGGTGCCGTTCGCCAGCTCGGCGGCGAGGGATGCCACTTCTCGCTCGTCGAACCACATAGGGACCTGCTGCGTGAACACGAAAGGCGAGCATAGCTGGATGTTCGAACCGCCTGAACAACAACGAGATGCAGGGAGCGAGGTGGCGTCATCACCACACGTCGCACGAAATGATCCTGCCGGACAGATACCTCGTATCGATGCGTTCGCGCTCCGCCGGGAGCATGCGCGTGAAAGATCCGTAGACCTACCCATGGGCCGGGGCTCAGCCGGTGGTCGTCTTCCCCGTGGCAGGTAGCGGAATTGATTTTAGGTGTCGCTTCTTCGTCGACTTTCTCGTCTGGTCTTCTGTCGGCGGAGTCATCTTGGCCAGCAAGAACTGCGTGACCCGCTCCTGACATGCAGCCAGATGATCGATCGATAGGTCGACGTACCCAGCGGTCACTGATCCACGCGGCGGACGATGGTTCGTGAGTGCGTCGATTACGAACGGCGAAATTCGATCAGATGAACAACCGAACCAGCGACGTGCCCACCTTGCCCGAGCGCGGTGCACAGCGCGCAAGCCTTGTCCTTCAACGCGCGCGTTGGGAATACCCAACCGCCATCACCGCTCTTGAACGAAACACGGTTCTCCTTGCGACGACGCTCGAGGATGCGAACGCACTCCGAGCTGAGCGGGATCGTGAATGCGCGCTCCTTGCCACCCTTTGGATTCGGACGATGCAATCGCCCGTTGTCCAAGTCGACATGCTCCCACCGCACCGTGGCCGCATCCATCCGGCGAAGACCGGTGAGCAGCACGAACACTTGGTAGTCGCCGCGGATCCCCGGACGCGTTCCGATCCGTTTCCCATCGACCACGATCGGCTCCAACGAGCTCACCGTCGTCAACCAGCCCGGTAGGTTCGCCCACGGAATCGGCTCCTGACGACGCGTCTCCTTATCCCAGTGAACTGCGATCGTCGGATTCGCAGGAAGGTCATGCTCTTTCAACGCCGTGTTCCACGCGGCGCGAACGTGTCGCATCACACGGTTCGCCAAGTACGGCCCGTGCTTCTTCGACATCAACTCGTGCTGTGCACGGCAGTCTGCACGCTCGATCTTCGCGAGCGGCCTGCCAGTTCGCGAAGCGCTTGCGCATCTCGTCCCGCACGGCATCGGGCAGCGGCTCGTCGGGCAGCTGACCGATCGCCACCACGGTCGCCTTCATCTGGCGCAGGTACGCGCGGCAGTGCTTGCACATCCCGACGTGCATCTGGAACCGCATGCGCTCGGAGAATCGCATCCGGCCTTCGAGGTAGTCGGTGATGAGCTCCGTGATCTGTTTGCAGCTAAGCATCAGCGTTTGTTCAGGTGCTGTTCGAGCCGTGCCCGGAGACGAGATCGTGCGCGGTGAAGGAGCACGCGCTGATTGGTCTCGTTGATCTCGAGAGCGTTACACACGTCTTCGGCTGTCCAGCCAAGCGTATCGCGTAGCATGACGACGACGCGTTGTCTTTCGGGGAGTTGGCGGAGCTCGCGGTCCAGGAGCTCCATCGCTTGCTGGTTGCCGACCAGCTGCTCGGGGGTCTCGTCCTCCCACCGTTCGGGCGGAGCGCTCCACATGCCCCGATCATCGAACCGCGCGGGGGCAACCACCGACTCCGCGGACTCGTCGTTCTCGCCATCGCTCATCGCCGAGAACGGGGTCATTCGCGCCTCGCGAACGCCCTTGGTCTTGGATCGGTTGACCAGGATCCGGGAGATCCACGTGCCGAGCGAGGAGCGTTCCTCGAACGAATCGAGCCCGTGGAGCACCGCAACCCAGGTGTCCTGGACGACCTCCTCGGCCGAGGCTTCGGTGGAGACGAAGGCCTTCGCGAGGCGTTTGAGTGGCGCGTGATAGCGCCGGACCAGGATATCGAACGCATCCGCGTCGCCTGACCGGAGTCGGATCAGTAGCTCGGTCTCCCCAAGGTTCACCGCCACGGACGCACCGTATTCGGGCGGGGAGGACGGGTCCAGCGGTGCGCCAACAGATCGCTTATGCGACCCGATCAGGTAGCCGCCGCCACGAACGACCAACCCGACAAGCGCGACGAGATAGGTGAATCCGGCCTCGGTACACGGCTCGCCGCGACGCCGGCCGAACATGATGGATCCGTGGTGAACGACCGGTGCGGGATTTCGTGCAGTCGTTCAGGCAAGAAATTCGTTACGCGACGACCGAAATCCGACGAGTTGCGCGTAACGAAACCGTTTGCGAGGAGACCGACTTATCATGTCGGAGATGCCACCTGTCGCCCTCCCGCTCGATCTCGAAGCCGCCGTGCGCCAGCGCTACGGCGATGCCGCCCAAGCGCGCGAGGCGGCCCTGTGCTGTCCGGTCTCGTACGACGCGAAGCTGCTGGAGGCCATTCCCGCCGAGGTGATCGAGCGCGACTACGGTTGCGGCGATCCGAGCAAACACCTCCGCGCGGGCGAGACCGTCCTCGATCTCGGCTCGGGCACCGGCAAGATCTGCTTCATGGCGGCTCAGATCGTCGGCCCGACCGGTCGCGTGATCGGCGTCGACATGAACGCCGACATGCTCGCGCTCGCGCGCGGTGCGGCTCCCGAGGTCGCGCGTCGCATCGGCTACGCGAACACGGAGTTTCGCAAGGGCAAGATCCAGGACCTCTTGTTGGATCGCGACGCCGTCGACGCTTGGTTGCGCACGCACCCGGTCGGCTCGGAGCACGACCTGGTGGCGCTCGAGGCGGCGACCGAGGAGCTGCGCCAAAACCGGCCGCTGATCGCGGACAGCTCGATCGATGTCGTGGTCTCGAACTGCGTGCTCAACCTGGTGACGCAGGCCGACAAGGGCCAGATGTTTCGCGAGCTCCACCGCGTGCTCAAGCGGGGAGGTCGGGTCGTGATCTCGGACATCGTGAGCGACGAGGACATCCCGGCCGAGCTGCAGCGCGATCCCGAGTTGTGGTCCGGTTGCATCTCCGGCGCGTTTCGCGAGGACGCGTTCCTCGAGGCGTTCGAGGCCGCTGGATTTTACGGCGTCACGGTGCTCGAGCGTGGCGAACAGCCGTGGCGCACCGTCAACGGGATCGAATTCCGGAGCGTCACGGTCGCGGCCTACAAGGGCAAGGAAGGTGCGTGCCTCGATCAGAAGCATGCGGTGATCTATCGAGGTCCGTGGCGCCAGGTCCAGGACGACGACGGTCACGTGCTGCGTCGCGGTGTGCGGACCGCGGTGTGCGAGAAGACGTTCGGGATCTACGCGCGCGAGCCCTATCGTG
>JBDUAS010000609.1:0-1761 GCA_040004535.1 Deltaproteobacteria bacterium
GCTGCTTCGGCCACACGGGATGGGAGATCAACGTCACGCTCGACGCCGAGATCGCGGCAGGCAAGGTCGCGCCGGTCGTCGTGATTGCCGCCGCGAGCACGGTCGCGCGCAACAACGAGTACGGGCTCGACGAGCCGACGATGCTCCAGTTCATCGACTTCCAGGTCACGCAGCTCCAGCCCCAGGCACTCGCGCACGTGCGCTGGGATCACCATCCGCTCGCGATCGCCGGTAGCTCGCTCGGCGGGCTGGTCGCGATGGAGCTCGCGCTTCGTCATCCCGAGGTCTATGGCGCGGCCGCATCGCTGTCGGGAGCGTTCTGGCCGCGGATGGATCTGCACACCGCGCTGCGGGACGAGGTCCCGACGTTCGGCAAGCAAGCGCTCGCGGTCTACGTCGATAGCGGCGGCGACCCGAGTGACAACAGTGACGGTGCCGCCGACACGATCGAAGTTCGGGACGAGCTTGTAACCCTGGGTTGGCAGCGTGCGGACTCGCCGAGCTGCGCGCCGGGTCCGAACGCGCTGTGCTACGCGTGGACCCAAGGCGCGACCCACGACGAGCTCGCTTGGAAAGCGCGGGCTTGGCGCTTCCTCGAGTTCCTGTTCCCCGCGAGCTGAGTGCCGCTCTCGTCGGGCGGCCGATCGAGGACAGTCGTCCCACGGGGTGGGGGTAGGCCCCCCGATCCAGGGGTGCTCGGGGGTGATCGTTCACCTGTGATTTCAACGATCAGCGCCGTAACGGCGCGGCACATCCGTTGCTTTACAATCTTTACATGATGAAGGCGCTCTCGCTTGTCCTGTGTCTCCCGCTCGTCGCCTGCGTGGTCGGCTCCGATGGCATGGCTCCTACCGGCGGCGGAGATGACCAGATGGGCTCGGGTGGCGGAAGCGGCGGCGGCGGCGGAGGCGGTGGCGGCGGCGGCACCGCCGGTCACATCACGGCCGACGAGACCTGGACCGGCACCAAAGCGATCGACACTGCGCTGACGATCGACGCCGGCGTCACGGTCACGGCCGCGGCCGGTACCGTCATCACGTTCGGCGCGTCGGGCTCGCTCGCGGTCGCTGGCACGTTCGACGTCCAGGGCGCGAAGGGCAACACCGTCAAGCTGCAGCCCGCGACCGGTCAGCTGAACTTCACCGCGATCGACGTCACCGGCAAGCTGAAGATGAGCTACGCCGACATGACCGGCGGCTGGCTGTCCCTCGAGGACGCCGCGACGACGACGATCATCGACTCGACGTTCTCGCACGCATCGCACGACCTCATCGTCATGAACGGCGGCACGCTGTCGTTCACGTACTCGATGGTCGGCGTCTTGGCGCCCGCGACCGACACCACGCACTGCGACCTCCACTTCGGCGGCACCGCCCCGAAGATCGTCGTCAGCCACTCGAATCTGAACACTTCGTCGTACGGCGTGATGTTCTACGCCGGCATGGATGCGGACTTCACGTACGACAACTGGGTGTCGAACCAGATCAACGTCGACCCGACGGTCGGTCAGGTCACCGGCAACTTCAGCAACAGCTACTTCATGGGCGCCGCGCCGACGGCGACGGGCCTGACGGCGACGAACATGTCGGCCACGCCGCTGGTCGCTTGCTCCGGTGCGAACGACACGGTGTGCGCGGGTCCGCGGTCGTAGACACAAACGCCAACTCGGTAATCAGCCGGCTCCCTCGAGCTGGCTGTTTTGCTTTCATCTCACTTCTCGTAGGAAATCTGCTCGAGCACGTTCGCATTCTCCGGCGGCGA
>JBDUAS010000382.1:0-5840 GCA_040004535.1 Deltaproteobacteria bacterium
TCGCGAAGCTGACCGAGCTCGGTCATCGCGTCGTGATGGTGGAGCAGGTCGAGGATCCGAGGCTGGCGAAGGGATTGGTGAAGCGCGAGGTCGCGCGGATCATCACGCCGGGCGTCGTGCTCGATGACGAGGTGCTGGAGCCGAAGCTGCCGCGGTACCTCGCGGCGCTGGTCACCGAGGACAAGCAGACGTTCGGGTTGGCATACCTCGATGCGACGACAGGCGAGCTTCGAGCGACGAGTCTGGCGATCGGCGAGCTGATCGACGAGCTGGTGCGCGTGGCGCCGCGCGAGATCCTCGTCGAGGGTAAACAGCTCGCGGAGGGCTCGGCGCTCGCGCCGATCCGGAAGCGCTACAGAACGGCGTGGAATGCCGCGCCGGTGCCCGCGCTCGCGGAGGCGAAGCAGGTCCTGTCGGGACTGCTCGAGAACCAGAGCTCGCCGGCAGAATCCGCGCTACGCGCAGCGGCGACCGTGCTTTCGTATGCCCGCGCCACCCAGCCGACGGGAACAATTCCTGTCACTCGCCTCATCGGTTATCAGGCCTGCGACGCCGTCGTCCTCGACGAAGCCGCGATCGCGAACCTCGAGCTCGTCGAGACCCTGATCGGCAAGAAGACCGAAGGCTCGCTCCTCGACATCATCGATCAGACTGTCACCGCGCCCGGCGCGCGGCTGCTCCGCCGCTGGTTGCTCTATCCGCTGATCGATGTCGCGCAGATCCGCCGTCGCCAGGACGCCGTCGCGTGGCTCGTCCAGCGCCCGGCCCTGACCGAGCAGCTCCGGCGCGCATTGTCGCGGATCGCGGATCTCGAGCGGCTCGCCGGCAAGGCGACGCTCGGCGTGGCGACTCCGCGCGACCTCGGTCGGCTCCGAGATGCGCTCGCTCAGTTGCCAGAGCTCGTCGCGTTGATCGCGTCGGGGGCGACCAAGCTCGACCCGGTGCCGCCCGTGCTCTCGCTCCGCGAGGCGCTCGCGCCCGAGCTCGCGGCGATGGCGGCTCGGCTCGCCACCGCGATCGTCGACGACCCCCCACCGCTGCTCAAAGACGGCGGCGCGATCCGGACCGGCTACGACGCGACCGTCGACGAATGCCGGGGTCTCGCCGACGGCGGCAAGACCCAGATCCTCGCGATCGAAGAGCGCGAGCAGAAGACGTCCGGCATCGCGAGCCTGCGCATTCGCTACAACCGGGTGTTCGGCTACTACATCGAGATCACCAAGTCGCACCTCGCGAAGGTGCCGGCGCACTACGCGCGCAAGCAGACGATCGCGAGCGGCGAACGGTTCGTGACGCCGGAGCTCGCGGAGCTCGAGAAGAAGGTCGTCGCCGCCGAGGAGACGCTCGCCGTTCGCGAAGCCGAGCTGTTCCGCGTCGAGGTCCAGGCCGTCGCCGCGATCGCCGCTGCGATCTCTGCCGCCGGTGCCGCGCTCGCCGTGGCGGATGCGTGCGGCTCGCTCGCCGAGGTCGCCGCGCGGCGCAGCTACTGCCGGCCGATCGTCGACGACACCGCGGTGCTCGAGATCACCGACGGCCGCCATCCGGTGATCGAGGCGATGCTCGCCGAGGGCGCGTTCGTGCCGAACGACTGCCGCCTCGATCCGGACGCCGAGCAGCTCGTGCTGATCACCGGCCCGAACATGGCGGGCAAGTCGACGTACATGCGCCAGGTCGCGCAGATCGCGCTGCTGGCGCAGATCGGCTCGTTCGTGCCGGCCAAGGCCGCGACGATCGGAATCTGCGATCGCGTGTTCACCCGCGTCGGCGCCGCCGACAACCTGTCGCGCGGCGACTCGACGTTCATGGTCGAGATGCGCGAGACCGCGACGATCCTCGCGAAGGCGACCCGACGCTCGCTGATCGTGCTCGACGAGGTCGGTCGTGGCACGTCGACGTTCGACGGCGTGTCGATCGCCTGGGCGGTCGCCGAGCACCTCCACGATGCGATCGGCGCACGCACGCTGTTCGCGACCCACTATCACGAGCTCGTCGCGCTCGCCGACTCGCGCGCCCGTGTCCGCAACGTGTCGGTGGCGGTCCGCGAGCACAAACAGGAGATCGTGTTCCTGCGCCGCGTCGTCCCGGGCGGCGCGAACAAGAGCTACGGCATCGACGTCGCGCGCCTCGCGGGCCTGCCGAAGCCGGTGATCAGCCGCGCGCGCGACATCATGCAGAAGCTCGAGAGCGGACAAGAAATGCGGGGGCTGGGAAGTAGCGCGCAGCTGTCGCTGTTACCGCAAGCAGCACCCTCACCGCTGCTCGCGAAGCTCGCGACGATCGATCCGAACCACACGACACCGCTCCAGGCGCTTGCGCTCCTCGCAGAGCTCAAGTCGCTTGTCTAACTACCCCAGGCTCCCCCAGGCTACTCTCGGCTACACACGCGTGCGGCTCGTGACCCCCAAGTCGCTCGGATAGGGGGCTGTCGCCCCGAACCCGACCCCACGTAACGCACGAGATTTGTTCGCGTTGCGCTTGGCCCAGGGCTTGTAGATAGCAGCTTCACCGTTATGAGGAGGAACTCGTGAAGCAACTCAAGAGCATCGCGATCGGCGCCATGCTGTTTACCGCTGCAGGCCTTGGCTGCGGCGGCAATGACAGCAGTGGTCCGCTGGGTAGTGTCGATTCGCTCATCATCCTGCAGCGCCCGAAGCGCAACGATGGTGGCGATATCTTCCAGTACACCTCCTACCTGCCGGGTGCGCACCTGGTGAAGTTGTCGCCCCCCACGGCGGACGGCACCAAGACGAACATCTGCTGTGACCAGGCCCCCGAGCTCGCGGGCATGGACATCCAGTCGTACGATATCTCGTTCGACGCGAAGCAGATCGTGTTCGCCGGTCACTCCGCGAAGGACCAGCACTACGGTCTCTACATGCTGACGCTGTCGGACGGCAGCGTCACGCAGATCGCGAGCGACCCGCAGCGCGACTACGTGTCGCCGATCTTCCTGCCGGGCGATCGCCTCCTGTTCACGACCAACGCGGTCGTGTCGAACCCCGTTACCGATCCGGATCCGGCGCAGCACGTCGACGAGTACGAGCGCGGCACGACGATCCAGATGGGCACGATGAACGTCGACGGGACGAACGAGCAGCTCGGCCCGCGTAACCTCTCGCACCGCACGCTGCCGAGCCTGGCCTCGGACGGGCGCGTGATCTTCACGCAGTGGGATCACCTCGGGCCCGAGAACAGCGGTCACCTCATGTTCATGAACTCGGACATGACCGAGCTGCGTGAAGCGTTCGGCAAGGAAGGCACCGGCGCGTCGAACTCGACGCTCAAGGCGCAAGAGATCGCCCCCGGCCGCTTCGTCGGCATCGCGACTGCGCGTAACCGCACGATCCAGGCCGGAGCGCTGATCGACATCCGTCTCGGCATCCCGTCGGAGACCGACGGCAAGGTCCGCGCCGACAAGTCGATGTCGGAAGCGAACGCGAGCTTTGTCGCGCTCACCCCTGACGTGCCGATGGACAACACGCCGTCGGCAAGCACGATCGGTCGCTACTACGATGCATATCCGCTAAACGCGAAGGAGCACCCGGACCTGCTGGTGTCGTGGGCGGACGGACCGGTCGAGTCGGGCGTGCTCGGTGCGGCGGGTCTGTCGGCGAACTTCGGCGTCTACCTCTACGACACCGAGCACCTGCAGCGTCACCCGATCCTCGACGACCCGGAGATGTGGGACATCCTCGCGCGTCCGCTCCAGCCGCGCACCGCGCCGGCCGTGACGGCCTCGCAGTCGGATGGCTCGCTCGGCCAGCAAGCTGTCGTCGGCGCGATGAACGTCTACGACTCGTCGCTCCACTCGTTCGCGCCGGGCAGCATCTACGGCGTGCGCGTCATGGAAGGTTTCTCGTCGGAGGAAGGCTTCCCGCGCATGTTCGGTACCACGATGTTCGAGGGTCACGCTGACCTCGGCGTCGCTCGCGTCCAGGCGGACGGTAGCTGGCTCGCGAAGATTCCCGCGAACGTCCCGATCCACCTCCAGACCGTCGATCAGTTCGGTATGTCGTTGTTCAACGAGCCGGTGTGGTTCTCGGCGCGCGCCGGTGAGTCCCGCGTGTGCGGCGGCTGCCACGAGGACCGCGCGGCGACCACGGTCATCAACCCGGGCATCACGGACGCGGCCGCGGCCGGACCGCTCGACGCGCTCGGCCTCGTCACTCGCGCCAACCGCAAGACGGCGGACGCCGACCTCTACAACCCGAACCTCATCCAGGCGGACCTGACGGGCATCGACAAGCTGCGCGACGTCGCGTGGGGTGCGAAGGACCCGACCACGGGCGGCGCGGGCTCGGTCCAGCAGGTGTTCGACGACAACTGCACGAGCTGCCACGACAAGAACAACACCGCGGGCATCCCCGGCTACACGATCCAGGACGCGATGGGCAAGGTGGTCGCGACCTGGACGTTCAACCTGTCGAGCGACCCGATCACGGTCAACTACGGCTCGGCCGACGGCGGCACGCCGCAGACCTACTCGGCGTCGTACTTCACGATGGCCGGCCCCGACATGGAAGCCATCGAGAAGAACAACCTGATGATCGTCGGCAACTTCAAGGTCTACATGAACCCGGAGGACGCCGCGGGCTCCGCGCTCATCAAGAAGATCAACCCGACGCGGCTGTTCCCGAGCGTCGACCCGAACGTTCGCGCCTTCGCGACGTCGCCGCACTCGACCGTTGGCTACAAGAGCGGCCGCGAGCTCACCGCGACCGAGTTCTACAAGCTGATCCTCGCAGCCGACATGGGCGTGAACTACTACGCCCGTCCCAACAACCCGCACGACTCGACCTACTAACTCACCGCGGAAAGGAGAAACACCATGAAGACCATGAACAAGCTCGCCGCGGTTGCTCTCGCGCTACTCACCGCCAGCACTGCAAATGCCGGTAAGGGCGGCAGCGCCTCGCTGATCAAGACCGCTGTCGCGTCCGGTTCGCAGGACGCGATCATCGCCGAGGTGGAACGCACCGAAGGCCTGATGTGTGCCGAGTGCATCGACACCGTCACGGCACTGACCGAGGACACTCGCTACCCCGTGCGCGAAGTCGCCGCGTGGTGGTTTGCGAAGCGGCCGCAGCTCGCGGCGTTGATGGCCGCGCAGATGGAAGACGACCTGAAGCTCGACTCGGTCCACGTCCGCAACGCGGCTGACTTCCTCGGCGCGATCAAGGAGTACAAGGCGCTGCCGCAACTCCGCAGCGCGATGCTGAACGGCAACCTCAGCTCGGACGCGAAGCTCGCGCTCGTGCGGGCCGCCGGGCTCATGGCGCACGTCAGCGGCAACCCGATCCTCGAGGCCGGGATGACCGACACCGACGCCGGTGTGCGCATGGCTGCGATCGACGCGTGGCGCGATGTCCTGCACCAGAACGGCAACATCGCGGTCGTCGAGGCTCGCCTCGCCGATAACGACTCGCAGGTCCGTGCGCACGCGGCGACCGTCGTCGGTGCGAAGCACGACATGAACGCGCGCACGACGCTCGAGCAGCTCGTCGTCAACGATGCCGATCCGTACGTGCGGCGCAACGCCGCATATGCGCTCGGCAAGCTCGGCTCGAAGGATTCGGCGCCGGCGCTTACGCTCGCGAGTGGCGATGCATCGGGCCTCGTCAAGAACGTGGCGAAGGCCGCACTCGCGTCGTTGAAGTAAGTAGTTTTCCCGAGGACGATTGTGATGACCGCCGCGCTCTGAACCAGCGCGGCGGTCGGTTTTTTTGATAGGATATCCGTATGAGGGACCTACGCTGGAGCCTCGTCTCCGCGTGTGCGTTCGTATTCATGAGTGGTTGCAGCTCGTGTGATTCACCGGCTGGCCGCACGTACTACGAACG
>JBDUAS010000383.1:0-5839 GCA_040004535.1 Deltaproteobacteria bacterium
GAGCGCGCAAACGACCAACAGTTCCAGCCTGATCACGGGGTCTCCTTGGCAAACGTGAACCGAGTGGTCCACAGCGCGGCGCTCCGGGTCTCGAGCGCGGTGGCGCGCTGCACGGCATCCGCATCGAGGTGGCGCTGACTCAGCACGACCGAGATCCGTTCGACGCCGGGTCGATCGTCGACGACGAGGGTGAAGGGTAGGACCTCGTCCTGGCAGCTGCCTTCGAATGCGAGGTGCCAGCCGGTCGCGTCGGGGACCAGGACGCTCACGCGCGCCATGCCTTCGCACGCGACGCGTAGCGCGAGCGCATCGTGGACGCGCACGCGAAGCGACGGGTTCCACAACATGGTCTCGGCACCGCGATGAACGAGGACCTCCACGCCCGGCTCGCCCTTGATCGCGATGGTGGGCGCCCGGTGACCTGGCCACGCGAGCACGACGATCACGAGCGCGATTGCGAGCGCCGCCGCGACCAGGGCCGGTAACCACGAGCGCTTCGGGCGCGCACGCACTTCGATCGGTCGATCGATCGCGGCGAGGTGGTCGACGTACGCGTGACATCGCTCGCACGTGGCGAGGTGCTGTTCGAGGTCGGGATCGCGCGCCTCCGGTGCGGCCCAGTAAAGGTCGAGCGCGAACGTCGAGTAGCGATGGTCATCCATCACGCGTGCTCCGTGGTCAGGCGTTCGTCGAAGCGATCGAGGAGTCGCCGCACCGTGCGTTCCGAGACGTGCATCACCGCGGCAGCCTCGGGGTGGGTGAGCGAATCGATCCGGCGCAGCACGGCCGCCGCGAGCTCGTCATCCGGGGTCGCGCCGGCGATGCGCGCGAGTGCCGACCGCGCCTCGAGTGCGGCGGCGGGATCTCCACCACACGGCGCATCGTCGAGGTGGGCCGGATCGAACGGGTGGCGCCGCCGTTCGCGCAGCATGTCGATCGAGATCCGCGTCCCCGTGCGATACAGCCACGCCAGCACGACGCGCGGCTCGGCATCGGGCCGCAGTCTGGCGTTCAACAGGCGCAGGAACGTCTCCTGGGCGGCGTCCTCGGCGGCACTGGTGTCACCGAGCAAGCGGCGACACTTCGCGCGCACCGGCGCGACGTACCGAGCGTAATGGACAGGGAGGTCGGTCACCGGTGGTTCGTTCGTATAGACGACGCAGCCACTCGGATCCGGCCACGCCCGAGACGGTTTCTCGGGAGCCACAACTTGCCACCGACACTCCGCGAGGACGAGGACCCGATCGCGAAGCGCGATGCGCATCGCTGGGAGCTCGACCCGGCCTCCGCAGACGATGCGAAAGATCGCGTGCCTTGACGATCAGCGCGGCGCCGCCGTGAGCTCGGCGACGGTCTGGCCTTTGAGACCCTGTGAAGCACGCGTGGGAGTCGTTGTGTTGCTCGACCTGTAGCTGGGACTTCTTCCACGTCGGAGCGTTGCGGTCCTCGGGGGGGACAGCGCCGTCTCCACCGGTGGCTTGCCCGGCCGGCGGCTCGCGTGCACGGCTCCAGTTGCTGTGCGAAGCCCGTGTCGTCGGGATCGCGCCGTCCGCGTTTCGCGCGCACCGTTCGAGCCTTTAGCAGGCCTCCACACTATATGTGCCGATACGAAAACTCGGCCATACGAACTCGAGTACGCACACGACTGTGAGCAGATCTTCATGGCTCTCGCCGCGCGTCAGGAGTATTGCACCGTGGTCGCCGGCTCACTCGGACGACCGATACAGAGGAGGGTGGATGCGCGGACGTAGACTGATGTTGGTGGCGGTGCTGTTGTCAGCTTGTGGAACGGATCCGAGGGCGGACGTTTCGTCTGAATCGGCCTCCGAGCCGGTCGCGCGCAAGTCGCTCGATCACCGAGCGGTGATGTCAGCGATGGGGCAACGGGCGCACCGTCAGCTGCAACGGGCCATTGCACCAAATGCACGCGGCGGAGGCAGCTGCGACGACACCACCGACGGGTGCGACGAGGGCGGCTTTGTCGATCCCGACGGCGATCTCGATGGCGCGAACGGCGGCAACCAAGCGGAGACCACACTCGCGGTCGACGACAGCGGCCAGCACATCGTGATCGGCTTCAACGACACGCGAGGGTTTGCGAAAAACCCGATTTCAGTGTCTGGTTTCATGTACTCGGACGATGGCGGTCGCACGTTCACCGATGGCGGTCAGCTCCCTTCGCCGGCGAACGATGTCGTGGGGACCACCTTGTTGCCGCAGGTGTTCGGCGATCCTGACATCAAGTATGTCGGCGGATGCACGTTCATCTATTCGTCGATCGTGGTCGGCAAATTCAACGAGACCTCGACGGTCCAGACGATGGGTGTGCACCGCTCGACCGACTGCGGCCATACCTGGCAGGGCCCGTTCGTCGTGTCGACGGCGTCCAACCCCAGTGGACTGCTCACCGCGAGCGGTGCGCCAGTCGACGCCGCCGACAAGGAATATCTCGATGTGGATCGCGACTCCGGTCGCGTGTTGCTCAGCTGGACCAACTTCACCAGCGGCCCGTCCCAGATCTCGACGACCTACACGGACAACATTCTCGACCCCGTCCCCACCTGGAGCTCGCGGTCGGTGGTCTCCGCCGGCCCGAATCAAGGATCGATCCCGCGGTTTGGCGACGACGGTGGCGCGTACATCGCATGGTCAGAGTCGACCGGTGGGGTGACGAACAATCTCGGGTTTGCGCGCAGCGCTGATCACGGCGCGACCTGGAGCGAGCCAGTCCAGGTCAGTCCTGACGCTTTCGTGACGCCCGACCTGATCCTCGGTGATGACCGGATTCACGCGTTCCCGGGCCTTGCCGTCGATCGTACGCACGGCAGCCATCGCGGCAACGTGTACGTCGCCTACGCCAGCAACGATGCGCTCGACGGATCCGACATCGTGATGCAGCGCTCGACCGATCACGGCGCCACGTTCTCGTCGCCGGTCGTGCTGTCGAGTCGTCCCGGTGCCGACCGTTCGCAATGGTTCCCGTGGACCACCGTCGACAACCTGACCGGACGCGTGTTCGTGTTCTACTATGATCAGGGCGTCGCGACGAGCGGTGACCTGACACAGGTGACATTCACGTTCTCCAGTGATGGCGGCGCGACCTGGTCCCAGCCGCGGCCGTTGACGCAGCGCCCGTTCCGCGCCGGCTTTGGCAACGACACCGGCCAGCCGAACCTCGGCGACTACAACCAGATCGTCGCGCACAACGGAAGTCTGTTCGCCGTGTGGGCCGGCACTCATCCCGTGGGCTTCACGGATGGCGAGCCGAGCTCGGCGAGCATGACCGTGCCCGAAGTGAACTTCCGCCGGGTCGGTCTGTTCGAGCAGCTTCCGATCACCAGCGTCGAGCTCGGGGTCGCGACCGTCACCGGCGGTGGATCTGACGGCTTCCTCGATCCCGGTGACTCGGCGCGAATCGCCGTTCCGCTCACGAATTACGTCACGAACCCGATCAACGCGCGTTCGCTTCCCTTCGTGGTCACCAGTGCGAGCTCGCCGACTCCCGGCGTTCGAATCACCTCGGGCTTTGGCTTGTACGGCGCACTCGCACCGGGCGCGACGGGCGCGAGCATCCTGCCGATTCGGCTCCAGCTCGATCCGAGCTTCGTTGCTGGGACCGATGTCGAGCTCGTGATCGTCGCAGGTTCGATCGGCGGGCTCCCGACGACGCTCCACGCGACGATCCACACCGGGACTCCGGTGGAGACCGTGTTGGTGGGCGAGAACTTCGATGCTGCCGCCCCCGGGACGCTGCCGGCGGGTTGGTCCGCGATTCACGCCGGCGGCGCGAACGTCGTTCCGTGGACCACCTCGACGTCCTTCTGCAACTCGGCATCGAACGCGGCCTTCCACCCGAACGCCGAAGATGGGCTCTCGGGACGGGGCACTCGCTTCGAGCGCCTATTCAGCCCGTCGTTCACGGTCCCAGCGGACGCTGGATACGTGACGGTCGACTTCGACATCTGCTACGACACGGAGGATTTCGGCGAGCCGTTCAACATCTACGCGTTCGACGGTGCGCTCCTTCGCATCACCGATCTGACCCCGGGACACGTGCTGCGCTCCGTGCTGGCCGAGGCGTTCGCGACGGACTTCACGACCGGCGCCGCGTTCCATTACCCGAAGCATTTCCCGCGCAGCAGCGACTCCGCGTACTTCCAGGATATGTCGGCCTGGGCTGGCGATTCGCACGGCATGCAACACGTCCATCTCCGGCTCCCCGGTATGGCTGCAACCACGGCGCAGCTTCGCTTCGAGTTCACCCAAGATATCGGCGGCACGTGTGCCGACGTTCGTCCAGGTCACACCTGCGGCGTGCTCGTCGACAACGTCGTGGTCAAGAGCGTGGTCGCGAAGCACGCGCCGTAAGCTACTGTAGAGGTCGAGGGTTCGCGCCACGCGGTGATCTCGAAATCGCAAGGTCATCACGGCGTCATGCGCGATCCCACTCGGGTTACCGCGGGAAGCCGCGGAGGGCCCCGCGCACGCGCGGCTCGCCCTGGCAGGCCTCGATGCCCTTGGCCTGCTGTTGCACCGCGGCGCTGCGCGACGCGAACTTCCGCTCGATGGTGTCCTCGAGCTGTTCGCGCTCGCGACTCGACATCGCGGCTTGCTGCTGCTTGATCGCATCGATGGTGTTCCGATGCTGCTCGACGAACTGTTCGAGCGCGGTTGCCAGCTGGGCACAATCGGCGTGACTGCCCTCGACGACCGTGCCAAAGCCCTCGTAGAACGTGAGCCACTTGTCTGCGAGCGCTTCACGACGTTCGGACGCGCGGCGCACGGCCGCGGTGTCGACCGATCGATCCTCCATGCGGATGACCAGGGCGGACGGAGCGCCGCTCGCGGCCTGCGTATGGACACCGATCCACATCAGCTTGTCCACGCACGCTGGCAAGGTTCCGGCTGCGGTCGCGTCGTCGACGTAGACCGAGATGCTGCCCAGCGGCTGCGCCACATATTCGAGGACGAACGTCCCGGTGGCGTCGGTCAGCGTAGGCCGCTCGCCTGCACGATCCCCGGGGCGGCCGATCGCAACTGTCGCGCCTGCGAGCGCTGCATCGTGGTCGTCGAGATCGTGCACCGCCCCACCGATCGTCGACGGACACGTCGCCGCCGGCGCTTTCACCGTAGGGGGAGGCGATCCGGAACAACCGGCGCCGAGCGAGAGCAACGCACCCGCGAATCGAACCTCGAATCTCATCATCGTAGCTCCTTGTCGTTGCGGTGGCGACGGCGCTGGCCCTTCCGGACCGCGCATCGCACCCTCGGACTCCAAAAGGCTAGCATCGCGAGATGAAGCGGAAGGCCGTCACGACCACGCCACGTCTCGTCGAGCTGTTCCCGGCGATCGAGCCGTACCGCGAAGACAAGCTCGCTGTGTCGCGGTTGCACACCCTCCCGAGCTCGCGTTCCGCTGATTGATATCCAGCCTTCGCGCTGAACGGCACTGCCGTGCCGATCCGCCGAGGGAGGATCGCGAGCTCGCCGTAGTCGGTCACCGCGATGCCGGCCGGCAGCTCGTCCCACTCGCCGACTTGCACGATCGAGGCGCCGTTGATGATGATCGCCGCGGGTCGGATTCCTTCCGGCGTGACGACGCGACGGGACCGCACGACCTGCGTGGCCGGCGACTAGATCAGCCCGCGGCTCGTGCGCTCAGCCACGGCGACGTCGGCTGCAGCACGGTTTCGCGCAGCGCCGAGGTCCGGAGGTGCGTGATCGCCTGGTAGCCCGGATCCGCGACCATCTGGCTGAAAGCGGCGCGGCTCGGATACTTCACGATCACGATCGCGTCCCACGCCTGGCCGTCCTCGGCGACGAGCGCCTCGCCCGCGAT